>NZ_CP093361.1:341945-683890 GCF_023380205.1 Nicoliella spurrieriana
TGGTCCTCCCGGATTCCGGCAATGTTTCACGTGTATTGCCGTACTCAGGATCCTGAACTGAGGGAATTAGATTTCGTCTACAGGGCTATCACCTTGTGTCGCAGAACTTCCCAGATCTTTCGACTATCTAATTCTTTGGTAACTCAAATGTTCAGTCCTACAACCCCACCGAGTAAACTCGATGGTTTGGGCTGTTCCCCGTTCGCTCGCCGCTACTGAGGGAATCGAATTTTCTTTCTCTTCCTGTGGGTACTTAGATGTTTCAGTTCCCCACGTCTGCCTCTTGATGAGTATGAATTCGTCATCAAGTAATAATCGATCAAGATTATTGGGTTTCCCCATTCGGAAATCTCCGGATCAAAGCTTACGTACAGCTCCCCGAAGCATATCGGCGTTAGTCCCGTCCTTCATCGGCTCCTAGTACCAAGGCATCCACCATGCGCCCTTAATAACTTAACCTATTACCACGAAGTGGTATTTGGTTAATTGAGTAAATACGAATAAACTATTTAAAAAACTCAAAATAACGCGGTGTTCTCGGTTGAAATTGTATTTAATACAATTCAATAATTTGGAAAAATTAAAATATTATCTAGTTTTCAAAGAACCAAGTTTGAGAGTAGACCTCTCAAAACTAAACAAAACTATGACTGTGCAAGGTTCCGAATTATTCCTTAGAAAGGAGGTGATCCAGCCGCAGGTTCTCCTACGGCTACCTTGTTACGACTTCACCCTAATCATCAGTCCTACCTTAGGCGGCTTGCTCCTCAAAAGAGGTTACTGCACCGACTTTGGGTATTACTAACTCTCATGGTGTGACGGGCGGTGTGTACAAGACCCGGGAACGTATTCACCGTGGCATGCTGATCCACGATTACTAGTGATTCCAACTTCATGCAGGCGAGTTGCAGCCTGCAATCCGAACTGAGAACGGCTTTAAGAGATTAGCTTGACCTCGCGGTTTCGCGACTCGTTGTACCGTCCATTGTAGCACGTGTGTAGCCCAGGCCATAAGGGGCATGATGATTTGACGTCGTCCCCACCTTCCTCCGGTTTGTCACCGGCAGTCTCACTAGAGTGCCCAACTAAATGCTGGCAACTAATAATAGGGGTTGCGCTCGTTGCGGGACTTAACCCAACATCTCACGACACGAGCTGACGACAACCATGCACCACCTGTCATCCTGTCCCCGAAGGGAACGGCTAATCTCTTAGCTTTGCAGGAGATGTCAAGGCCTGGTAAGGTTCTTCGCGTAGCATCGAATTAAACCACATGCTCCACCACTTGTGCGGGTCCCCGTCAATTCCTTTGAGTTTCAACCTTGCGGTCGTACTCCCCAGGCGGAATGCTTAATGCGTTAGCTGCGGCACTAAAGGGCGGAAACCCTCTAACACCTAGCATTCATCGTTTACGGCATGGACTACCAGGGTATCTAATCCTGTTTGCTACCCATGCTTTCGAGCCTCAGCGTCAGTTACAGACCAGACAGCCGCCTTCGCCACTGGTGTTCTTCCATATATCTACGCATTTCACCGCTACACATGGAGTTCCACTGTCCTCTTCTGCACTCAAGTTTCCCAGTTTCCGATGCACTTCTTCGGTTAAGCCGAAGGCTTTCACATCAGACTTAAGAAACCGCCTGCGCTCGCTTTACGCCCAATAAATCCGGACAACGTTTGCCACCTACGTATTACCGCGGCTGCTGGCACGTAGTTAGCCGTGACTTTCTGGTTAAATACCGTCACGATGTGATCATTTCCTATCACACCCGTTCTTCTTTAACAACAGAGTTTTACGAGCCGAAACCCTTCTTCACTCACGCGGCGTTGCTCCATCAGACTTGCGTCCATTGTGGAAGATTCCCTACTGCTGCCTCCCGTAGGAGTATGGGCCGTGTCTCAGTCCCATTGTGGCCGATTACCCTCTCAGGTCGGCTACGTATCATTGCCTTGGTAGGCCATTACCCCACCAACTAGCTAATACGCCGCAGGTCCATCCTAAAGTGATGCAAACGCATCTTTTAAACAAAAGCCATGCGGCTTTTGTTGTTATGCGGTATTAGCACTTGTTTCCAAATGTTATCCCCCGCTTTAGGGCAAGTTACCTACGTGTTACTCACCAGTTCGCCACTCACTTCGATGTTAAGTCAAGTTAATGCAAGCATCAACTATCATTAACGGAAGTTCGTTCGACTTGCATGTATTAGGCACGCCGCCAACGTTCGTCCTGAGCCAGGATCAAACTCTCATCTTATGATGAAAAGCTTAACGTTAGCTCTTCTTAATTTTGTTACTTTAAAGCGAATTGACTTCGCATAAGTTTTTTGTACTTCATATTAAATATGAAGTTCCTTACACAGTTTTGTCATAATTTTGTTCAGTTTTCAAAGATCTACTTTGCTGTGTCGCTCTTAACGACAACTATTTAATAATATCAAATTGTTAACTCAATGTCAACATTTATTTGAAATTATTTTTTGTTGGTTATTGATAAGCGCTTTGCAGCGCTGCTCAATTGACAACGTTTTATATAATATCAATTATCAAAATGTAAGTCAATACATTTGATAAACTTTTTTGCAATTTATTTTTAAAATGAAGTTAGCTAACGTGGAATTAATTTTTTCCAAACTTAGCTTTTATTTCATTATCCCATTATTTAAATATTGTATACTAAAAACAATCAATACAAAACCAAAGGAGCATTTAAAATGGAAGAAGTTGTAATCGTTAGTGCCGTTAGAACCCCCATCGGAAAATTTGGTGGCGCACTTAGCAACCATTCATCAGTTGAATTGGGTACGATCGTCACTAAGGAGGCCATTAAAAGAGCTGCCCTTTCCCCAGCTCAAATCGATCAGGTAATTTTTGGAAACGTTCTTTCTGCAGGTGCGGGGCAAAATATCGCACGTCAAATTCAAATTCAATCCGACATTCCAGAAAGTAAAACTGCATTTACTGTAAACCAAGTTTGCGGATCAGGCCTCAGAGCGGTGCGGTCCGGACAAGCAGCGATTGCAGTTGGTGATGCTGAAATCGTAGTGGTCGGTGGAACCGAAAGTATGTCAAACGCCCCGTTTTTAAATCATGATATGCGCTTTGGTCATAAAATGGGCGCAGTTAATATAGAGGATTCAATCCAAAAGGATGCATTAACCGATGCGTTTTCTGGTGCGCCAATGGGGTTAACAGCTGAAAAAGTCGCTGAACAATTCAACATTACTAGACAGCAACAAGATGAATTTGCCTTTCAATCATATCAAAAGGCAATTACTGCTCAGGACAATGGGACCTTTAATGATGAAATCATCCCAATCGACCTCCCAAACGGGACTCAAATCAATAGTGATGAAAGCGTCCGCAGGGATACGAACCTAGCTAAGTTAGCAAGGTTAAAGCCCGCTTTCAAAGCTGAAGGTAGCGTTACGGCAGGGAATGCAGCGAGTTTAAATGACGGGGCCTCCGCACTAGTCCTCATGACGAAACAAAAAGCACTCGAGCTAGGGATTCATCCCCTAGCTACCATTAATGGTTATAAGGAGACTGGTATCGACCCATCCATCATGGGGTATGCACCATACTACGCCATTAAGGAATTAGCAAAAAGCCAAGGGATTTCCGTAAACGCCTTCGAACAAGTTGAATTAAACGAGGCGTTCGCAGCTCAAGCACTTGCAGTCATTAATCAATTAGGAATCCATCGCGAACGCGTCAACGCTACTGGGGGTGCCATTGCACTTGGTCATCCCCTCGGTGATTCAGGTTCACGGATCATCGTTACCCTAATCAATAACCTTAAACGAAATCACCAACACCGGGGATTAGCCAGTCTTTGTATTGGTGGTGGCATGGGAATGGCCATCGATATTTCTGTTTAAAAATCAAAAGCCGCTGAGGACTGACTCGGTGGTTTTTTAACCGGCTACTTTCTGTTAAGAAGGTGGTCACCATGTTAAAATTAAGTTAGTCAAATTTAACTCAATTAGCGAGGTGAGCAATTTAATGCCAGTCAACATCAATTTTTCAGCAATTATTGTAATGGGTGCCCAAAACATTTACGTTCAGGTGATTGATTTAACACATGCCAAGGTCGTCGAAGACACTCGTTATGATATTGATCTCGGTGAAGATGTCTTTTCCGAGCGCGTTGTGCATAGCGATACCGTTAATGAAATCGCAACGGCATTGAATGTTATCAAAGATTTACTCAATGAATATCACGTCAGTAATTATCAATTCTATGCGACACATGCATTTCATGAAGCTAAAAATTCAGAGTTCGTTAGGGAACAGCTTGAAGAACGAAGCCACTTCAATATTAAGTGGATTAGCCAAAGTCAAGAGGCCCTCTATCGTAACCTAGCTACCAATACCTACCTAAAAGATTTTGATAAAATTACCCAGAAAAACACCCTTTTAATTGATATCAGTTCCGGAAGTGTAGAATTAATTGCATACCGTGATGGTAAATTTACCACATCCAGGACCCTTAAACTGGGCCCGTTACGTGTCTACGAGGCAATGCGCGAAATTAAGGAATCAGAGCCAAATTACTTCGCAATTCTTCGTGACTATGTTGATAGTCGGTTGATTGATTTTATCAGGCACTTCCCAGATATTAAACGAACTGATAACGTCATTTTGATGGGGTCATCAGTTGCAATCATCAAACCGTTAATCAGTGACCTTCATAAGACGCTTAGATTCTCTAATAAAGAGTTTAATGAATTATATAATGAAGTTAAAGCTAGTAATGATCAGATGTTAGTGCAAAAATACGATGTGGATGAGGACGACGTTCCACAGATTCTTCCATTTATGACCCTCCTCCACGAATTATTTAAAATTTTCCATCCCAAACGCCTTTGGGTATCAGATTTAAAATTCATTAACGGATTGACATACGATTTACTTTCTAAAACTAGCGGTAACGGCAAAAGTCACATTTTAAGACAACAAATTCTTATTTCTGCCCATAATTTAGCAAATCAATACCAAGTCGAACCACGCCATCAACAATTTGTTGAAAAGTTCGTTCTTCAACTATTCGATGAGTTAAAACCACTACACGGCCTCAACGAACGGGACCGTTTATTGATCGAAATTGCAGCTATTGTTGATGACGTAGGTTCATTTATCAATAACCATAACCACTACGTTCATTCAGAATACATCGTCAAAAATTCTGAAATTATTGGGCTTTCTGAATCAGAGCTCAATATGGTGGCTGCCATTTCAAGATACCACAGCCATAAGGCCACTTCATCGGCCCTTAAGCACCTTGAAAATATGAACATCGACCGACGGATGCGAATTATGAAATTATCTGCGATTTTAAGGATTGCGGATGCACTAGATGCCAGCCGCAAGCAAAAAATCAAATCCATTGATATTGGAACATGGAACCCCACCCAAATCATCATTACCGCAACAGCTGATCAACAAATCGAGCTTGAAAAGCTTGATTTTGACCGGAAGGGCGCATTTTTTGAATCCGTATTCGGTGTTAAACCCAAATTGAAAGGAAGATTAAAAATATGAAGTTTGATAATCCAGAATACTTCAATAGCCGTGAACTTAGTTGGCTTGACTTTGATAGTCGGGTCTTAGATGAAGCAAACGACACTAATAATCCCCTCTTGGAACGCCTTCGCTTCTTAGGCATTACCCAAAGTAATCTTGACGAGTTCTTTAACATCCGGGTCGCATCCCTTCACAAACTGGTTGCGGTTAACTACGAACAGCCAGATGCTGCTGGATTAACCCCCGCCCAACAACTAAAGGGAGTTTCCAAGAAGGCGCACCATTTAGTGGATACCCAATATAATATTTTATTTAATGAATTGCTTCCCCAATTAGCTAAAAAGAATATCCACATGCTTAAGATGGACCAACTAAGTAATCGACAAATTGACTTTTTAGATGATTACTTCCACCAAAAATTATATCCAGTGTTAACCCCACTTGCGGTGGATGTTTCAAGACCATTTCCATTCATTGCTAATAATACATTAAACATTGCATTGATCATCACTAAGAAGGGCCAAAATGAACAGGAATCTTTTGCTACCGTTCAGGTGCCGGATGTCTTTTCCAGAGTGATCAAGCTTCCGGACGCAAGCAACGACTTCATTTTATTAGAAGAGGTCATCAAGCACTACGCAGGTGAATTATTCGTTGGTTACACGGCCCATGACATGGCCTGCTTTAGGGTCACTCGTGACATGGATATCGAAGCGGATGAAGACACCTCAGATTTAATGCGCGAAATCAAGCATGAACTTAGGCAACGTGAACGGGGCCAGGTAATGCGATTAGAAATTGAATCCAGCATGAGTAATCAATTACGCAACCGTTTAATCAAGGAATACCAACTCGATGATGATGCAATTTACGTTGTCGATGGTCCAATTGACCTGACCCTAGTTAGCAAGTGGATCAAGCAAGTTCAACGACATAATAACTTGCTCTTTGATAAGTTTACGCCATACTTTCCAACCCCATTGCAAGATGAATCTATGTTTGACGCCATTTCTAAAAGCGATGTTTTCGTTCACCATCCCTATGACTCGTTCCAACCCGTCTTAAATTTCATCGACCAGGCTGCAAACGATCCGGATACACTGGCCATCAAGATGACCCTCTACCGGGTCTCACCCAATTCACCAATTATTAGATCACTTAAGCACGCCGCCCAAAATGGTAAGCAGGTCACCGCACTAGTTGAACTAAAAGCCCGCTTCGATGAGGCCAATAACCTTCATTGGGCTGATGAACTAGAACGGGCTGGGTGTCACGTTATTTATGGACTAGTCGGATTGAAGGTTCACAGTAAGTTAACCTTAATCGTCAGAAAAGAAGCGGATGGCATTAAGCGTTATATGCACATGGGAACTGGAAACTACAATGACGTCACCGCTCGCCTATACACTGATATGGGGATTTTTACAGATAACCAGGAAATGGGCATTGATGCCACTAACATCTTCAATATGTTATCGGGATTCTCGGAACCACCATACTTCCATAAGCTAACCATTTCACCAAATGGAATTCGGAATTACTTAATGGAACGTATTGATGACGAGATCGAAAACGTGAAGGCCGGTAAAAAGGGCTTGGTTAAAATGAAGATGAACTCACTATCGGACACGACCATTATCAAAAAACTATATGAGGCCAGTGCCGCCGGGGTTAAAATCGACCTAATCGTTCGCGGTATTTGTAATCTCCGGGTCGGAATCAAGGGCGTCAGTGATAACATTACGGTGCACTCACTAGTGGGCCAACTATTGGAACACAGCCGGATCTATTATTTCTACGCAGATGGCGAAGAAAAAGTCTTCCTATCTAGCGCTGATTTGATGAAACGAAACCTTAGTCGGCGGGTAGAATTACTCTTCCCAATCCTGCAGGATGATATTCGCGAACACATCATTCAAATTTACGATATTTTATGGGACGATAATGTTAAAACGCGCGTTCTACAGCCTGATGATTCATGGCCACACATTGCTCAAAACGGCGCAGAACCATTGAACGCCCAATCATTCTTAATTAAAAATCGTAAAAGAATTGCGAATGCATTATTCAAAAAGGATTTTGGCAGTTCAGCTAAGAAAAAGACCACTAAGTTCATGCCAATTCGTAACCACAATGGAAGGAAGCTTTAGGATATGGAACATTTTGCAGTAATTGATTTGGGCTCAAATTCAGCCCGCCTTGCCGTTACTAGAATCAAAGAAGACGGGACGTTTGAAAATATTATCGAACGCAAGGAGGCCGTACGCTTATCCGAAAACATGGGTGATGAAAAAGTCTTAAAACAACCCGCCATTGACCGAACAATTACGGCCTTGGAATCCTTTAAAGATGCTTTTAAGGACCTGCCTAACTTGACCATCCGGGCAGTCGCTACTGCAGCCACTCGAATGGCAGTAAATCAAGCTGACTTTTTAAATGAAGTCAAAACAAAGACTGGAATTACATTAGAAGTAATCCCTGGGACCAAAGAAGCTTATTACGACTATTTAGGGGTAATCAACTCCTTGCCCGTGGTAAATGGAATCATCATGGATACCGGTGGCGCTAGTACCGAACTAATCCTAGTGCAGAATAAACGCATCATTAACTTAATTAGTTTACCCGTCGGTTCAGTGACCCTTTCCGAAGCAGACGTTAACGCCGATAAACCATCAGCTGGCCAAATGTATCGGGTCTTTGACCAACTCAATGATATTTATAACGACATTTGGTGGCTCTATCGGGGAACGAACCTACCAATTATCGGGCTGGGCGGTTCCAATCGGACGCTAGCCAAAATTAAGCGTCGCAATGATCCAGATAAGTTACACTGGGATGATATCCACGGCTTCCATATGAACGCGCGGGAAGTAAAGGACATCTTCTTAAAATTAATGGACTCCACATTAGATGAACGTAAGGACATTCCCGGTTTATCTAAGGAACGGGCTGACATTATCGTTGGTGGCTTGGCCCCCGCAATGTCATTAATCTGGCGCCTTAATTCTGATCGAATGATTTTCTCGAAACAGGGATTGCGCTATGGTGTCCTCTACGAACACATTGAAAATCTTCGTAATGCGGGAACGATTGAGGCTCCTAAGCAAGCGGGGGCTTCAAATGATTAAATCTGATTTTGACGTTCAAGTTAAATTAACAATAATGTACTTAGTAGGAGTGGTTGTCGTATTCGCCCTGCTAGGGTACTTAATCTATAAGCATAAACGGATATTTACTAAGTTTACTGCTCCACTAATGGTCGTTATGCTAATCATGATCTACATCTTAGTAACCGTAATTCGATTATCATAGCAAAAAAACAGGTCAATTCGACCTGTTTTTTATTTGATAACCACTTTCGTTCCGGTTGGAACCTTTTGGTTAATCCACTTAGCATCTGGAATTGATAGGCGAATACAGCCATGTGAATTAGCCGTTTTCCCCAGTTGCCTAGCTTCTGATTTAATGTATTGCCCCTGTGCATTCGTGGGCACGGTATGGAATAAATAGATGCCATGGTCCTTCCAGGATGTCCAATAACGCGCCCCCTCCTTCGATGATTGATTATAGAAGAAATGGCCCCGCTCTGATTGAATATGATAAGTCCCACGCGGGGTTGAATTATGGGCTCCGGTGGATGCATTCATGGTATAAAGTACCTTGTTTTGAGGGCTCATTACATAGACGCGCTGTTGCTTAATCGATACTTTAAGCCAGTTATGATCACTCAATTGCATCTTTGGATATGGCTTATCTTCAGATGGTTGCCGCCAGTTGATGGTGGGTTGTTTTTTGGTTTGATTTTTAGCCGTAGTAGACTTGCTACTAGCTGAGTTGGTACTAGATTGACTAGTCGATTGCCGATGGGCTGATTGATTAGCACCACAGCCACCCAACGTCAGTATTAATAATAATGGAATTAATAGGATGCGCTTTTTCATTTCAATCCCCCTCTTGAAATTTAATTGTAGCTTGAAACTATTGGAAAATCAAAAAGGAGTGCCAGTAAGCACTCCCTAATCTTAAATGTATTGAACAATGGTCATTAAAATTGGTACTACGATAATAAATAACACGGTCGATGTCGTTACAATGTTAGTCGCATACTTAACATCCCCGTGCGAATCGGCGGCTAATACCGGTAGCACTGCCAACATTGGGGTTGCTGACTGGACGATCATTGTTTGCGATAACATGGCTGGCACATTGGCATCACGCGTGGCTACCAACATCAAAATGACCATCACGGCTGGCGATAAAACAAACCGCCCCAGCAACACTACGACGGTGTCGCGATCAAATTTAATGCTCTTTAGCCCAGCATCAGCTAATACAATCCCAATATAAATCAATGAAAGCGGGGTCACCAGGTTACCGACGTAGGTTAATGATTGTGCAATAAAGTCAACATGCAGGATTGGAATGTTCAATATTAAAAATACCAATGCCACCAAAAAACCGACCAACGGCATTGGTAACACTTGCTTCCAATTAATGCGGTTCTTACCAGCAGGGCAGGACTGCTTAGTAGGGTCATCATTACTGATTAAAAACACCCCGAACGCCCAAGTGGAAACCGTGTTAATGATGTAATACACCAGAAAGTACGTCATACTATTTTCTCCGAACAACGCAATATTCAGTGGCAAGCCAATGAAAATGGTATTAGCATTCACGATTGCGTTAATGAAAATTCCGCGCCGCCCCGCTCTGACCCGTAGGATCTTCACCAGAAGAAATGAAATTAAGTAACCAATTACAACCGAGATCAGTCCCCACAATAGGTAGCTAGAAAAACTAATTAATTTATCGCGAGTCAACTTAGTTAGTACTGATACAAAAATGGAAGCTGGTAACGCAATGTTCTTGATAAACTTAGCAATATTTCCCCCAAATGAATCAGCGAACCAGCCGGTATTTCTTAAGATGTAACCCAGTGCCATAATTAAAACCACCACTAGTACACTTTGAATTGAGCTCCATAAAACACCCATTAAAAACCCTCCTGTTAATTCATTAATTATAAGTTAGTAAGATTATCCTACAATTATAATCGCGACAATCAGGTATAGTCAAAGCGTGGCTAGTTAATAAATAAAAATTATATCACATTTAAAAATACTGATTTATAAACATTTTATAAGTTATTTTTTAATGAGTTATAATTAATTTAATTATCAAGCAAAGAAAAAGAACGCTAAAAGTAATTTAGCGTTCTACATTTAAATCCAGTCTTATTTAGAACCGTTGATGTCAAGGTTAGCTAACTTAGTCACCCGCATCTCTTCCACTTCGGTCCAATTTAAGTTTAAGTGGGTTCCTTCATGGAAGAAAAATCCGGTCATGGTCTTGTAACCATCATTAATGAAAAGCTCAAAAACGGTGTTATCAAGGTATAGTTTACAGTTTTCAATTTTCCCGTTGTTCAAGCGAATACTTCTCGTTTCATCATGACCATCGTTTTCAACGTCCTTACGATGAAGGGTCAACTTTTGGCAATCGCTATCAATATCAAATACCAAGTGGGTGTTACCAGCGGTAATTGCCACTTGATTATCAGCATCGGGGTTGATCTTAAAATCAATCAAGCTTTGCTTATCAACTTCCATCCCGTTGAAAGTGTCTTCAGGACCATCTTCAATTGATTTCATTTCAGCCACTGGCGTTTGAATCAAGTTCTTATCATCATCTAAGCTTAATTCACGCACCATGGACAGGCCGCCTTCCCAGCCCTCATCATCAGTTGGGTAGGTAGTATCTGGCAACCCTAACCAACCGGTAAGTAGCGTCCGACCATCAGGTGCATTGATTCCTTGAGCGGCATAAAAATCAAATCCTTCATCTAATTGACGCATCTTGGAAGGGTTAATTAACTTCATCGTTTCCCAGTTAATGTCATCAGCAACGATATATGCATTGGGATGCACATTATCATATTTAAAGGACTTTTTATCGGCCCCCTGTGGACAGAAGGTTAGAACTGGGTGCCCATCAACGAACAATAGGTTTGGACATTCAGCCATGTAACCCAAGTTATCGTTTCCAATGTCTAACTTACTGTAAAATTCCCAACCACCGTCAACGCGAGTCGAACGGTAGGCAACGATTTCGCCCTTTTCTTCGGTCGTTTGAGCACCTAAGAATGCATAGTAGTAGTCACCATGCTTAATTACTTGTGGATCGCGGAAGTGTCCAGTAACGCCCTTTGGTGGGTTCGCAATCAATGGCTCGGATAGCTTGGTGATGTTATTATCCTTATCCATCCAGGCCCCATCTTGGTATGGGTGCCGAACTTCATTCATCTTTTCCCAGACGTTTCCAGTATACATTAAGAAGAGCTTATCATCGATTGCAATGGCTGAACCAGAGTAACAACCATGCCGGTCATACTTAGTATCGGGAACCATTGGTTTTCCAACGTTTTCCCAGTGCACCAGGTCATCTGAGACCATGTGGGTCCAACTCTTTAGCCCATGCGTTCCGCCAAATGGAAATGCTTGGAAAAAGAGATGCCATTGGCCATTAAAGTATGAAAAACCATTAGGATCATTTAATAATCCAGTTTCAGTTTGAATGTGGTAACCAAACCGCCAGTTCGATTTTTTAATTTGGGTTTTAAGTTCCTCAATTCGATCAGCTGGCCAATCTTTATACAAACGATTTAAACGTTCGGTAGTCCAGTAATTTTTATCCATAGTGAATACTCCTTAGAATTAATTTTATCTATATTTTAACATAAATTTGGTTTATACCAATAATATTAATTACAATATGATATGATAATGGTATCAAATTAACTAAGGTTGGCTTAATCATGTCAAATTCTCAAATTCTAAAAATTTTCTTAAATCATCCTAATCAATGGCTTTCCGGCACAGCCATTGCAAAGCAGCTATCAATCAGCCGAACGATGGTGTGGAAAACCATTAACATCCTCATCGATAATGGTCATCAAATTGAGCGCAAGCATAATCTCGGCTATCGCTATCTGGGGACCACCCAGCTCAGCGCTACTAAAATCAGTCTGCAATGTTCACAATCAATTCAGATTAAAACGTTCGACCAAATCGATTCTACTAATAAGTACGCAAAGGATATTTTAAACCACAAACAAATCACTAATCCATTTGTAATCATCGCAAACCAACAAACTGCTGGTTATGGCAGGCGCGGGCGTCACTTCTATTCACCCGCTAATTCTGGATTATACCTAACAATTGCGGTCCCCGTTGAACACCATGCAATGATTAATCCTGGTTTACTCACGACCACGACCGCTGTCGCAGTGGTCAGGGCACTCAAGGTAAGCTATCCCCAGATTCCATTTCAATTAAAGTGGATCAATGACATCTGGGTCAACGGCCAAAAAGTCGGTGGCATCATGACCGAATCCATTATGGACGTCGAGTTAATGCAACCATCAGCGATTATCGTGGGGATTGGAATCAATCTATCCACTAAGCAGTTTCCATCCACCATTAACCAACCGGTGACATCAATTAGTGCGAACCCAATCGATCGAAATCAATTAGCTGCGGACATCATTAATCAGTTCATGCAGAGCTATCCAACCTACCAAAGCGGGATTGCAATGGATGAATACCGCAAACTGTCAGTTGTAATCGGTAAGCAGGTCACCATCAATATCCGTAATCAACCCATTGTTGGCACCGTTGAAGCCATTGATGATAACGGCGCATTGATGCTCCGAAGTGCTGACGGGCAGCTGCAACGAGTCATGACTGGCGAAGTTACTAAAGTCCGAATTAACCATCAAAACGAGAAGTAATTCTAAAGTGGAATTGCTTCTCGTTTTTTAATCCTGTATAATTGTTAACCGTGTTAAATAAAAGGTTAACAACCGTAATGATGGAGGAACACTAATGAAAAGTAAAGATTTAACTCAGATTGCACTAATGGTCGCTTTGATCATCGTATTAGGCTTTATTCCGGGGATTCCAATCGGCATTATTCCGGTCCCAATCATCCTACAAAATTTCGGGATTATCCTAGCCGGGTTATTGCTAGGTGGTAAAAAGGGCACGATTGCCGTTGCCATCTTCATTTTATTGGCTGCAATTGGGTTACCAATTTTATCTGGCTTTCGGGGCGGCTTGGCGGTCGTCCTTGGCCCGACTGGTGGCTACATCTTCGCATGGTTACTTACGCCAGCATTAATTGCCGGTGGGATTGACCTAATGGCTAAATTATTACGCCAGCCACTCAATTTCGGCTGGGTCCTCCTAATCACCCTAATCGTAAGTATTCTCTGGGTCTACCTAGTTGCTGTCATTTGGCTTAGCTATCAAACCCACATGCCATTTATGGCTGCCCTATCAGCTAATGGGGTGTTCATTCCGGGTGATGTTATTAAAACGGTAATTGCAGTCATCATTGCAGTGCGCTTAAACCATTCGTTAAAGTTAAATCCACAAATTAAATAATAAAAACCGTCCGATTGGGACGGTTTTTTATTATTCAAAGAAGATTAGTAGATTCAGTAAGATCCCGACGTTGATCAACATGATTGTGGTTGAGACCGCATAGTATAAGATGCTACGTTTTTCAATCAAAATACGCACGGTGTCTAAATCGACATCATTATCATTCTCAATGGCTTGAACATCAACATTTGTATGTTCGCGTTGAATTGCAATCAATGCTTGCACGAATAACCATAATAAAATTGCTACTAAGATGACCAGTCCAATCAGTTTCAGGGCTGCCAACCGATTAATTAGCACCAATAAAATGGTTGAAACGACTAACCAAATTCCCTGATAACTAATCTGGCGATTCCGCTTGTGCCCATCAAAATCAATCACCTTGGCATTAATTCCGGTTGTTTTAATAAATCCATGGTACTTAATTAATAAGCCCAGTAAGATCAACACCACTACGATTGGACAGACAAACGTCAGGGTTAATAAAATTAAATAAAATAGCAAAAAGCTTCCTCCTTAATCGTTGTGCTCATGAATGGGGACTAATTTACCAATCGCAAGTAGATACAAGAACCGCTTTCGGACCGGGCGACCGAGAATTTTTTCCAATGCTAATCCGTATAGGTTCACCTGCCCACGGTATTTATCAACAATGCGTTGTACATGTTGCTCTACATTCCGTTTACCGACATAATCAGTTTTATAATCAAACAAATAAACTGCGTCATCCAGAACCAAGTACCCATCAATAATCCCGTGAATCAAGATTTTTTCATTTGCGGCCGAATTAAAACCTTTAAACAACTGGCTGGCTGACATAATTAATGAGAACGGCGCCTCCCGACGCACACGGTCTGGATGCTTTAAAACTAATGCCCCTAATTCACTGCTAAAGAAGTTCACAATCGCTTGGCAGTCAATTTTAGCAGCGACCCGCTCAGCAATAATCCGGTCGGTAACCAATTGATCAATTAAAGCATTTACCGTTGCCAAGGTGGGCGGCTGCGTGAGGTCTAATTGCTGTAGTACCAAATGAGTCGCCGTCCCAATCTCAGTGGGTTGGGGCTGACTAATTGTTTGTAAAAACTCAGGTTCGGCAAAGTCATTGGCTACGTACCGGTTAGTCTGCTTGGTATCTTCACTAATCCCATCAATGCGCCCCATCTCCAGGGCATCGGGATCATCAAAGGCCCGTTTCACTTCCGAAACCGCTTGGTATGCCGTGGTGGTCGTGGCCGCTTGATTGGGGTATTGATAATCCATAATTCGTTGAATTTGATTTGCGTTGTCAACATCTAATCCGGCGGCAACGGTTGCGTTCAAATGGTCAATAAACTCATGGTCATCATCGACCGGTTGCTCGGGAGCATGTTCCTGAAGGTCAACCGGATGGTAGAAGCGTAACGAAATATTAGTGGTATCACTATCCAATGCCGTTAGTGCAGTGGTGCCAGTAAATTGGGCCTGTAATTTAGGGTGGCGTGCTACTGCTGGTAAAATCCAATCTAAATAGCTCTTAGCGCTCCTGCGTAACGCTGGGGTCAGCAATAGTTGGTCACTTTGCATCGCCTTATGGCCCCATTCATCTAAAATGTCCGCATCGGTCTTTTTAATATCCTTAATTGCACCAACAATGAATAGTTGTTGTTCGGTTCTAGTCAATGCCACGTAGAGTTTTCGCATCTCTTCATCCAGTGTATCATTATCAATTCGATTTTGAACAACCTGTTTTTGGAGCGTGGCAACCTTTTCACGGCGTTGATCGTTAAAGTAGGTAATCCCCAATCCTAAATCATCATCTAAAACATACTCACCCTTTGAGTCCTGCATGTTGAACTGGTGATTAGCATCCACTAGGAACACAATGGGATACTCTAGCCCCTTACTTCCGTGAATCGTCGTTACCGTAATCGTATTATCATCCGGATTAGCAGCCGGTTCGGCAAGGTCGTTGTCACCACTTTGCATCTTATCGATAAAACGGACAAATTGGAACAGGCCCTTAAAGCTACTTTTTTCATACTGGGCAGCCCGGTCATATAACGCATGCAGATTGGCTTGACGTTGTTTCCCAGCCGGCATTCCGCCCACATAATCCAAAAAGCCGGTCACTTCATAAATTTGCCAAATTAATGTAACTAACTCGTTTTGCTGCGCGGTATCCCTAAATTGACTCAGCTGGTCCAAAAAGCGCCCGACCCGTGCATAGACTTGATCACCAAACTCAGTTGAATCTTGATGGGGGTAATTCCGCACAAAGTTAGTTACCGCTTGGTAGTACTCACCAGTATTGGAGTTAATCCGTAAATAGGCTAACTGATTTTCGTTCAACCCCACAATCGGCGAACGTAACACTGCAACTAACGGGATATCCTGGTACGGATTATCAATAATTGACAGCAACGCCATCATAATTTGAATTTCAGTCGTTTTAAAGTAACTTTGGGCCCCGTTAATGGTCACCGGCAAATTATGTTGCGCAAAAACATCCGAAATGACCAGGTTATTATTCCGGGTCGCTGAAATTAATGCAATATCTGAGTATCGAAGCTCCCGCATTTTTCCTTCATGCCGGTCATACACCCTTTGCTGCTTCCGTTTTAATTCTAATATTTTTTGCGCAATTAACTCAATTTGCCCATGGGCACTATCATCCACTTGAAACCGCTCGTTCACGGGTTCTGATTGTTCATCATTAGAATCGGTCACATCCTGATTTCGATAGAGCATCACCGTTACTTTAGATTCAAGTTCATTTGGATAGTAATTTGCTCCAGCAACTAGGTTATTGGCTCCTTGATATTCAATTTTACCAACTTGATTGCTCATCACTTGGTTAAAAATCAAGTTTACAAAGTGGTCGACGTTTGCCATCGAACGAAAGTTTTCTTTCAATAGGATCGTTTGGTCGTCATTATCGATCACTTGGTACTTTTTCATTCGTTCCAAGAACATTTCCGGAGCCGCTAGTCGAAACCGGTAGATGGACTGTTTAACATCCCCCACCATAAACATGTTGTTAGTTTCGCCAGTATCCTCATCACGACGGGCAATCGTGGTTAAAATGGCATCCTGTAGTCGATTATTATCTTGATACTCATCAACCATAATTTCGTTATACTGGCGTTGCAAATCCATTTGGACGTTAGCCTTTCCAGTGTTTTGATTAAAGATATCCAAAGCAGCGTGTTCAATATCAATAAACTCCATTACGTGGCGATTACGCTTCAATTCCCGATAATGATCACTAAACGCACCTACGACCTCGACTAATTTATCAATGATTTTCGCTGAAGCATCCATAATTGCAACGTTGCGTTGTTCATCATTTACAAAGTAGTTTGATAGAATTTGATCCCTAAATTGATTCTTGCCGGCATCCCTTAGGTCCTTAACGTGGTTATGCGCTGTTTTTACCAGTTCATCATCATTTTTAGAACCACGTGGGAACGACTTGAAGTTAACATTCATGGCATCTCGAATTGCATCCCACTGCTCAGTATCCAAAAGCCGAATTAAATGGTCAATTAACTCCACTTCACTAGCCTCTAAAGCGGCTTCTTTTGCCAATTGCTGTTCATTGGCATAGTCCAACGCCGCTTGAAAATTAAGGCGCACCTGATTGAGTTGATCGACCAACGTCGGTTTCAAATATTGACGATAAAAAGGACTTTGCACAATTGAATCCCCAACCTGGTATTGCTTGGTTAGTTGGTTCAACCACTCCTTAGGGTCGCGGTTAACATTGGCATAGTCGTACAGGCGGTACACTAAATCGGTCAATCCGTCATCAGAGCGGTCATTTGAAAAATTCTCCGTTAGTTGCGCAAATGAACCATCTTGATCATTTGCGTAATAATTCTCCCTTACGGTTTCCCAGACCAAGTCACGCAGCATCGCAGTTTCAGTCCGGTCAGTCAAAATCCGAAAATCAGGATCCAGATTAATTACATAGTAATTCCTTTGGACCACTTTTTGACAAAACGAATCCAGCGTACTAATGTCTGCCACCGGTAACTTCCGAATTTGGAGGGTTAAGTGGGTGCGCAGCTTAGCATCCTTAGCCTTACTTAGTTGTGCCTGCAAAGCCGATAGAATCCGATCCTTCATCTCCTTAGCAGCGGCCCTGGTAAACGTAACGATTAGCATTTGATCGATACTTTCAAAATGAATCAACTTATTGATCACCCGGTCAACTAAGACCCGCGTTTTCCCAGATCCCGCAGATGCGGAAACTAATACGTTGCCATTAAATTTACCATACACGGCAGCGGATTGTGCCTTAGTGTAGTCCATGCTTTCGTTCCTCCCTTAATTTTGCAATGACTTCCTGCATTCCAAGTGATTCAACATTGCGGTAGTTATTTTCACTCAGTAGCGGATCAAACTGCATGATCGACTTAAACGGTGAGTACTGCATCGCAGTCATATTATTATCCTTAACGGGAGCTAGTTGAACGTCACCATTAAAGATGCGTACCCCCGCATTTTGAATCAGTTGTTCGGTGTGTTGTAAGATTAAATCCAAATCATCGGGTTCAATTACCTTACTGAAATGGCTTAATTTTTCACCACCCTTGTTAAAACCAATTGGATAAATGACCGAATTCCCACCAGTCTTAATTTGATCATCGATCAAGCTAATCAGTTCCCGGTCATCAACCAACACCCCGCTGTACTTTTGTTTCTTCATCATTGCGGTTTTGAAATCATGCTTTTCAAGATCCTTGGGCGTCAGCTTCGGATTAAAGACGTGGAAGTACAACGCTCCCGCAAGTTCAGCTTTTTGCTCCTGGCTAAATCGATCCAGATTCTTTTTAATTACATCTAGGTAGGTGATCAATTGCATCGCGGTTCCATCATAAACCTGGCCGAAGTCAATCGATTTATTTCCTGATTTATAGTCAATCAACTCTAAGAAGCGTTTATCCTCAGTATTCATCGAATCAATCCGGTCAATTCGACCGCGCACCTTCAGGGTTTGAATTCCTGGAATCACAATTTGATTAGAAAGATCGAACGTTAGGGGATCTAAATTCGGCCCCTTGCCGACCCGACCAAATGAAATTTCAGTATCACGTGGTCGCATTGGCGTTGATTGGCTTTGCCAGTGCATTGTTAAAGCCATTCGTTCAACGGTTTTAATCAATTGCGTCTTTAAGTAGTTCATTCGAGAAGAACTATGCAAGATAGCGTATTGAAAATTATTGGGGTCGTTCAACAACTGATTAGCGACCTCATTTACTAGCTGATTTACATCCTGTTCGTCCAATGATTTCAAGTCAATTTGCTCAGCTTGCAGGCGCTTGACCAACATGTCCAACGCGGCGTGGTAAAACTCACCGGTACTTGCGGATGATAATTCAAAGACCGCCCGTTCATGTAATTTTAAACCATACTTTAAGAAGTATTCATACGGGTTGGAATAAAACTGTTCTAGTTGTGAAATCGAGGTCTCGATCGTATTGCCATATAATCCCGTGACGATTTCATTCGTTAACCGGGTTGGGGTATTATGATAGTCCAATCCGCCCAATAACTTCTCAGTCAAAGCACGACTTTCAGCACTGGCGTTAATCAATTCAGCATACACAAAGTTCCATGAGTCAGCCATATCATGATGGTTATACTTATGATCATAACTAGCCTGCACCAAATGGCGAAGCGTCGTGCGTTGCGTTCCAACATACGGCATAATATCCGCATGGCTAGCATTGGGGGTATCAACATAGTGATATTCTTGAATCTGAAAATGGCGTTTAATTCGATCCACGTATGGTGAAATTTGTACCCCGGTCTCACTATCACTATCGTTTGCAAGGCAATATGAAAAAATCAACCGCTCACTACCAGTTAAAAACGCCAGGTAGTTCAGGTATGAATCATTTGCCATTTGGCTGATGCTAGTGTCACGAAGATATTGATCAGCTCCAAAGTACTTCGTTAAATCATCCCGATCACTGTCATTAAATAAATTATCATCAGTAATTCGATCTGGCATCACGTCATCAGTGGCCCCGATCATAAATACGACCTTATAATCCTGCATCTGGACAATTCCACTTTCAGAAATTGCAACCTGATCCAATGTCGATGGAATTTGCGAATAATTAGCCCCTTCAAACCCAGCCTTCAGTAGCTCTAAAAAGTCAGCTAACTTAAACGTTTGGTGTTCACCTAGGACGGTCACAAAATCGTCTAACAAGCTACAAAAAGTTTGCCAGACCTGCTCAGGCTGTGCACCAGCGGATAAATCGCCGCGTTCAACGGCGGTATCACGCCATTGCTTTAGGCGTTCTACGACCCCCTGCTCCACTAAGAATTGGTACAGCCACTTTGCAGCAGTTGGCACATCCTTGGCCCGTCGCATGCGTTTAAAGAACGGTGGGAATGTATCCTTTACATAGTGTCTAATCAAATTGATCTTACGGTTAACCTGTTCATCCGAAGGCGACTTTGATTCAAAATCAGCATCGTTCAACCACCGATATTGCCAGTCGTCATCTTGCAACCACCGCGATCCTTCATAGCCATTCTTTAACACCACATTCTCAGTCAAAGCAAGTGCATCCCGAAATGCTTTAATGTCCATTAAGTGGCCATTTTCATCACGCGGAAGTAATAATTCCGTTTTTAACAAGCGCATTACATCGTCATAGCGATACGAACGTGCACCGAAAGCTGGCTCAATATTAAATAGCGCATCGATTAGTTGGACCAAGGGATGGTCGACCATCGACTTTTGCACATCGTTAAAATACGGAATCGCCTGCATCTTAAAAATTGGCTGAATAATGTTTTGATATTTATCTAGATGCCGTGTCATTACTAAAATATCCCGGTAATGATACTGCCCACTGGCCACTAATTGCCGAATTTGAATTGCCACTGATGTTAATTCAGCATAGTAGTTATCAGCTTTAACCACCTGAATGGATTGATCATCGAATAGCTTAGTCTTTTGAATTGGATCAACACCACTTGATTGAATCCAATAGTTATTTAACGCCAATAAATCATTATTGACCCGTTCTTGCTTAGCGTATAAGTCAAACTTAACATGGACATGGTGATCGTTTGCAAATTGATACAACTGATGATAAAGCTTGGCCGGTTGAAAGAATAAATCTGGTTCATCTGCTCGCTCACGAACTGCTGGGCGATCCAGGTTTAAATCGATGGTCACATTCGCTGCTTTTTGGATCATGATCATTACTAATTCACGCTCTTGTGCGCTCAACTGTGAAAAGCCACTAATAAAAAAGTGCATCTGTGATAAATCAGCTTCCATTAGGTAGTTACAAAGGAGTTTCAAAGTGTCATTTTGATGAATAAATTTTCCGACCGTAGCTTCCTCAAATTCACGATAAATAATCGTAAAATCATGTAATTTATCACGTAAACTGGGACTCAGAGCATCATGATTAACTTCATATAGGTCGGCAAGGTCATCGGGGCTCACCCGTCCAGATTCCATTTCAGCAATCTGACTCGCAATTTGGTTGATAAACCCGGGCTGTCCACTTTCACCACGAAAAACGGTCAGTTGTTCTTGTTGCTCGTTAATAATTTGGTAGAGCAGCATGTTAACCCCCGCCCCACTCAACCTAGGAATTTGATACTCCGGCTCATGACTTAAAAAGAACCATGCTAACCGGGTCAACGAAAAAATCTGCACATTCGTCTGAGCGTAAACATCATCATGATGACGATTCAACCGCTCTAACGTTTTCACTTCTGATTCAAACTTAATGTGATTAGGAACTAAATAAAAATAACGGTCATTGGGGCGGTCATGAATCATGGTTTGTAATAAATCAGTCAACGTCTGAGCGTGATTCTTATCGGCAGTTCCTAAGATAAATTGTAGTGCCATGGTCAGCTTCTCTCCTTTTTAGTATGTAAAAAGTCATTGACGTTCAGCCAATGACTACTTGTTAGTTTCCAGTTTATTTTCGGCGAGTACTTCGTTAATGCATTCATCCATTCTTTGGACCAATGCTTCAACATCACCATTGCCACTCATGCTAGCAGCTGCAGCATCGTGTTCAGCAACTGCCCACCGGGCTAATGCATCGGTTACCGGTACGAAGTCACGAATGATTTTCATTGGTGTCGTAGCATTCCGGGCCTTTTTCATTTCCTCGTACCCATTCCGATCGATTACCATCCGGACCTTTTCATTTAAAGTAGGATCGTAAGTTTCAAAAATTACGAAATGTGATACTTGCTGCGCACGAGCTAGTTGTTGTTTCACTTGGTCCAGTTGGTCACGGTTTAAATCCATATTTACACATCCTTTTTATTTTGAAATAATCCAATTGATTGATTCACGTATTGATGCTCAACAGCGGATTGGACTGCAACTCGAGCAACTGTTTCACGTGAAACAAATCCAGTAGGCATTTTTTCACCCTCATCATAAACCTTAACGGGGCCAGCCACTTGATCGACCACCGTTACCGGTCTAATCACCGTATAGGGAATTTCGGCTTCATCAACAACCTTAATGGCATAGCGTTGTTGTTTTAAATACTCATTAACATCACTAACCCCCGCTGGGAATTGAAGGGTCCCCGTTACTTCATTATCAATTCCAGCAGTGGAAATCATTACAAAGTTCGTCAGCGTCACTTCACTGGCCCGAATTGCATCAAATAGCCCCTCAAACGCAATGTCCACATCCAACGGTCCCAAGAACGAAATAATGATATTCACATCTGAAATAAATGGTAAGTAGGTCTTTTCATATGTGACATCCACTTGTTCATCATCCAATTCAATTAAATGGACATCATCACGCCCACTTAACTCATGAATTGCTAACCTTGCGGTCGGCTTTTGACTTCCAAGCACTAAAACGGTTTTCAACTTAATTCCCTCCCTTATTAATTCCTACATTAATTATACCTAATCTAATGCCACGATTTAAAGGCCAAATATTTTAATTTTAGGATTATTAGTATCATAATAGGAATATCAAATCAAAATTAAACTTATTTTAGGAGGAATCATCTTATGAAGGAACGTAACGTTCAAATTGGTAAATCAGGTGTATTAAGCACCCCACTCGGGTTAGGTACAAACGCAGTGGGTGGCACTAACCTATTTCCAAACTTAAAGGATGCTACTGGAATTGAAATCGTTAAAGCCGGCTTAGATTCCGGTATTAAGTTACTAGACACTGCCTTTGCCTATGGGATGGGTCATTCAGAAGAATTAATCGGTCAAGCCATTCAGGGCTACGACCGTGGTAGCTTCGCAATCGCTTCAAAGGGAGCTCAACAAGTCACTGGTGACTCAGTGGTGATTAATAACGACCCTGAATTCTTGAAACAGGCAGTCGAAGATAGCTTAAAACGCCTGCATACCACATATTTGGATGTTTTCTACATTCACTTCCCAGATGACCACACCCCCAAGGATAAGGCAGTTGCCGCATTAAACGAACTTAAGGTTGAGGGTAAAATTAAAGCAATTGGGGTTTCCAACTTCTCAATGGATCAATTAAAGGAAGCTAACAAGGACGGCCTTGTTGATATCGTTGAAGATCAATATAGCTTAATCCACCGGGATGCTGAAAAGGAATTATTCCCATACCTAAAGGACCATGATATTTCATTCGTCCCATTCTTCCCCCTTGCTTCAGGCCTACTAACTGGTAAATACGATAATTCTGCCGTTAATTTTGCCGATGATGATATTCGGCATAGTAATCCTGATTTTCAAGGTGCCCGGTTTGCTGAAATCGTTAAAGCCGTCAACACCTTAAAGCCACTTGCTGAACAAAAGAATGCTACCATTGCACAACTAGTTCTTGCTTGGTACATGCAAAACCCTAACATTTCAGTTGTAATTCCAGGTGCAAAGCACCCTGAACAAGTACAAAGCAATGCGAAGGCCATGGATGTTGAATTATCAGATGCTGAATATCAACAAATCGATGCTGCCTTTGCCACATTTAAGTAATTTCTGCCTAATCACTCCTTAAATCGAACCAATCGTTCGTGAATTTGATAAAAAATTAACATTGTGTTAAGATGAACTTTGTAATTTTATTGAAAACCGAATATTTATAAGGAGTGGCCTCAAATGGGAGCTAAAATAGCTAACTTTTTTCACTTTGACGAATTAGGGACTAATTTCCGGACCGAAACCGTGGCCGGATTGACGACCTTCGTCTCAATGGTTTACATCCTATTCGTAAACCCGAATGTCTTGGGTGCATCTGGAATGGAAAAGGGGGCTGTGTTTACCGCAACCGCCCTTGCAACTGCCATTGGTTGTTTTTTGATGGGACTAATTGCTAACTATCCGATTGCACTATCGACTAGTTTAGGAATGAATGCATTCTTTGCTTACTCTGTCTGTATCGGAATGAAAGTGCCTTGGCAAACTGCCTTAGCTGGTGTGTTCATTGCATCATTAATTTTCTTGGTCTTGACGTTATTCAAGATTCGCGAAATCATCATTGATGCAATTCCAAACGACCTAAAAAGTGCCATTAGTGGTGGGATTGGGTTGTTCATCGCCTTCCTTGGTTTAAACCAGGGGGGCATCGTGACCGCCAGCAAGAGTACCTTAGTGGAACTAGGGTCCTTCCATGTTGGCAGCACTTGGTTGACGATTTTTGGATTAATATTAACCCTAGTGTTAATGTCTGCACGGGTGCCCGCATCAATCTTTATTGGGATGGTTGCCACTGCAGTCCTCGGAATGATCACGCATTTAATTCCGCTACCTAGTCAATGGGTATCAGCAGTGCCAAGCTTAAAGCCAATCTTTTTACAATCAATTAAACACATTACGGACATCAATACCGCCCAGCTTTGGATCGTAGTATTGACATTCTTATTGGTTAGTTTCTTCGATACTGCTGGAACGTTAGTTGGATTGGCTGAACAAGCTGGATTCATCAAAAATAACAAGATTCCAAGAATTGGTGGCGCATTGCTTGCTGATTCTACTGGAATGGTTGCCGGTTCATTACTGGGGACTTCACCAGTGGGCGCCTTCGTTGAATCATCCGCCGGAATTGCCGTGGGTGGTCGTTCAGGATTCACAGTTATCGTTACTGGGATTTTGTTCATTCTCGGAACCTTCTTCTCACCATTGTTGGGTGTGATTACCGATCAAGTAACTGCTCCAGCATTGATTATTATCGGAATCTTAATGGCCCGTTCACTTAAGAGCGTTCATTGGGAAAAATTCGAAATTGCTGCTCCAGCATTCTTAATTATGTTAGGAATGCCCCTGACCTACAGTATTTCAGATGGGATTGCCCTTGGGTTCGTTATCTACCCAATCACAATGCTAGCTGCAAAACGGGGGAAGGAAGTTAACCCAATTATGTACGTGTTAGGGGTTATTTTCCTAATCTTCTTCTGGGTCTTAAATGAATAATTAGCTTAATTAAAAAAACCACAATGGAAGATAGTTCCATTGTGGTTTTTAATTTGCTCATTGTAAAATGAACTACCCATCAATTTTTATACTCATGGTGAAAATATTATTAAATAATTCTAAAGAAGATTGTTAAAAGTTAATCTTTTATGTATACTACAAAGCGTAATGAATTTTGGTAAACCTAAAAAATATGATTATTAGCAGCTAAAAAGCTAATCAATCTAGTTACCCCTGTAGCAAAACACAAAGGAGTGCTTTTAATGCTTAATGTTAGGAATCTATCCGTTTCCTACGGTGACACACCAGTCTTTTCCGATTTATCAATCGCAATTGAAGCTGGCAAAATCACCGGAATCATCGGCCCCAATGGTGCCGGTAAGTCAACCTTTATCAAGGCAATGTTAGGGTTGATCAAGTCCCAGTCAGGAACTAGCGAGTACGATGGCCAACCAGTTAAGGCCATCCAAAAGAAAATTGCCTATGTTGAACAACGAAAGGAAATCGACTTAACGTTCCCAATTAGTGTGTTTGACGTCGTATTAACTGGTAGCTATGCGAAAGTCGGCCTATTCAATAGCCCCGGCAAAGCAGAAAAAGCAGCCGCAATGGAGGCATTAGCAAAGGTTAAGATGACCGGATTTGCAAACCGCCAAATCGGTAACCTATCTGGTGGACAGCTCCAACGGGTCTTCGTGGCCCGTGCAATTCTGCAAGATGCAGATATTGTAATTTTAGATGAACCGTTCGTTGGGATTGATCTGCAAAGTGAAAATTCAATTATGCAAATTTTAAAGCAATGGCGAAATGAAAATAAGACCATCTTAGTTGTTCACCATGACTTAAATAAGGTCAACAGCTATTTCGATAATTTAATCATCATGAATCACGGCATCGTAGCTAGCGGAGCAACTGATCAAGTTTACAATTCCACCAATATTAGTAAGGCATTTAGTGCTGATCTATCCTCCGTATTGTTTAATCAAAAGGAGGCTCAATAATGAAAATTGCTGAATTTATCTCTGCTTTAGGAAAGTATGATTTCCTCCAAAGCGCCCTAATTACCGCCATCATGGTCGGAATTATGTCTGGAATCATTGGAAGTTTTATTATCCTGCGGGGAATGTCACTAATGGGGGATGCAATTTCACATTCGATTCTACCAGGGGTCGCAGTGGCTTACATGCTAGGAATTAACCTCCTCTTAGGCGCATCGTTCTTCGGGGTCTTAGCCGCCCTTTTAATTGGGTTCGTCTCCACCAGAAGTAAGATCAAGGTCGACACCTCGATTGGAGTCGTGTTCAGTTCGTTCTATGCATTAGGATTTATCCTGATTTCGTTAACCGAAAGTTCAACAAATTTGCACCACATCCTATTCGGGAACATCCTAGCAGTTAGTAACTCCGATATGATGACCACCGCAGTGGTGCTAGCCGTTGTCATTCTTTTCGTGACCATTGGCTACAAAGAATTATTAATTACTTCATTTGATGAAACATTCGCTAAAACGTATGGGCTAAATACCCAGCTAATTCACTATTCATTGATGTTAGTATTAACATTGGTTACGGTATCTGCACTGCAAACGGTGGGAATCATCCTAGTGGTTGCAATGCTAATTACTCCAGCGGCGACCGCATTCTTCTGGACTAACCGACTATCATTAATGCTAGTCCTATCAGCCATCTTCGGAACGGTCGCATCGATCATCGGACTCTACCTGAGTTACACATTCAACTGGGCTTCCGGGCCTGCAATCGTGGTGATGGCAGCAATTATGTTTGCAATCTCATTCATTTTCTCACCCAAGCAAAACTTAATCCACTTTAAAAAATAATCCTGGAAAGAGGTCCCAAAATGAAAAAAATTATCGCAGCAGTTGCCGCAGCAATCGTCATTATCGGTGGTGTCTTTTTATTCATCAACCAACGGGGAAGTCATAAATCGACATCCAATGAAAATGGCGATAAACGGCTGAGCGTAGTCACTACCAACTCAATTTTAGAAAACATGGTTGAAAACATTGGTAAGGATCGCATCAATGTTTATAGTATGGTGAAACGGGGAACTGACCCCCATGAATACGAGCCACGGCCCGAAGATATCTCAAAAACCACCAACGCCGATGTCGTTTTCTATAACGGGTTAAATCTAGAAACCGGTGGAAATGGTTGGTTCAAAGAATTAGTTAACACCGCCCACAAGAAGTTTGGCAAGCAAGTTTTTGCCGCCAGTGAAGGTGTAAAGCCATTACACCTTACTACCAATAAAAATGAAGTTGACCCCCACGCATGGTTAGACCTCTCTAACGGAATTCAATACGTTAAGACAATGACGAAGGTCTTGAAGGAAAAGGATCCAAAGAACGCCAGTTACTTCCAAAAGAATGCTGATGCATACATTGCAAAGCTATCCAAGTTAAATCAGGATGCTAAGTCTAAATTCCTGGACATTCCAGCTAAACAACGGGTCCTAGTAACTTCCGAAGGGGCCTTCAAATACTTCTCAAAGGCCTACCACGTGAAACCAGTTTACATCTGGGAAATCAATACTGAGTCCCAAGGAACGCCAGAACAAATGAAGCGCGTCCTTGCAGCCATTAGCAAGTATGACGTTAAACACCTTTTCGTTGAATCATCAGTTTCACCTAAATCAATGGATAAGGTCTCATCAGAAACCGGCATTAAGATCTATTCAAAGATCTTTACCGACTCCCTTGCAAAGAAGGGCACTCCAGGTGACACCTACTATTCAATGATGAAGTGGAACTTAGATAAGATTCATGATGGATTGGCTAAGTAGTTATAGTCATCATATACAGAGTTTATAAGAACAATAGCATGAACTTAAAATTACAAATATTTAGCTAATCAAAAAGCGTAGTTCGAAAAAGATTCATTTTCGAACTACGCTTTTTACTATTTTGATTTTAATAAGATTGCGATGGACTTCATTTTATTTTTGTATGCAACCAATAACTGATCATAATCCCGTTTGTGGTTTCGCTTTGATTTGTTTTTATTAATTGCTCGTCTTAATTTGTTAGCTGCTTTTTCCATTCTTCTTAATTTATTATCATTGACTTTAAAGCTTTTAGTAAACTGTTTCGCTTTAATATTCAAATTACTTAATTCGCTTTTAAAAGAATTGAGTGCATTTTTTAAATTATCAATTTTCTGTTTTGCAGCATTTAAAGTTTGTTTCATTCTCACAATTTTATCATTAACATTGGGATTGGACCCATTGGAATCCCAATTATTAGCTTCTTGAATCGTAAATTGATTGACACGATTGAATTCAGCAACTGCATGATTTAATTCATTTTGATATTTTATAACAATCTTTTGCGCTCGAATTAATTCCGTATTAAAAGCCTTAATCGCCAACGGTTTTGCTTTATGCTGACGCGCCCGTTCAACATTCAACTTTGCATGATTTAATAATTGTTTTAAGTTAATAAGCTGATCATTAGATTGCCCTATTTCTGAATTATTAATAATCTTTTGTTGAATGTCGTTTTGCTTTGAATTTAAACGATTAATTAATGTAGCGTTATGATCATTATTACTAGCATTGGTAACTTTATCATTCATAACATCATTTTTAGAAATTGAGCTTGAATTATCATTAGTTGATGCATTCAATGAATTATTAGTAGTCGTCACCTCAGAACTATTAGCACTACTATTACTATTAAGATTAGCGATACTATTACTACTATTAGTGTTACTTATTGAATCATTAGCAATCGATTCCGTTGTTAATGAGCTGATAGCCAAAGATGCGCCATTATTTTCTGAACTGAATTGAGCTGGTTCCGTTACATTCATTACGTTAGCAGAACTAGCTGGTTCTGAAGCATAAGTAGCAACACTACTATTATTACTAGCAACACTACTGATTGCAGGAATGGCACTACTAGGTGGACGAACAGCAATCCCACGGTGCTGATCAACCATTTGTTTAGCCATTGGATTATTATATCCATAATGAGAATATATATAAATTTCAAATCCATCTAATCCTTCAAATGGAAATGGCGGCTGACTACTGGATTGGGAAGTGCTCGAGGTAGCTACGGAGGTTTGTGCAACTGATTCAGATGCGGTGGCTGTTGATGCAAATTCAGCAAATGAATCAGGAATCACAAACGCCTTAGCCACGGGTAGACTTAGTAGCTCAGCGTCATGATTTGAGACTAAATCACAAAAGGTAATTGTTGATGCAGCTACAATCATAGTTGTAACCCAATTCTTGCCAGATTTATATAATCGATAGCGTTCTTTTTTATCATTTTCATTCATATTATTTCACCTATAATCATTTATTTTTAAATTTCCAAATGAAAAAGCCCAATTATGAATATTTTTATAACTGGGCTTTTTTCATTTATTCAATATTATTAACGCGAAATTGGTACATTCGTATTCGTTGGATTCTGACCATCTTGGAATTCATCATTATTAACGGTATATAGTACCTTGTTGTTATTGGCATTTCCGTTAATTACCACCTTAGAGTTTGAAGCAGCTCCATCAATGGTATCCATCTTGATCATATTGTTGTTTCCACCCATGATTAATTCACGAGTAGCTTCAGATTCTTGTTCAGAAGTTAAGTGGTTTCCTTGTAATACATTGTTATCACCGGAAACATAGACATCCCCAATCTTCTTATCAAAACCACGTGGGTTATCCTTATTTCCACGAATATAGATTGAGTTATTGGACATTGTATTGTAGTTCCCAGTTAGGAACACTGCCCGACTGTAGTATGATTGAATGTTATTATTTGAAATATTAACATGGTCACCATCATTAACCTCAAGATTAGTAAATCCATCTGGATAGATGTTATTACCATTAATAGTTGCCGCGTATGGGTGATCTAACTTAACGGAAATTCCGCCTGGTTGAGCACCAATAAAGTTACTAGCAATCTTAGCTTGTTGGGATGAGCCTAACAGGTGCACCCCATTGGTTAATTCTGAAATCCAGTTATCGTGAATATCAGGAGTATCAGCACCACTTAACTTAATTCCATAGGTAGCGTTCTTCATCACAACATCATGAATCTTAATTCCATCGGAATCTTGTGGGCCACTAATTAGCGTTTGATCCCCACTACCACTTCCGAGCATATTAACGTGGTCAATTTCAATTCCGCTAATTCGTGGGGTTTGGTTAGCCACTCCAATTTGGATCCCAGTGGAATTATTAGCGTCCATGATTAACCGACTCCCACCACCGGGACTAACGGCAGTCTTATCGGGATCAATGGCTGAACGTAATCCTGAATTAATTCCCTTAATTCGAACGTGGTTATTATTAATTACCACCGGTGTCTTCAAATAGAAATCACCATTTGGAATTAATACGGTTCCACCAGATGATGGCATTTGTGAAATGATATTGTTAATAATGGCTCCAGAATCAACTGATGACTGCCCACTCTTAACCCCATAGTCAGTAATGTTGTAGTAAACATCGGATAGCGCATCCTTACCGTCTTTACCATCCTTGCCGTCCTTACCATCTTTACCGTTTTGACCATCAGCACCCTTGGCACCTTGGGCATTGCTGGCTCCAGCATCACCCTTAAGCCCTTGAATTCCTTGTGCGCCAGTGGCTCCGGTCGCACCAGTTGCGCCAGTCGCACCAGTATCACCCTTTGGACCCTGGGCACCAGTCGCTCCAGTTGCTCCTGTATCACCCTTTAGGCCCTGGGCGCCAGTAGCCCCGGTAGCTCCAGTAGCGCCCTTTTGACCCTGGGCACCAGTTGCTCCGGTGGCGCCGGTATCACCCTTTGGACCCTGAGCGCCAGTAGCACCAGTGGCGCCCTTTTGACCCTGAGCACCAGTTGCTCCAGTTGCTCCAGTGGCACCGGTCGCACCTCGTGCACCCGTAGCACCAGTTTTTCCACGATGGCCTCTAAGAATGGTTATATGTCCACTAGTCGCTTTTTTAGTCGACTTCTTCTTTTTATTAACCTTCTTAACAGCCTTTTTCTTACTATGTTTGGCTTTCTTATGAACTGCGGCACTAGCAGTATCTTCATTGCTATTCAAGTTAGCACCCAGTCCCAAAAGTGCAGTTGAGATCGCTAACGATGCAATTATTTTTCGCACATTATTCAATTTATGATTCCTCCATTTTATAAACCATGCATTTAAGTAGTGATGTGAAATAATAATTGAATGAGTATGGATTACTAATAAGAAACCGATTAAAATTAAAATTTACCATCATATCAAAACCATCATTAATTATATAAGGTTAATAATAGTTTTGATCACTTTAATCCAGGATAATGATTATATAATCATCCTATTACTTTTGCACAAATAATATAATAGCATATTTTTATGCAATTAGTACATTATTTTTTCAATAGTCATTAATTTAATTACATCTTCATAAATCAATATGATACTAACAATCCATTAGCGCACAAATAAATCACATAATACATTTAGTTGAATCATTATTAATCTACCTTCAATAAACAAAGTCAGATATCATTTCAATTTATCTTAGTTATTAAATGCATAAACACTATGGTTCAAAATTAGTTAAATTAGTTAATATCCCACCAGTATTTGATTTTACCAATAAAAAAGGACAAAATAACTTAATGTTAATTATAAATTAAATGGAGATGATTTTTTCATGCAACTCAAAATGACTGTAACTCTAGTTACCGCTGTTTTACTCCTTTCTGTCCCAGCTACCAGCAAAGTTAAAAAGAGCAAGCAAAATAGTGCTAAAACAAAGGTTACTTTCAAAAATAGTAGGGTTTCAGTAACCTACACTGAAAATGATCACAATAAAAAGGAACCCACGTACTCATTTAGCACTAAATACCAAAAATCTGGCAATCAATATAAATTAAAAAGCCACCATTGTCTAAATGACAATGGCGGCTTTTTAACTTATTCATTTAATTTAGCATCAATTTGGTTCAGGACCGCGGTTAAGTCCGCTGCGCTATTAACAAAATCGTATTGATCGCCATCAATTTTTAATTTAGGGCTAATATCATAATTTTGAAACCATTTCTGGTATGCCACTCGTAATTCTCGGTAGTAATCTAATAGTTCATCGGATTGTTCAAAATCGCGCCCCCGTTTTTTAATTCGTGCTAACTGGGTGTCTAAACTGACCTCAATATACACTAGCAAATCCGGGCGTTTCTTTTTCGCTGCAAATGGTAGTTCCTCCATCATGTTATCCAATAATTCATGATAAATCGCTGCCTCGGCATCGTTAATATTTCCCAACCGATGGTTTAAATCAGTAAACAACGCATCTTCATAGATTGAACGGTCTAAAACGTTGTTATCATCCCGTTGCGCTCGCTTAATCATTTCAAAACGCTTATTTAAAAAATAAATTTGTAATAAAAAACCGTATTTCTGTTTATCCTGATAAAACAATGGTAATACTGGATTATCCCCAACTGGTTCGTAGAACGCCTTCGTTCCAAGGTGCTTCGCTACCCGGGTAGTCAATGATGACTTCCCTGCGCCAATCGTTCCAGCTAATACAAGCATCGGCATAGGATCCCCCTTTTAATCGACCCAAATTAATTATCCAGCTGTTTAGCAAACCATGGACTCTTGGTAAACGCTAGAATATCATTTCCAATGTACAACATATAGGTTACAAATAGCACTGGTGATGCCCCACCCTGTGCTGCAGTGATCCCCCATAAAATAACTGATAAAATGCCCTGGGCAAACCAAAAATAATAGGTTTCCCGTTTCTTTAACGTGGTTAAAATCGCGCCCATGATTCCAGTTGTTGATGAAATCGAATCAATCAATGGCCGCGGACTGTCAGTAAGGTGAACCAACAGGGTATGCATAATCAAAACCACAACAACAAAGCCGAATACGTATGGTAACCAGTTTTTAATGGTCGTGGCAACACTATCGCCTCGCAGACCAGAAATTTTTTGTTCAGCATCTTGATTCCAACTAGGCATTAACAATACCGGAACATCTAATAATACGATATAGCTAAGTTGCATCACAATTTCCATGTAATTCTTGGCGGTAAATGCAACCGCAATTAATAAGATCGCACTAAGTAAGCCCAACCAACCGTTGACTGGTTTTGCATTATTAATTGCCAGTACACAGGTTAAACCTAGCGCACCAGCAATAAACGTTACAATACTAATCGTAGTCATCGGGCTACTTAGCGTTAATGCTAAGTTAAATCCTAACCCAAAGAATAATAGAATGTATGATTGGACATTCCAGCCCAACAATTGGCTCCATAGCCACTTACAATAATTCATTCAAAACGCTCCCAACACAATATATAGTACCTAAATAACTAAAAATATCTATATATAGTTATTTTAGTCGACTCGTTCTATTATATCCAAATTAGAATTGATTTCAATCTCGTTAATTAAACGATTGAATCGTAAACGTGTTATTTTTCAATTAGCAAATCCACGAAAGGACCCCTAGCCATAAGCATAAATAAAGGGGATGGCCACCCCATCCCCGTACTAAATTGCCATTCCGATTAAAGCTGCTAAGATTCCTAATAAAGTAGTTAAAATAAAGTATATCCCGGCCCATTGTGGATGTTTAATCTGCAGTTTGACCGTTTCATTCATGAACGTAGAGAACGTAGTATAGCCACCCAGAATCCCACTCCCGATTAGAAATGCGATGGATCCATCAGCAAGGTGGCCAGTTAATAAGCCTAGCAAAAACGCACCGGACACATTGATCACCACGGTAGCCAGCGGAAATTCCTTCCACCCCATGCGATTGCCAATTAATTCAATCATGCCATATCGAATGACCGCTCCAAACGCAGCGGCAAATCCCACAAGTACAATTTTGGTAATCATTATTTTTCACCCGCCTTTGCAATAACGTAATCAGCGAGTTTGACCCCAATTAATGCGAATATATATCCAAAAATCAAACTGATTGAAAGATACCAGAATGAATTAATTAGTGAAATTTTGAGCAGCTTCACAAAATCGACCGTAAACGTTGAAAAAGTAGTAAAGCTACCAATAAACCCCACGGTAATCCCACTTAAAACATCACTCGAAATATTCATCAATAGTGGCAGAGTACTAGCAATAAATGATAGTAAGAACGTCCCAATTAAATTAATTGCAATAATCATTGCAAAGTGTTGATTACCAGATAATAACGTTAACCACTCACGAAGTGCACCGCCTAAGAACCCAAAACAGATAATATAAATAATCCTACGCAACTAAATCGCCTTCCTTAGCTTTATTAATTTATCCTATCATAATTAAGTGATTATGCACTTTAGTTAAGAAATTCACAAAATAAAGTAAAAATATCATTTTTAATTTTTTATTCATGCAACCGGTTGTAATTTGCATAATTATATAAAAACAAATTAATTAATTATTAACATTTGTGAAACCATGAACTATCTTTGCTAATAAATCAACATTCACCCTTGCTTACTAGGTATTCCACTAATGTGATTTTATTCATTTATAAATTGAATTATCGTTATATTTATAAGAAATAATAGTTGATTATTTAACAATAATCATTAGTATTATAAGTGTAATCAAAAGTAACTAACTACTAACTAGTTGGTGTTAATTGGTTATTTCATATCAAATCGTTATTGAAAGCCTGATCATTTGATTGGGTTAAAAAATTTATTATATTTATAAAGGGGATATTTACACATGAAAGCATTAGTATTAACTGGTACTAAACAAATGGAAATCCAAGATTTGGATACTCCAACTCCAAAGCCTGACGAAGTTTTAGTTAAGACCGCATACGCAGGTATCTGTGGTACTGACGACGCATTATACAATGGTCTTCCAGGTTCAGCAGATGCTGTTCCTCCAATTGTTTTAGGACATGAAAACTCAGGGGTTGTTGAAGCCGTTGGTGCTAACGTTACCCAATTTAAGAAGGGTGACCGTGTTGCTGTTGACCCTAACATCTACTACCCTAAGGACAAGTACTTCCGTGTTGACCGTCCACAATTAGCTGAAGACTTATCAGCTGTTGGTGTTACTCGTGATGGTGGTTTGGAAGAATACTTCACTGCTCCTGAATCAGTTGTATACCACGTTCCAGCTAACCTTTCATTAAAGGCTGCTTGTTCTACTGAACCTGTATCATGTGGTGTTCACGGTGTTCGTCGTCTTAACTTACAACCACACTACAAGGCACTTGTTATGGGTGATGGTTACATGGGTCTATTATTCGTTGAATTATTAAAGGCTTACGGTGTTCAACACGTTGACTTAACTGGTCGTCATGATGACAAGTTAGCTGAAGAACAAAAGCTTACTGGTGCAGACCACGTTATCAACACTGAATCTGGTGACATTACTGAAGAATACGACATCGTTATTGAAGCCGTTGGTCGTCCAGAAACTCAAGAAAAGGCAATCGAAGTTGCAGGTAAGGGTGGTCAAATCCTTATGTTTGGTGTTGGTCGTCCAGATCAAACATTCACTGTTAACACTTACGAAGTATTCCAAAAGGAATTAGACATCAAGGGTTCATTCATTAACCCATACTCATTCGATGACTCCCTTGCATTAATGGCAAGTGGCAAAATTGATGTTGAACCACTTATCAAGAACGTTCTTCAACTTAACGAAGTTGTTGGTAAGCTTGATGGTTCTGACAAGCGCCCTGGTAAGTCAGTTGTTGAACTTGACGGTAGCTTGAAATAATTAATTTCTACGGAGGCATATAAAATGGCTTTACAAGATTACTTCACTGGACTTCAACACGTTGGAATCCCATCAAAAGACTTAGATAAAACAATTGCGTTTTACAAGAAGTTAGGCTTTGAAGAAGCTGGTTTGTTCCATAATGGTGAAAACCGTTGTGCGTTCATGAGATACAACAACTTAACCATTGAAACTTGGGAAGGTGACCCCGTTACTATGAAGAACGGTGCCATTAACCACTTTTCAATGAACTGTACTGACGTTGACAAGGCTTTCGAAGCTGCTAAGGCTGAAGGCTTTGACATGGTCAACGATGAAATCCAATCCATCCCTTCATTCTGGGATAATGGAATTCGGTTCTTTAACATCTTAGGACCAAACCATGAAACGATTGAATTCTGTCAAATTGTCTAGTTAAGACTTAAAAATAACCACGATGATTAAATCATCGTGGTTATTTTTTTATCTTTAGTAGTAAAAAAGCTTTGATCCTAAGAATTAGAATCAAGGCTTTTTTTAAATTTATTTAACTGCTTTAACGTAACTCTTATTAGATGTAAAGTGAGTCCCATTTGCACCCATTGCAATGGTCTTAGTCCCCCGTTGTTTAAACGATTTAACTGCAACCTTTGCGCCCTTCTTAAGGTGCTTAATCCGTTGATTAGCACTGTCATAAATGTAAATTCCATTCTTAGCAGTTACCTGAACCATCTTAACGTTCTTTGAAGAGTGGTAAACTTTTGTATTAATCTTTGGCTTTAACACCTTAATCGTAGTCGTTTTTTGCTTACTGATTGAGTGTTTATTAGCGGTCGTCAAGCTATTAGTCGTACTGTCACTAAATTTAGTGCTGGAACTAGCACTAGCAGCTACACTGGACTTTACGCTAGTTGAACTAGCGCTAGCACTTGAACTTGCGCTACTACTAGTTACTGAACTAGTACTGCTGCCATTCGAGGATGCAGAACTAACGCTACTACTAGCGCTAGAGGTGACATTAGATGAACTAGCAACGCTTGCTGATGAAACGATCGATGAGCCGACCGAATTAGCAGATGAAGCAGCACTACTGGAAACGGATTGCGAACTGCTTGCAGTGGAACCGCTGGCACCACTACCGACCCAAAATGACATTGATTTTCCACCATCTGGAATTACAGATGCATCAACATTTTGATTCAATGCCGTACTATGATAACTATCAGTAAATTGCCATAACCCATAAGTATATGATGGATTGGGTTCCCCCGCTCCGTATGATGCAACCCATAATGTATCATAATCGTCCTTAGCGTCACCAATGGTATTACTCATGAAGTAAAGGCCACTATAAAGCACAATTGGCCTAGTGGTCAAAGTCCGCATCTCATCAGCCCAAGCAGAAGTTGCTGAATTCAATGTGCTCGTACTCATCCCATTGGTTTGTTCAAGATCATTTACGTAGAACCGGGCGTTTGGCACCCGATTATAAAGTGTCTGCGCTTCCCCCTGGGCCTGTGCAACGGAGTTATATAAACTATAACTATAAACCCCGTATGGCACATTATACTTATCTAACAACTTAATGTTATTTTGATAAACTTTATCAGCATAGTTACTACCATACTGAACCCGGATAATTACAAAGCTAGCTTCCTTCTTTAATTGTTGAACTTGAGAATCAGTCATCGTCTTTTGCCATTCTGATAAATCATAGGCTGGATTCATCGAAACAGCAGCTTTAACGGTGGGATTTGGTTTTCCTAATGTCGCAACATTAACAATTCCTAAAGTAACGATTCCAGTGGATAATACCAGTCCCGCTTTCGTTAGTACATGTCTTATTTTCTTCATATTTAGGATCCCTTTTCACTTAATTACTTTGCGTCAATTGCAGCCTGCAATGCAGCTTCCGGAGTACTTCCGGAAACCTTATGCACAGTAGCTCCTTCTTGCCACTTAACGGTCGTTTCATTTGAATCAATGTCAGCACTTACGTGTCCATAACCGTCTGGAACTGGGAGGGTATGGGTTTGCAAGTAAGCAACCATTTGCTTAGCAGCTGGGGTGGCAGTATCACTAACGTTAACCTCAGTCCCCCGAACCGTTAATGACCAACGGCCCATGTTAAAGCTAACAAAGACCTGGCCGGCACCAGCATCTTTCACCCCGGTAATTCCGCTTCCTAAGTTCACGGTTGGTAATCCGGATGTCGATGCTTTAGATTGGTAGCCCACGCTGTTTTTAGCAGCTTCCCTACTAGCGTAAGTTTTCGAGGAAACTGGGTTCCCACTAGTAGCGCTACTAGCACTTTCACTACTACTTGAACTAGCCACACTATCACTTGAACTAGCGGCACTAGAGGAGCTAGCGCTAGAACTGGAACTAGCCTTTGAACTAGTCGTTTTATCACTACTTTTAACAGAAGTAGATTGACTGTTCTTCATCGAAGCATTTTGATTGTCATTATTTTTGCTTCCACAACCAGCTAACAGTAGCCCTAAGATGGCCACTGGAATTAATTTTTGATATGTTTTCATTATTAAACTTTACCTCCTGAACGGTAAACATGATTTGTACATAGTATAACAAATTACCGTCCAAAATAAACATTAGTCATGATTTTTTAACTTATCGTAACCAATTGCAACTACGTAAAAAGCGCTTTCTATCGCTGCTATGAAGAAACTAACTGGCCAATTTGTAATGTAACTGAAATATAAACCGGCCCAGGTTCCAACTAGCGAAAAGAGGAACGTTAAGAAAATCATCCCCCAAACATTATGCACAAAATACTTGGCGGCAGAAGCTGGAATCGTTAATAATGCAAAGATTAATAACGATCCCACAATTTGGGCCGTCACACTAACAGTGGATGCAAGTAATATCAAAAAAATGATTGAAATCACAGTATCATAACCAGCATTAAAGTGCGATCCGGTCCCATCAAATGAATTATACTTCAATCGACGGTAAATCAACAGAATTGCGATAATAATAATGATGCTTAGGATAATTAGGGTCTTTAAGTCATTCACGCCGATTCCAACAATGCTCCCAAATAAAATATTCGTGGCATAACTGGACTGGGTATTAGCTAGTGATAGAAATAATATCCCCAGACCAATGAATAATCCGGAAAAGACACTAATTGAAGACTCACGCCGGCTAACCCGGTTACCAACGGTCCCAATCATTAGTGAACTGAGAATCGTAAAGATTAACATCCCAATTACAGGTGAAGTGCCTAGAAACAATCCAAATGCAGCCCCCGCAAAACCAATTTCCGATAATGTATGGGTAAAGAAAGACGTCTTTCTAGAAACTACAAACACGCCCATGAATCCACATAGGATTGAAATAAAGAAACTGGCAATAAAACCATACCTCATAAACGCATAAGCTAACATTATGCTTGTCCCCCCTTTACTCGGTGCATTTCACCATGGTGATTAGCAATCTCTAAGTCGTAATCACCAAACCGGTTGATTAATTCAGGGTCGTGGGTAATGAACATAACTGCAGCTCCCGTTCGTTTAATAATATCAACGACCACTTGAAGGAGGTACACCCGCGATTGCTTGTCCAAACTAGCGGTCGTTTCATCTAGAATCAATAGTTTAGGATCCGTCACTAGTGCCTGCGCTAGGTAGGCCCGTTGCTTTTGCCCACCGGAAGCACGCCCCAGTGGCTCATTTTCAATTTCAGTTAATTTAGTAATCTTGAGCACGTTTTCGATTCGGTCTTTTTCTGATTTAGTCAACCATGGTAAAAAAGAATTTTGCAAGCTCAAGCTCACAAAATCCTTTATTTTTAACGGATAATCGTCATCTACATTCCGAAATTGTGGAACGTATTGAACTTGATCCGGCCGAACCAAAAAGTGGACTTGTTTAGTTGAATTCCGTTTATGTTTAAGCAATGCCTTTACTAAAGTGGTCTTCCCCACCCCGTTTTCACCGGTAACACAGGTTAATGCACCACCGTAAACATTAAATGAAAGATCATTGATCAAAATCCGGTCTTCAACCGCAACATCAAGATGTTGAACAGTCAGCACTTTTGATTTCAATTGATTTATTTCTCCTTTTGAATCGCCAATAATTGTTTATATTGAGATGCCATCCAGTCTTTATAGTCCATTCCATCAGGCATCGTCTCAGTAACCTTTAGCACTGGGACTTTGTATTGATGGGCCATCTTAACTAGGTTTTGGACAACTTTATCACTGGCTTGGCTATTATCAACGAAGAACGCAATCTTCTTATTTTTAATATCATTTTGAATTTCCTTGATATCGGAAGGTGAAGGATCGGTTCCCTTTTCAACTGACTTAGCATAGCCATTGTCAGCAACCTTGTAACCCATTTCTTGTAATGAGTAATCAAAGACGGGTTCACTAACCCCAACGTTCTTATTCTTAGTATTATTAGCCTTAATTTGGTCAACTAACTTCATGTTTGAATCCAAGGACCGAATGTACTTAGCTGCGTTCTTTTTGAACTCGGCTTTGTATTTTGGTTCTTTTTTACCAAACTGAGCTGCTAATTCATTGGCTAACTTAGGCATCGTCTTGCTATTGTACCAGATATGTGGATTGTCACCGGTTTGCTTACCCATCAAGCTACCAACATTAATGGATTTTAAATTATCTGATCCATTGCTGGTCAACTTCTTCATCCATGAATCATAACCCAATCCATTATAAATGACAAAGTCAGCACCTGATACTTGCTTTGCAGTTTGCGCAGTTGGTTGAAAATCATGTGGATCAATCGTCGACTTATTAATAATCGATGTAACCGTCCCGTGGTCTCCTAAGACCGCCCGTGCTGCATCACCATAAAAATCAACAGAACTCACCACGTGAATTCCCTTACTACTTTCGCCCTTTTTAGAGCTACTGCAACCAACTAACACGAATACCATACTTAGGACTAATAGTAGCCCCATTACTGATTGTTTCACAAATCTAAACATTATAAAATGTCCACTCCTTCAATTTGTATTACCCCCAAAAGCAATAAAAATTGATTTAAAATCTGATTTGCTAGATAATCTTAGCATAGGTTAAAATTATCTAATATAACCAATCATCATTATTCTACTTGAAAAATGCAAGGGTGGCAAAGATTATGAATAAAAAAATCAATTCTTTTTTATCCGCTTCCCCCGGAGTTTGGATGGTTCGCTTGATTATTACTGCTTGTATCGTTGGAATTATCGTAATTGAACTGGGCCTTTATTTTGCACGTCCACTAGTGACTGCTCATTCAGTTAATTTAAGGTCGAGTCCACAATTATCTGCCAAGTTAGTCAGTCGAATCAATACCGGGACCCGTTTAAAAGTCATTAAGAAAAATGAATCCACTGAATGGTGGTACGTGAAAGCTAATGGTCATACCGGATGGATTGCATCATGGTTAATCGACCAACCAAAATATAATGCTAAAACAGCTGATAAGATTTCAGAAGCAACGATCGTATTGGATCCTGGCCATGGTGGTCAAGATACCGGGACCCTTTCCCACTTCGGTAGTGGCGCTAATAATGAAGAAAAAACATATACCCTACCGCTAGCTTTGCGGGTGCGTGATTTACTCAAACCGACTTTTGCACGGGTGATCATGAGCAGAACCAGTGACAAAACCGTTGGTTTACAAGATCGGGCTAATTTATCAAATCATACCAAAGCAAATCTATTCATGAGCTTCCATTATAATTCTTCCAATGTTGCTAACGATGCCACTGGTTTCGAAGTTTTTAAGTACCATCGCAATGCTGATATTTTTGCAGAAATTCTAAATAATAATTTTGCAAACCTACCATTAACTAACCGGGGCGTAAGCTTTGGTAACTACCTGGTATTAAGAAATAACACCCAACCAGCAGTGTTGATTGAAATGGGCTTTATGGATAATACCCGGGATTTACAGTATATTCGCAATGCCAGTTATCGAAACCAGGTGGCGCAGGATGTTGTTAAATCAATGAATCAATACTTTGATGCGGAGTGATAATATGTTAAGTCTATGTACATTTAAATTAAATGATTCTGAAATTAAACTAGTAATGCCAGAAGCGCGGTTCGCGGAACCGCTTTACACCGTTATCGATCAAGATCGTGAATCACTAGCGCGTTATTTACCATGGGCCGATGCAATGAATAGCGTCCAAGATGAACTTAATTTTATTGAATTTGCCCGTCACCAATTCGCCGATCGGAAATTATTTTTATTTGTGATTACTGATAATCGCCAACCAGTTGGAATGATTGATCTACACAACGTTAATTTTGATAGTCATTCCGCTGAGGTGGGATATTGGTTAGCTAGTTCATCACAGGGCAAGGGCATTATGACCAACGCGCTAAAACAAATGATCATTAATATCCAACCCGAATTACAACTCCATAAAATCACGGTAGTTGCAGATGTGGATAATATTGCAAGCCGTTCAATTCCGCAACGCCTTGGTTTTACACACGAAGCGGTCCTTAAAGATCACATCTTTTCTAATGGTCAATATCATGATGCGGACACTTTTATCAGACTTTTTGATTAAAAAATTGGAATTAATTTACTAATGGCTTCCAAATAATATATAATTAAGGGGTGACTAGATTAAATTTTATATAAGGAAGGGTTTATAATGGCAATTTTAGTTGGACTATTGCCAGCGCTTTTGTGGGGAATTGGACCAATCATCGCCACTAAGGCTGGTGGTCGACCAGTTGATCAGCTAATGGGGACCGTTTATGGTCAAATTATCGTTGGTTTAGTGCTTTATATTATCTTTAGACCCACATTAACGCTAAGTGGTTTCATTTGGTGTTTTGCTGGGGGAGCACTTTGGTCAATTGCACAATTGATGCAATTCGATGCATTTACGAAAATGAACGTTTCCACTGCGATGCCTATTTCGACCGGACTGCAATTAGTTGAAATTCCACTAATTGGAGTGATCGTTTGGGGAGAATGGGGTTCCGTTTCATCTAAATTAATTGGATTCATTAGTATCTTAGTATTAATTATTGGAATTACATTTACTAGTATTCAAGATAGTAGTGTTGAACGCCCTAAGATGAACTACAAGAGCGGATTAATGCTCTTGATCGTAGGTTCACTGGGTTACACCGCTTGTTCTGTATTTCCACGGGTGCCCAATGCATCTGGGTTATCCAGTTTATTCCCACAAACCCTTGGAATGTTCTTTGGGGGAGTCGTTATCGGTTTGATCTTACAAAGACGTGATCATCAACCACTGTTCTTCACCAAACCTGCGTTGAAGAGTATTTCAATTGGGATTACCGGTGGTTTCGGGGTCCTTGCATACTTATCATCATTGAAGCTAAATGGAGTTGCCACTGCATTTCCACTTACTCAATTAAACGTTATCATTTCCACATTGGGTGGAATCATCGTCCTAAAAGAAAAAAAGAACCAAAGAGAACTAATTCTTACGATTATTGGATTAATCTTGGTAATCGGAAGTGCGTTCATGATTAGTAGGTTAGATTAATCAATCAGCTTAAACTACAAAAACGATATGTCAAATGACATATCGTTTTTTATTTGTAAATAATTTTTGCAATTTCCATTAAAATATCACAAAAAAATGATTGCTAGACGTAACCGTCGCGCAATCATTTTAAAGTTTAACTATTTAACAATATCTTCATGAAATTTCCTAAGTGCTGGAATCGATAGCATCGTAACAAAACTAATTAGGTAGAGCACCGATAGGCTCGCCATAACTACCGTCAGTGAATAATGCTCCATCATAATCCCAATTACCATTGGTGAAAAGCCCCCGATGGCCCGACCAACACTCATGATCATGTTATTAGCAGTTGCTCTAATTTGGGTGGGGTAAAGCCGGCTAATAATGGCTCCGTAACCACCATACATTCCATTTGAGAAGAAGCCAACCACAGTACTTGCTAGCAGCAACGTCCAGGCATTAAATGCGAAAATAATCGCATAAACTGAAATTGCAGCAACCAGTAGAAAAATGCCAAATGCCCGCCGGGGACCAAAGAAGTCCATAATCGTCCCGAACGTAAGCATCCCAAGACTTATTCCGATAATCGTGACGATCATCCAAGTCGATGAACCGGAAACGCTCAAGCCGAGTTGTTTTTGCATGATCGAAGGTAACCAGTTCATCAATCCGAAGTATCCAGAGATTTGAACGATTACCATTACGATTAACGCAAGCGTTTGATATGCCAACCGTGGGGTGGCAAATAATGCTTTAATTGAAACCTTCGGTTGGTCATCAGTGGCCTGCATTTCCGATTCAAATTCAGGGCTTTCCTTCAAGTTCTTCCGAACAAAGTAGGCAAACACAATTGGCACCAATCCGACTAGGAACAAGGCGTGCCACCCCAAGTTAGGCAATACCCATGCAGCAACTAACGCTGCAATGATGGCACCAATTTGGCCCCCGATTGCAGCAATCGAAGTCCACTTAGCAATCTTACCGTGTCTAAAGTTTTCAGCAATTAATGTCACTCCAGCACCATATTCACCACCAGCACCAATTCCAGCAATAAACCGGAATAAGAACACCAAGTAAATATTATTAGCAAAATACATTGCTGCAGTCGCAATTGCAAAAATCAAAATGGTATGGGAAAAAATCTTGACGCGTCCATATTTATCCGCCAGAATTCCGAAAAGAATCCCGCCCAATAACATGCCCAAATTAGTAACTGACGATATAAATCCAGCGGCACCGGCACTGATATGCAAGTCAGCGATAATCGATGTCAAAGCAAAGGACAGGAACATAACATCCATGTTCTCTAATCCAAACCCAGCCGTACTGGACGCAAGCGTCAATTTCTGATTCGTCGTTAATGAACGAGATTCATCTTTAAGTATTTCCATATTCAATTAATCCTCCAAATGAGTGCTCGCTGGCACTCTTTATTTCTCGGCTTTCTGCGAGATATTAAATTCTTATCTATCATTACACAGAAATTTTCAAATTGCAATCTTAAATTATAAATTAAAATGATGGTACCAATTAAAGATCGGTTCAACCGTCGCTTGTGGTAAGTATCTGCAGGTCATATTAGTTGCAGAAAACCCGCTTCGCACCGCTAACTGCAAATGGGCTCTTTTACTATGCGTCATAAAAAGTGATTGATTGACGGTCATACTTTGGATTTGGTGCCAGTTAACAATATCGACCGTTCTGGTAAACATTTTAGTGGTGCGTAATGCAAGCTGACTAGCGTTAATTTGCCTTACCGCCGTTTGCTTGCCACGGTAAATCCCCATGCAGATATTAATCGCCGCAATGACTATCAAAATAGCATATAGCCACCATGGCCTAAAGAACGTGCTGATTGCAGCTCCTAAAATAACGGTCCACAACAAATTATTACGACTAAATAACCACTTACTGCGATTATCACCAGCTGTAAATTGAATTGGTTCAACGGGGACCATCCCGATAAAGCGGTTGATCATCTTATATGCCAGCTGTTCATTAATGACCGGCATTACCGTTACCACTTCCTTATCATCATCACTACTTACCCCAGTAATTAGGTGAATGCGAATTGTCACTAGGTGAAATAGTTGCCGCAATGCATTTTGTTTGAACTCTACTGCTTGAATTTTATTAATCGGAACGTTAATTCGTTTTGTCTGGAATAACCCCTTTTCAATTACTAAGTGCTCCCCTTGCTTCGTCAACGTAAACCCATAGTAACGAACCAGTGTCTCCACCATGCTAGCCACCGCTAATAAAATTACCGCAGAAATAATGGACGAAACGATTAAATAAATGCTATTGGCCAAGTTGGCAAAGATACTAAAAAAGCTATCAAAATTAACGTGTAGTCGGTCTAAAAATGAAATGATAACCAGAACTTCAGCCATTACCCGTAGATTCGTTAACCCAAAGATAAACATATCAGTGCCTTTAATCCGATATTGATCATTATTTGAAGCTTTTGATTCGTTTTCAATGGCTGGGCTTTGCTTCATCGCAGTTTTTGGTTGCCCTGAATTTGTTGCTGCTTCGTGGTGTTGCTCTAAAATCGGTGCAATTTTGGTGCTGACCGCATGTAAGCTAATTTCACTGTCATCGTGGGAGGTTCCAGCATTGTTAATGACTAATTCTTCAATCCCAAACGGGCGTAAATAGAACCACTGCCGGTTTTGAATCGTTTGAATTCGTTCATATGGAATATGATGCTCTTTTCTAAAGATTACCCCTTCTTTGATGACTAATTCATTTGGCAAAATTGAGTAAGTAAACATTGCATAGCGTAAAATGTCCAAAACGATAAATAACCCTAATAAAAAGATGCCAATCTCAATTAATAACTCCAGCTTTAAAAAAGCCACCGCTAGCAACAGGTAAAATAAAAATTTGAATGATTCGAAAAACATTGAAACTAGTGCTAATGGATGTTGGTGTTTATTGCGCATTTTTGGCCTCCAACGCTAGTTGCATCACGCGATTCTTCAATTCCGTAGCATGCTCCTTCGTTAATGCATCAATCGAATGATTTGAACCACCAGTTGCAATCTTAACCTCATAGAGATGCTGAGTAATCAAAAATGGGCCCTGGTTTAAGTCCACATTTTGCACCCGGGCAATCGGAATTGAGATATGCTTCCTAAAAAAGAACCCCTTTTGAATTTCAACGTCGGTTTCATTTACCGCGAAATGATAGAAGCGATAGCGGTACGGAATCAACGCAATTTCAGAAAAAGTTACAATTAAGCCGATGATCAAGACGATCAACAGCCCCCAAATTGGTAACCAGCTCCAAAAGATTTGGGCAATTCGATACCCGATTAGGATCGCTATCCAAAATAATGCACCGCCAAGCGCACTAAATAACCAGACGGTTTTTACGCGTTTGGGTAACCTTTGCATGGTTTAAATCCTCCTAAAAATTAGCATCAGCGCTACGGTTAAAGTATTTTACATAATAATTATTGTTAGCAAGTGTAATCTTAGTCACGGTCGTATTATCAGGTTCTTGAATCACCATCACGTCGGGTGGATTCCCCATTGCAGCCAACACTGCCGCTTTAATGGTAAAGCCGTGGGTTACCACAATGATTTTTTGAGCTGGTGATTGACCAGCAACATCCTGCATAAATTCAGCAACCCGTTCAATTACAGCATCGAACGTTTCACCATGTGCTAACACTGAATAGGAAGGTAATACGTCGTTCAACACTGGATCAAATACCTCGGGGTGAGCCCTTTGTAAATCCGCATTTTGCTTGCCGTCCCAATTGCCATATGAAATTTCTAGAATCCGTTTATCTAAACTAATGGGTAACTGAGCAGTTTGGTTTAAGTAAGCAGCGGTATCTTGGGTCCGTTTCAACGGACTCGCAATGATACGATCAGCAAATGAAATATCAAAATGATCGTGAAGCGTTTGGGCCTGTTGTTTCCCCTTCTCTGAAAGATAGGTAATCGGGGTATTAATACACCCCTGCTTTAAGCCAGCGGCATTGGCAGCCGTTTGGCCATGACGAACAAAGTAAAAATCAGTCATAGGAATTCCTCCAGTAATATTTTTATTAATTATCTCACATTCTTTCCAACAAAACATTCTAATTTTTAATTGCATTTTCAAAAGAGCTGTGTTAAATTAAAATTATAAAGAAGGGGAGGATTTCTAATGAAAATTATAATTTATAATTTGAATAAATTTAATATCGTTAGCTCAAAGAGTTCCTCTCGGTCTACAGTGACATTTATGTAGGCCTATTTAAAATGACAATTTAGTCTGGTCTTGCATAGATGTCTTAACATCGCTGCGAGGCCGGGAATTATACCCTGAAAAGCCCTCGCAGTGCACTACTGCGGGGGCTTTTTGTTTCTACCTTTTTTATAAAAAATCCACATAAGGGGATCATCATTATGACAGTTTATAATTTTTCAGCTGGTCCAGCGGTTTTACCAAAGCCAGTCATGGAACAAATTCAAAAAGAACTTCCATCGCTTCAAGGGAGTGGAATGAGTATCTTAGAAATCTCACACCGAACAAAACGGTTCGAAGATATCCTGGATACCACGAAGCAGGATCTAAAGGAGCTTCTACAGATTCCAGATAACTACGAAGTCCTCTTCTGCCAAGGGGGCGGTACTGGTCAATTTGCTGCCGTTCCACTTAACCTAGCTAATCATCATCGTAAAATTGCGCTATTGGATAGTGGTCACTGGGCATCGGGCGCTGCTGATGAGGCTAATCGTTTAGGATACACTGTTGATATCGTTGGCAACACCAAAGCCAATAAGTACCAATCACTCCCATATCCTGATCAAAAACTGTCTGGTGATCAATATGATTACCTATACGCTACCCTTAATAACACGATTGAAGGGACTACGTATCATCGTGATATTCTACCGGAGCATAATGACATTACCCTGGTGGGTGATATGTCATCTAATTTTATGGCTGAACGTTACAACGTCAATGACTTCGGATTAATCTTTGCTGGAGCCCAAAAGAATCTTGCTCCAGCTGGCTTAACAATCGTCATCGTTAGGAAGGACCTAATCCATCCTGCAGCCCATACTCCCAAAATGTTAAATTACGAACCATACGTTAAAAAAGATTCGATGTTCAACACCCCACCAGTATTTCCAATCTACGTTGCCGGTCTAGTTACCAAGTGGCTTAAGGACCTCGGTGGGGTTGATGAAATGGAAAAAATAAACCGCAAGAAGGCAGCGGTCCTATACGACTACCTCGATGAATCTAAAATGTTTAAAAATCACGTTGCCAAGGCAGAACGTTCGTTAACTAACATCACGTTTTCCACCGGCAGTGATGATTTAGACGCTCAATTCGTTGAATTTGCTACCCAAAACGGGTTAATGAGCGTCAAGGGGCACCGGAGTGTCGGTGGACTCAGAGCTAGCCTTTACAATGCAATGCCAATCGAAGGTGCCAAAGCATTAGTTGATTGCCTACACCAATTTGAACAAACCCACTAGGAGGAAATTAAAATGTACAATGTAAAAACCTATAACGCGATTTCACCAGCTGGAATCGACCACTTATCAAATCAATACCAAGTAAATAAAACTGACGATGCAGATGCATACTTAATCCGTTCAGTTGATTTACACGAGGCTGACTTTCCAAAGCAACTAAAGGTCATCGCTAGAGCCGGAGCCGGTTTTAACAACATCCCATTGGATCGGGTAACCGAAGCCGGAATTGCTGCCTTCAACACCCCTGGTAGTAACGCCAATGCCGTTAAGGAATTAGTAATTGCGATGTTAGTGGCATCCGCACGCCACATGTTTGCGGTCACTAATTTCTCTGCCCAACACATCCACGCTGACATTTCATTAATGAAAAAAACTGATGATCGTTTCAAGGGCACCGAACTCCTTGGTAAAAAACTAGCGGTAATTGGTTTAGGGCATGTCGGTTCATTAGTTGCCAATGCCGCCCGCGAATTAGGAATGAAAGTCGTTGGTTTTGACCCCTTCTTATCATCAGATGCCGCTTGGCACATTTCGAATCAAATCGAAAGAGCAGATTCAATGAAAGCAGCAATTAAAGATGCCGACTTTGTGACCGTCCACGTCCCAAAGACAGCTGAAACCACCGGTTTAATTGGCGCTGAAGAAATTAAGGCCATGAAGGATGGAGTCCACCTTTTAAACTACTCTCGACTAGGCATCGTTGATAATCAGGCTGCCGTTAACGCATTGGATGCTAAGCACGTGGCTTCATACATCACTGACTTTGGTGAAGACGTCCTCTTTAACCGTGAAGATGTCGTTGTTACGCCCCATATTGGTGGATCAACTGAGGAAGCCGAAGCCAACGGTTCAATTCGTGGTGCTAACATCATCATGAAGTACCTAGAGACGGGTAACGTTAAGGGAGCATTAAATCTACCGGACTTAAACGTACCGTTCAATACCCCCTTCCGCTTAACGTTAATTCACCAAAACATCCCAAACATGGTGGGTCAAATTGCTACTAAGTTAGCTAATAATGATTTAAACATCGAAGGGATGAGCAATGCTGCTAAGGATAAAATTGCCTACACGATTATTGATTTGGATGAAGAACCCACTGAAGATTTAGTGGATGCATTAACCCAAATTAATTCCATTATTCGCGTTCGGGTAATCAAGAATCAAAAATAACCCTTGCTTAATCCGTTAATTGAATGTAGAATACATGTAAATAAAAGCATTTTAAATTAGTCCTGTGAGGCTAGCAATTGACGGTGCATCTTCATCACTACCATTCCGCTTAATGGGGTGGTTTCAAGCCAGCTAGTCCTATCGACTAACTGGCTTTTTTGATAGAAAGGTGAATTTGATGAAACCAATTATTATTGCTCTGGATTTTGAGAATCAAAAAGTCTGTTTTGACTTTCTTAATCGCTTTGCCCATCCTGAGGGATTGTTCGTTAAAGTCGGAATGGAATTATTTTACTCCGCTGAACCTGCAATCATCAGTAAATTACGTCAAATGGGGATCAATGTCTTTTTAGATTTAAAACTTTATGATATTCCACACACGGTAGAACAAGCGATGGAACAACTAGGCCGGCTCGATATTCAAATGACCACCATCCATGCTGCTGGTGGTGCTGAAATGATTCAGGCTGCCAAACGCGGGTTGATCAAGGGTAGTCAAGCAATTGGTGGCTTGCCTGCTAAACTGCTTGCAGTCACTCAGTTAACTTCAACCTCTGAATCACAGATGCAATCAGAACAATTGGTTTCGGCTAGTCTTAAAGAATCGGTCATCCACCTTGCCCGGTTAGCTGTCGATAATGGTGCCGATGGGACCATTTCATCAGCTTTAGAAACGCCATTCATTCACGATGCCGTAGGGAATGACTTTTTATGTATAAATCCGGGCATCAGGTTAAAAAATAATCACGCTGATGATCAAAAAAGAATTACCACGCCTGCTCAAGCTCGTGAGCTGGGCAGCAATGGCATTGTGGTTGGTCGCGCCATCACTAAAGCAGTCGACCCACAAGCAGCATATCAAATCGTTAAACAAGAATGGGAAGGATAATAAATATGGCACTCAAAATTGAAAAACAAATTGCATCGGGACTTCTTAGAATCAACGCGGTCACCCTATCACCTAAGCAGCCATTTACCTGGGCCAGTGGAATTAAGTCCCCCATCTACACTGATAATCGATTAACCATCGGTTATCCAGCCCTAAGGACCCAAATTGCCGATGGACTTGCTAACATGATTAAAGTTGCATATCCAGAAGCGACCGTTATTGGTGGTGTTGCCACCGCGGGAATTCCCCACGCTGCATTAGTTGCGGATCGGCTCAACCTGCCAATGGTCTATGTGCGTTCTAAGCCAAAGGACCATGGTCAAGGCCGCCAGATTGAGGGCCATCTCCCTAATGACGCTAAGGTGGTTTTAATTGACGATTTAATTTCCACCGGCGGAAGCGTATTGGATGCTGCTAAGGCTGTTGATAAGGAAGCAGCTGCCAAGGTAATCGGTGTTGCGGCCATTTTTACCTACGAATTAGCTGATAGCACCAAAAATTTTGGTAACGCCAAGATTCCGTTAACCACCCTTACTAACTACTCTAGCTTAATTACCCAGGCTAAGGATGAGGAATTAATCACTCCAGAAGATCACGAATCCTTGGTTCAATGGCGGGAAAATCCATGGAGTTGGGGTAAATAAAATCTCTTTTACTTGAATTAGTTCCAGTTTTTGAATATGATTAATAATCAAAAACTCAAGGGAGGCTTGATTATGAGTAAGACTAACATGACTAAGTCAGAAGCTAAGAATAAACAACAGGCCTTTAATGCCAATACGAGACATTGTGATTGCGCCTCGCATAAGCAAAGATAGCTTAATTGTTTAACTCAGCCCCGGTTAGAATCCGAATGAGAATCCATTTTCATTCATTACTAGCGGGCTTAATATAAATTTAATATTATCTAAAAAGCATTGAACCGTTGATAAACCAACGATTCAATGCTTTTTTAATTGGCAATGATTATCGATAATCAAAATTAATGCATCCCGGTTATAGACTTTTCAATGCTAGCATGATATATTATGTCGTATACAAATTGATTGTATGCTAATCAATTGTATGCGATTAATTAAATTTAAGGAAAGAAGGAATCTTTATGTTCAGACACACTCGAAAATTGCAATACAACGCTAAGCCGGATCGTCCAGATCCATTAATGGCGCGTCGACTACAAGAAGCGCTTGGTGGTCAATGGGGAGAAACGACTGGAATGATGTCATACCTTTCCCAAGGATGGTCATCAACTGGAGATGAAAAATATAAAGATTTACTTCTCGATACCGGGACTGAAGAAATCGGTCACGTTGAAATGATTTCAACGATGATTGGCTACCTATTAGAAGGGGCCCCAATCCATGCTTCTGAAGCAGAATTAAAGAATGATCCTTCATTAGCTGCAATGATGAGCGGTATGGATCCAGAACACGGACTTGTTCATGGAATGACCGCTAGTCTTAATAATCCAAATGGGGCTGCCTGGAACGCTGGTTACGTTACTTCCAGTGGCAATCTCGTTGCTGACATGCGCTTCAACGTTGTTCGTGAATCAGAAGCCCGCCTTCAAGTTAGTCGGCTTTACTACATGACCAAAGATGAAGGGGTTCGTGATATGCTCAAGTTCTTATTAGCTCGTGAAACGCAACACCAATTGCAATTCATGGAAGCCCAAAAGGAACTGGAAGATAAGTATGGCGTCATCGTTCCTGGTGACATGGGTGACATCGAACATTCCCAATTTGCCCACACGATTATGAACTTCTCCGATGGCGAAGGTTCACGTGAATTTGAAGGTAAGGTCGCAAAGGATGGCCACAAGTTTGAATACCAAGAAAACCCAGAAGCAATGGGTGGGGTTCCAAAGACTAAGCCAGCTGATCCACGCTTCAAAAATAACCAAGGTTAATCATTTAAAATCATCATAAATAATTAAAAATGGTTCTGGAATTAATTCCAGAACCATTTTTAATTATAAAATCGGGGCAAACAAACGGCTAAACTGTTGCTTAAACCTAGTCCACAATGGCTGTTGACTAAATAATTCTGGCGTCATTAACTTACTTTTAGCCATATCCTGCCTATAAATGGATTCCAATTGCTCACAAATCTTTTCATCGTACATAAAAGCATTTACTTCAAAATTTAATTTGAAACTTCGGTAATCTAAATTAGCCGATCCCACTGAACCAACTTGACCATCAATTACCATCGTCTTGGCATGAATAAATCCGTCCTGATAAAAATAAATCTTCACCCCATCCTCAGCTAGTTGATGAGCATAATACTGAGTAGCCCGATAGACAAATGGGTGATCAGGTTTACATGGCACCATGATTCTTACATCTACACCGGACATTGCAGCAATTCTAAGCGCGTCAATCATACTGTCATCTGGAATTAAATATGGCGATTGAATCCAACAGGTTCGTTCAGCCATTTGAATTAGCTTGATGTACCCCACCTTAATTTGTTCCATATCGGAATCAGGACCACTGGTTACGATTTGCATATCAGTCGTCCCAGGGACCTCAGTAACTGGGAAGTGCTCCGGACTATCATCATCCATTTGGTGTTTATCATCAGTTGCGTTCCAATCCAGAATAAACTGTGACTGTAAACCAAATACTCCGGCACCCATCACGCGAATATGTGTATCACGCCAATTCCCAAACTTCTTCTTACGGCCTAGGTATTGATCTCCGATGTTAAAACCACCAACGTAACCGACCTTCCCATCAATTACCACAATTTTACGGTGATCCCTAAAGTTAATCCGAAAATCCAGGATTGCAGAATGGGTATGTAAGAATGGTTCCGCATTGCCTCCTGCTTCTACCAACGGCTTAAAGAACTTTGCATTCGTTCCCATCGAACCCCAGCTATCATAAATCACCCGAACGGAAACGCCCTGTTTAGCCTTTTCCACTAACTGATCAAGAACCTGAGTCCCGATTTGGTCAGAATAAAACGTGTAAAATTCAATGTTAATACTCTGTTTGGCAGCTTTAATATCAGTAAACATTTGATCAAATAGCTGGTTTCCATCTGTAAAAATCTGAACGTCGTTTCTACGGGTCAAAAATGCATTATCCATATTATCGAACAGCCGAATCAAACCACGCGATTTATACGCAACCTTATCAGCAGGGATCACCTGAGCATTTTTAAACATCCCCAGTTGCATATCTAATACCTTTCGCATGTTGGCAACGTTTTGTTCTTGAAATCTGAATAATCGTTTCTTAGGTAACTTCCGCCCCAAAAATGCATAGGCAATGAATCCCACCACCGGCAAGAACGACAAAACTAATAACCATGCCCAAGTAGCAGCAATATCCCGTTTTTGTCTAAAAACGGTCAATAACGCAAAGAATGTATTGATCCAGATAATTACATCAATAATTTCCGTTATCATCTTTTATTAATCACCATCCTATAATTTCCATAAGTATCATTAATTATACACTCATAGGGGTAAATAATAAGGGTAATTCAAGACAAAAAATTAATAAACGCACCGCTATCATCATTTCTTGGCATCACTAGCATCCCAAAGTCGCTTTAAACTAGCCATCCGGCCAAATTGATCAGCCTGTTCCAACGGGGTCACAATTAAGTTGCTATCAGAATCAGCAAGCTTTGCAAAGGCATTGATCGATTGATTTTCAAAATACTTTTCATCTGCATTGGCCAGCCCAGATTGTAACGTATCGATCCGGTACTTTTCAGCATCGGCTCTGATTTTAGTCGCCTTGGCATTTGCATTTGCCGTGGCAATTAACGCTTCATTTTGAGCCTTCGTCCGCAATTGAATCGATTGGGCATCCCCTTCTGCCTTAGAAATTTCGGCTCTTCGTTCCCGATCGGCAGTCAATTGTTTGTCCATCGCCTCTTGAATTGACGTTGACGGCGTTAATTCATCAATATTGATCCTATCAACATTAATTCCATAGGTATTCGTCAAATCACCAATGGCTTCAGCTAGATCCTGATTGATTTTTGCAGTTGAGCCAAGGACCTCATTTAAATCCATTCGGCCAACAATATCACGTAGGTGCCCACGCACTAATTGTGACATTGATTCCACTGAGTCGGTATTTTCATACTGATATTTAACGGAGTTCGTAACGTGATAGTTCAAGGTCACACTTGCTGATACTTCGGCATTATCCTTCGTAATGATTGAATATTTGCTAAGTGATAATGGCTTCATTGCAAGGCTGACCGTCACCACCTTTTGAAAAATTGGGATGTACAAATTTAAGCCTGATTGAACCGTCCGGCTGTACTTTCCCAAAGTTTCGATTAATCCTTCACAATTTTGTTTAACAATTTTGATTCCTAATGGCATTATAAGCGCCCTCCTTAATTATTTTTGGCGTAACAATAATACATTACCGTTCGTTCCCACCACTTCGTATGTTGCAGCGTTAGTTGGTTGTGATTCGTTCAATAGATCATAACGATAGTAGATTCCTTGCATTAGTACTAACCGACTTTTGGCACTAATCTGATCACCACTCACTGTTCGACCCACAAATTGTCGTTGTTCCAAGGTGCCACTTTTTACGGTGTTCCTCAATACGTTTTGAATGTATTCATCCACCGTCCGATGCTCAACTGCTGCTGCTTGCTTGATTTGATTAGCTAGTTGCGCATCTAAATCAATTGTAAATTTGATGTTTCCCACCTCTTTTTTTAATGTTTCACGTGTAACATTATCGCATTAATCGTTATTATTACAACCCAATATAATTCGTGATATACTGAATTATAATCATTATGAGACTTGGAGGACAATCGGATGGCTACTAACTTACAATTACGCAGTATGTTAACACTAGAATCACAACCAGGACCTTTTATTTCAATTTTCGAACCACTAGATGATGTTCGGAATCAAGACTTTGTCAAAAATTTGAGCAATCGAGTTAAATCTTCATTTAATAATAAATATCCTGATAAAGATTGGTCACCATACCAAGCGAAATTCGATAAGCTAAAGATTCCAAGAATGTTGGGTTCACGCAATACTAAGGCCTTAGCAATCTACGTCGGCCCCACCATCTTAAAGGTGTTTAAATTAAACCACGAAGTGAACGAGGCAATTATCATGGATGATACCATGAAGATTATTGAATTGATTATCGATACCCAATTCAAACACATTCAACGTTCACATCGACTTTTTAACGCTGCCATTAAAAATATTAAGGTTCATTATCATGAATCAAGCCAAATTGACATGACCACTGATAAACTCGATGACATTGTTAAACTCGCACCTGCTGGAAGAATCGATGCATTAATCATCAACTCCTCCGCATCATTAGAAGCTAAGTACCATATTTTAAATGACCTCGCCATCACCGTCATCGGATTTGGTGGGAATGTATTCCTATTAAATAACGATGAAATGCCTAATAATAAAGGGGTTGTGGTTATTAAACGGGGCTAAAAAAGACACTCATTCGAGTGCCTTTTTTATTTGAAAAACGGTCGTCCACCAGCAAGAATCACTCCTAACAAAAGTACGATGATCAATAAAACCGCTAGTGTCGTGATCCATGTCTTGTTAAGTTGGTGCTTTTTTTGCTTCGCAAACGTCATTTCTAAAAGGCCAATTAAGATAATTGCTGCAACGACCTTAGCCACCGTTAGGATTGGATTTCGATCCCACGCGTGCGGAAATAACACAATCCCGCTAACCAAAAATACTAGGTAGCAAAACCGGTCAATCATGACATAGAATTGATTGCCGCTCCTTAGTGACAATGCCATTACGGTCGAAATGATTAGAATTAAAGCAAAAATAATATGCAGCCAAAGAATCATACCAATTCCCCCACTAAATTAATTTATTCGTCTTTATTCTTTTTCCGTCGTTTGTCAGCCAATAATTTTTCAGCTGTCTTAGCGTTAATTTTAACGGAACCATTTGCATCCAATAATGGAATCAATGAACTACCGTAACCACCATATTCAACCCCGGTCTCACGGTCAACGTACACTGACACACCCGTAAACGATTCTTCTAATAGTTTAAAACGTTTTGCCAATTTATTCGCCCCCAAGTTATCACTACCATTTATTCTAACATAAAAAACACATAGCAACCGGATTGCCGATGCTATGCGTTTAATCTAATTAACTTAATGAATCCCAAGGCGCAAGTTCCACTGGAGCCTGTTCCAAAACGGCTTGTTGATCAGCAGTTAGGTACTTCTTGTTTACGACGACTTCATAGACAAATTCGTCCATCCAACTATCATCCATTGCGAAGTAACCCTTTTTACCGTTATCTGCTCCCCAGCTATTTTCAACCTTCCATCTCGTTGGTTGATCATCAACTAAATCGACACCCGTCAATACCATCGCGTGTGATACTTCAGCTTGATGATACTGCAATCGTTCAGCCTTACTCATTGATAGGTCAATATTATATAACTCAGCCCGATGGTAAAGATTAGCGTCTAAAATTCCATCCTTACGTTGTGATTGTTCCACCACGTCGTTGCCAAACCATACTGTCTTACCCGCCTGCAACTGTTTAATCGCAGCAGTTTTTAAAACTTCCATTGGCAGGTTCACGAATTGGATTTGTTTCCCACCGACCACGTTATTTTGGCTAGGGAGGCTATATAACTGGTTGTAAGGCTTATCAGGTGAATTGGCAAGCACTACGTAATCATCTAAATCATCATCAAAGTACTTATCAAAGAATTGCTTGGGGGTCAATCCTTGGTCTAGATGGTAGTTATCCTTATCATCCCGATATTCAAAATCAAATTTTGCTGGCGGAACCCCGACTGAATAACCCACCATCCGGTAAACTTCACTCAACATCTTTTGGCGCACTTGGGTCAATTCCTCATCACTAACCCCATCATTAACGAGGTTCCGTAGTTGCATCCCATCACGCCGAAGCTTCAAATTCAATACAGAATTTAAATCACGGGTATTCTTAGTAACATTCGTTTCTGGAAAATCAGCCTGCGGCATCACGCCGTACTTTTGAACTAGCGCTGCTGACATGGCCCATTGACCACCATCATTGCCAGGCCCTGATAAGTAAAATGCAACCGTCCGGTCAGTTGTAGGTCGGTTCGCAGTACTAATCATTCGATCATAGAAAATATTAGCCCGTTCGATTTTATCCCAGAAAAAGAGGTAACTTTGGGAAAGTTCAAATTCCTTTACACCGTATTTTGCTGCAAACTGGTGCCTTAGGTTATTAGTAAGTGAAAATAGCCAACAACGCCCGCTTTGCCGTTGGTTCGTCACTCCTCCGGTCTTAACTTCTACCGAGAAAACATGGTTCGTCCGAACCACCGCTTTAGGGTCCCGTGCGGTATTGTTAACCCCGTTTTGTTGAATTGCTCGGGCAATTACATCCGCTTGGGGTTGTTTTTGATAGTCTGCTTCCAGATCGGCAATATCATTAGCGGTTAGTGCATTTTTAGATTCAGTCATTATCATCCCTCCAAGTGTTCATTAATCCCACGGTTCCAGTTCAACAGGGGTCTGAGTCAGCATCTTTTGTTGCTTGGCGGTTAAGTACTCCCGTTTAACAATTACTTCGTACACAAAATTATCCATCCAGTCATCGGACATCGTAAAGTAGCCGTCTTCACCGACTTTAATCCCCCAACTATTTTCAACTTGCCACTTCGTGGGTTTGCCATCAATCACATCCACTCCGGTAAAGGTCATCGCATGTGATTCCTGTGCCTCTTGGTATTCAAAGCGTTGCTTCTTGGTTAAATCAAGATTAACGTCAAATAACCGATCACGACGGTAGAGGTGACTATCCAAGAGCCCGGCCTTCGTAATTGATTGTGCTCCAACGTCATTCCCAAACCAAACTGGTTCGCCATTTTTCAGTTGTGCTAACGTCATTCGTTTTAATTCTGGCATTGGTAGGTTTAGGTAGTGAATATCAGGCCCCCCCACTACGTTGCTTGCAGTGGGTTGATAGTACAACTGGTTGTAGGCACGGTGGGGAAAATTACATACAGGAACGTATTCACTCAAATCCAATCCAAAATACTTATCATAGAATTGCTTGGGAGTTAAATTACGATCAATATGGTAATTATCCTTATCATCCCGATATTCAAAATCAAATGTTTTTGGTGGTACCCCGATGCTCATTGCAACAATCCGATAGACCTCGGTCAACATTTGTTTTCTGGTGGCTTTAACTTCGGTAACGTTTGCATCTGCATTCACTAATTCGCGTAGTTTTGCTCCATCACGACGTAACTTTAGTGATAATAACCGATCAAATTCACCCGTGTTATTAGCAACGGCGGTTCTAGGAAATGCAGCATCTGGCATTATCCCGTACTTTTGCACTAATGCCACTGCCATATCCCATTCGCCACCGTCTTCATCTGGATACGATAAGTAGATTGATACTTCACGGTCATGGGTATCCTGGTCAGCAGTTCTGATAATTTGATCATAATATGCATTCGCCCGTTCAATTTTATCCCAGAAAAATAAGAAGTTTGATGATAATTCAAACCCACTAACGTTATTTTGCTTTACAAATTGATGCCGTAAGATGTTCATTAATGCAAACATCCAACAAAAACCGGCCTGTTTTTGATCAGTAATTTTATCGTTCTTACTGGCCTTTAAGTCAATTGAAAAGGTCGGATTTAAGCGGACCTTGGCTTGATTATCAATGGCTACTTTGTTAATGCCATTTTCTTGGATCGCCCTAGCAATTACGTCTGCCTGTGGTTGACGATCATATTCGGTTTTAAAACGTGCTAAGTCATTAGCACTGACTTCGTTCGTCATTAACCATTCCTCCTTGATTAATAAACCATTAAAAAACAATTTATTTATAATCATACTATCATTTTAGTTAAAGTAAAGCAGCCCAACTAACTATAATAAAAAGAGCCCCCGTAAGAGCTCCGATTAAATCATCAATTTAGCTTATGATTTAGCGATATCATCGTAAGTACTAGTCATCTTTTCAATTACGGCTGGTAAACTAACATCATTTAAATCAACCGTAGTTGTGAGACAGTGGTATGGACGATAGTAGTAAATCTTAAAATTACTTCCATCAATCCGGTGATTAGGTAACTTTTCAAAGTAGTTTTCCACAGTGGATAACTCTGGGTAATCTTTGATATCAAAAACGCCCCAGTCTTCCAATTGGAGTGGGATTAAAACCCGTACTTGGTGGTCATTGTGAACTTGAAATTGAATTTCACAATCGCCATCATTAACAAGTCCAACCATTGCCCAATATGGTGTTTCAGGGATGATTTTTAATTCTGAAATGTTGTATTGACCATCAGCTTTAACTGATTCAACAGCACTTTCAATTGTATCGATCATCTGCATGAAATCATATCCTTTCTCTATATTAATACGTATATAATTATACCATTATAATTAAACTACGATTACTATTATACATTATAATTAAATGCTTTTTTACAATTTTCACGGAACATAATTACTAATATTGTCTTTATTAAATAAAGATTATCAAAAAAAATTATAAAAATGAACGTTTTGTATGTTATTTATTTCATGTTTGTGATACTATATTAATTTGTGAATGATAGATACTTTTTGTTAGTGAATATTTAGAACTGTTTTTTGAGAGAGAATATGTTTTATAATGAGAGGTAATTAATATGTTTTTAGGAAGTAAAATTGCTCAGCAGCGGAAGGCGAAAAACATCACCCAAACCGATCTAGCGAGCGATATTTGTACACAGAATACCATCAGTAAGATTGAAAAGCATAACGTTCCACCAACTACTAAGATTTTGATTAAGCTATGTCAAAGAATTGATTTAACCTTAAATGATGTCTTTTCAGACTTCAGTCGTCCAGATGGTGATTTAAATTCAAAGTTACAAACCATCGAACAATCATTATACAACTATAAGCCTGAAAACGAATCTAAACTAGAGAAGGCGGTTAGTAAGTTAAATCCTGAAAAACTAGAATTAAATGATCAGATTCAAGCACAGTTCATCGTTGCATTTTTGAAGTTCCGTCAAGGTAAATTTGAAGATGCGATTTTTGAATGTGATAAGGTCCTAGCCAGCACCCACAGTGATGATGAGAATGTATATACTACGTTAGCATATACGATCAAGGGTGACTCATACAAAAAAGTGGATAAAATTAATAAGGCTGAATACTACTTCAACATCGCTGATAATTTTATCAATAATTTAAAATTGGATCAGGAAAATGATAATAATTCAATTCAAATTATTTTTGTATGTAACCAACTGGCTAACTACTATGTTCTAACTAAGCAATTTAAAAAAACAATGAAGGTTGCAAGAAAGGGAATCAGTCTAAACGACCGCTTGCACACTACCTATTTTATGGATTCCCTATTTAAGATTGCATATGAAGCAGGTAAAGAACTTAATTTAACCACAGAGCTACTCGAAAAATACCAAAAGTTTGCTAATTTATTCAGTGAATATAATGAATTTGAGAGTGTTAATGATTAAATAAAGGATCGTGATTTAGATGATCAATATTAAACAACACATTCGCATGTACGCTGAAACGGCAGTGGAGAATCACGATTTAGTCTCCACTGAGGACGTTCGATCAATCGCCCAACCCGATCATAAGTCATGGAATGTGGCTGTTAATAATTTTCAAAATAACAATCGCACCGTTCAAATTACCCTATCTCCAGTTGATAACTCATCTGAATACCGGGTATTAGATAGTAATGATAATCCTATTTGGCAAGGTCAATTCACAGAAGCAAACTTTAATTCTATTATTCAAAATGTTCTAATGAAGCTAAATATTATCTAACTAAAAAGCCCTCCCAAGTAATGGGAAGGCTTTTAATTTATTCATATGATAATGAATTAATGTTTTCTTGTTGTTGTTTATTCGTATTATTTCCATTAAATGGTGCTGGCCATTCAAAGACGTGGACGACACCCATAATCTTATCCTTCGGAACAAATCCCCAGTAACGACTATCATTAGAAACACTCCGGTGATCACCTAAGACGAAATATTCACCCTTTGGAACCGTCACGGCCTGCTTATTCTTAGGCCAATTAGCTGCTAACTTATGGATATCCCAATTAGTAATCTTGTAGGCTGGAATTTGAGTTCCCTTTGTCCGTTCATATTTACTAATGAAGGTTTGCTTGATTTGTTTATTATTCACATAGATGGTGCCATCTTTAAATGCTACTTTGTCCCCTGGTAATCCAATTACCCGCTTAACATAGTAATCTGGATTTCCATTTGCTTGTGGGTCTTCACCAGAAGCGTTAAAAACAATTACGCTAAGGTGCTTAATTTTAGCTTGCCGGTAAACCACGATTGACTGATTATTCTTTAAATTTGGCTCCATGGAAGACCCACTGACCCGGACCTTCGTGATCAAGAACGCTTGAACGATCCAAAGAATTACTAAGGTCACAACGACTGGTAAAACGTAGTCGTATATAAACTGAATGAATTTATTTTCCGATTTCACAATAACGTCTCCTGTTCAATTTAAGCAAATTTACTAGTATTATAACATTTTACGCCAAAAGATTCTGATATCAATCATTTTTTTATCAACAAAGTTATCCACAACTTATCCACAGTAACAATATGTACACAAAAGTAATCCACAGGTTCCTTAAAACCTGTGGATTACTTTTTACTTCGTCTTTGCAATCCGTCCCTGTTGGATATAAACACTTAGAATTGCAATATCAGAAGGATTTACCCCACTAATTCTGGATGCTTGGGCAATACTGTGTGGTTGAATCTGTTTTAGTTTTTGATGGGCTTCAGTTGCCAATCCATCAATCGCATCATAATCAATGTTTTCTGGAATTTTCTTAGCTTCCATCTTCTTCAGTTTTTCAACGTTTTCTTCGGCCTTTTTAATGTATCCGGCGTACTTAGTCCGAATTTCAACCTGCTCGATTACCCGCCGGCCCAGTGGCTGGTCAGGGGCTGGGATAAAGCGCTTCAAAACGTTGTAAGTAACGTATGGTCTTCGTAGGAAAACGGACGCTAAGACCCCATCTTGAAGTGGTTTATCACCGTGGTCTTGGATGAATTGGTTCACTTCAGCATTGGGCTTAATCCGAATACTGTTCAGCCGCTTGATTTCGCCTTCCACTGCAGCTTTCTTTGCAAGAAATGCTTGATAACGCTCCTCTGAAATTAACCCCAACTCATATCCCTTTTCGGTTAATCGCATGTCAGCATTATCGTGCCGCAGTAATAAACGATACTCAGCCCGACTAGTAAGGAGTCGGTAGGGTTCGTTCGTCCCCTTGGTAACCAAATCGTCAACCATTACGCCAATGTAGGCTTCATTCCGCTTTAAAATTAGCGGATCCTTCCCCTGAGCTCGTAATGCAGCATTAATGCCCGCATACATCCCCTGTCCAGCAGCTTCTTCATACCCGGAAGTCCCATTGGTTTGTCCCGCAGTATAGAGGTTCTTTATCACCTTAGTCTCAAACGTCGGTTTTAACTGGTATGGATCAACTACGTCATATTCAATTGCGTATCCAGGCCGCATTAGTTCAGCATCACGCATCCCCTCAACGGAGTGCACCATCTTTTGTTGGACTTCTTCTGGCATCGAAGTTGACATTCCATTAACATAGTATTCCTGGGTATCACGACCCTCAGGTTCCAAAAAGACCTGGTGGTGATCCTTATCAGCGAACCGCACAACTTTATCTTCAATTGAAGGACAATACCGTGGTCCAATTCCTTCAACGGTTCCATTGAACATTGGTGCCCGATCCAAGTTTTCACGAATGATCGCATGGGTCTTCTCATTCGTATATGTTAACCAACAAGAAAGTTGATTCTTCACATCTAGATACTGGCTATCAGGGGTTTCATAACTAAAGTGGTTCACATCTTTATCCCCAGGTTGTTCAGTCGTCTTAGTGAAGTCAATCGTATTTCCATCGACCCGTGGTGGGGTCCCGGTCTTAAAGCGCTTCAGCTTGAAACCAAGCGCTTCTAAATTCTTAGAAAGCTCCAGTGCTGGTTGGGTATTATTAGGGCCTGAGGAGTACTGCAGTTCACCGATGATAATTCTACCCCGTGCAGACGTTCCGGTACATAAAACGACCGTTTTGGCGTTATATTTAGCCCCTGTGTTAGTAACAACACCCTTACAAACCCCATCTTCCGTAATCAACGAATCCACAATTCCCTGACGTAACGTCAGGTGGGGTTGATTTTCAATCGTTTGCTTCATTTTCATGTGATAAGCATGCTTATCGGCTTGAGCCCGCAGTGCCCGGACGGCTGGACCCTTCCCGGTATTTAGCATTCGCATTTGAACGTAGGTCTTATCAATATTGCGACCCATTTCACCACCAAGTGCATCCACTTCACGGACCACAATTCCCTTTGCGGGGCCCCCAACAGACGGGTTACATGGCATAAATGCAACCATTTCTAAATTGATCGTCAATAACAGGGTCTGATTCCCCATTCTAGCGGCCGCTAATGCTGCTTCACAGCCGGCATGTCCAGCACCGACCACGATGACATCGTAATCCGGCCCCTGATAAGTCTGCTTAACATGACTTAAAATTTCACTCATAATTTTCCTCCAAAGTTATCCACATGTTGATTATTTGAATTTACATTAGTTATCCACAGTTACTTTCCTAAACAAAATTGGCTGAATAGCTGATCTAGTAATTCATCATTGTAACTATCACCAGTAATTTCACCGAGCAGCTCCCAACACCTAGTCATATCAATTTGCACTAAGTCAACCGGCATCCCGCTATCAATTCCATTAATTACATCGTTCAACGCAGAATCAGCTTGATTCAATAAACTAATGTGTCTAGCGTTAGTCACCATTACGTTCGATTGCGAATTTTGAATGCCCTCTTCAAAAAAGAGCTTTGCAATTCGTTGTTCTAAGGATTGTAAACCATCAGCCTGCATTGCAGAGGTTGAGATAATATTCTGCGCTCCAACTAATTTTCTTACGACATCCAATTCGATCTTAGTCGTAAGGTCGGTCTTATTTAAAATCACAATTCGTTTCGTATCACTAGTGAGCTTCAATAGTTCACGATCTTCAGCAGTCAATGGTTCACTAGAATTTAAAACCAATAGCACTAAATCAGCACTATTAATTGATTTCCGTGAGCGTTCGACCCCAATTTTTTCAACCTGATCATCGGTTTCACGAATTCCAGCAGTATCAATCAACTTAAGAGGCACCCCACTGACGTTAACGTATTCTTCCAACACATCCCGTGTCGTTCCTGGAACGTTAGTAACAATTGCCTTATCTTCATGCAGAAGGTGGTTTAAAATACTGGACTTGCCAACGTTGGGTCGGCCCACAATTGCAGTGGCCAATCCATCCCGTAACACCTTCCCCTGTTTAGCAGTTTTTAACAGTTGCTGAATTCTGGCCCGCACTTCTCTGGCCTTATCTAATAGCAACTTCGTCGTCATCGTCTCTGCATCATCGTATTCGGGATAATCAATATTGACCTCGACGTTCGCCAGTACGTCTAAAATATCCTGTCGTAAGTTTCTGATTAAATGTGAAAGATTCCCATCTAGTTGGTTTAAAGCCGCCTTCATTGACTGGTCGGTCTTAGCCTCGATCAAATCCATCACTGCTTCGGATTGGGAAAGGTCAATCCGTCCATTTAGAAATGCCCGTTCAGTAAACTCTCCCGGGTTCGCCATTCGCGCTCCGTTGCTAAGGACAATTTGTAAAATTCGATTCGTAGCAACGATGCCACCATGGCAATTAATTTCAATTACATCTTCCTTGGTATAGGTATTCGGTGCCCGCATTACAGACACCATCACTTCATCAACGGTTTCATTATTATTAGCAGGATCAATAATGTGCCCATAATTAATGGTATGGCTAGCAACTTGATTTAAATTTTTACCACGGTAAATTGCGGTAATCACCTTCATTGCGTCCTCACCACTAATTCTGACGATTGCAATTCCGCCCTCACCAGGAGGCGTTGAAATTGCTGCAATGGTATCAAATTCAGTTGTTGTTAATGCCATTTGATGACTTCCTTTCTCTTTTTCAATACAAAAAAAGTGCCCACTCCACGCTTAAAATTCCGTGGATAAAGCACTTTCACTACTTCATCTAGCGATATTTATTTTTACACGACAAATAACATTTATATCATAGCGAGATATAAACGGTTTGTCAATTTGGCTGTTTGATAAAAGCTAGTTACTTGGGAACCACCACTACAGCGCGATATGGTTCGCGACCTGCTGAGTAAGTCCTGACGTATTGATGGTGTTCTAGTGTCTTGTGAATTTTTTTACGCTCAAATGAAGGCATTGGATCTAGATAAACTGGTTTGCCTTCAGCTACAACGTCTCGAGCGGTCTTCTCTGCTAATTTTTCCAAAATATCTAATCGTCGTTGCCGATAGTTAGCGGTATCTAATTCAACCGTCACATGATAAATCCCTAACCGGTTTAAGTAAATTTCAGCAAGGGTCTGAAGGGCATTAATGGTCAAACCATGCTTTCCAATTAACAACCCCTCTTCCTTAGTATCAAAATTAATTTTAACGAACTTACTATTTTTAATAATTACTTCTGAAGTGGCATGAATGCTCAATTGGATCACGATCGCATCTAGGTATGCCCTTAACTGTTCGATTGCTTGTTTAGTTTCTTCAGCATTTTTAGGGGTTTCAGATTCATCACCCTTAGAACGACTGAATTCAACACTTGCTGACTTAGCAGCATTGGATGCCTTCGTATTAATATCATCGTCATTACTGGATGATTTTGGTACTTGTTCATTAGGTTCTTGGATGGGTGTTACTTCAACGATTGCATCTCGTTTGCCAAAGCCAAGAAACCCCTTTTTTTCTGTTTGAACAACTTTTATTTTTGCTTGGTTTTTATCGATTGCTAGTGTGTTGAGTGCTTTTTGAATCGCATCTTCAACGGTTTTTCCGGTAAACGTGTTCATGAATATGTTTCCCCCATTAAATTTTGGTTAACATTATAATGATAGCACATCAACAACAAAAAAAGACACCGAATTCAATAGAAACGGTGTCTTTTAATTAAGGTTTAATTTATTTACGACGGCTCTTCTTAGCTTTTTTAATTGCTTTAGCAACCTTACGTTCGTGATCTTTTTGAATCCGCTGCTTTTCATCACGTTCCCGTTGGATTTTCCAAGGGTTTTGAAGAACTAGGGTTTGTACCGCTTGGAAAGCATTGGTAATTACCCAGTAAAGTGAAAGGGCGGATGGAACACTAAGTGCAGTAAAGAAGATAATTAATGGCATCCCAAATGTCATCATCGTGGTCATGCTATTTTTCTCAGGTTGAGACTTCATTGCAAGCCATGAACTGATGAACGTCAATCCTGCTGCTAAAATTGGTAGGATGAAAAATGGATCCTTATCCCCTAATCTTAGCCACAAAAATTGACCGGATTTTAAAATCTCAGTTCGTGAAATTGATTGATACAACGCATAAATAACTGGTAGTTGAACAATTAAAGGCAAACAACCGGCGATTGGATTAACACCAGCTTCAGAATAAAGCTTTTGTTGCTCCTCACGCAATTTTTGCATTGTTTCGGTATCCCGCGACGAATACTTCTTTTGCAATGCCTTTAACTGTGGTTGAATTTCTTGCGTCTTTTTCATGCTGCGGGTCTGGAAAATCATCAATGGTAAAATGATGATTCGGATGATAATCGTAAAAACAATGATCCCAATTCCGTAACTAGACCCAAATAGTTTAGATAACCAAATGATCGCACGTGAGAAGTTTAAAACAATTCCACCATCCCAAAAACCAGTACTGTGGTTGGTGATGGGAGTGGTACTACATGCACTCAAAAGGAACGCTAAACTAAAAACAGAACCTAACGCTAAGTACTTTTTTAGTTTTTTATTCAATTTTTTGGTCCTCACTATAATCAGGATTAAGTAAATTTGCTAGTTTCAAGACGTGAATCAAATTATACTTGATGGTTTTCATTGACTGGCCATCAGCATGTGGACGCGCAATCACTAGGATATCAACATCACTGCGTAATGCTGGCTTCAATTCTAAAAGTGATTGACGAACCCGACGCTTGACCCAATTTCTATGGACGGCGTTCCCAATTTTTTTACCAACAGAAATGCCAACTCTAAAATGAGGTTGGCTCGGCTTATCCATTTGATAAATTACAAACATTCGATTAGCCACTGAGTTATGGTTTTCAAATACCGTCTGGAAGTCAGCTTCCTTTTTAACGCGATATGATTTTCGCATAATCCATCTCCAGGTAACGATTCAAAATATACATAATAATGAAAAAGACCACTGAATGGTCAGTGATCTATACAGACAATGATTTTCTGCCTTTTTTACGACGACGTGCTAACACCTTGCGTCCGTTACTAGTTAACATGCGTTTACGGAAACCGTGTACACGAGCACGATGACGTTTCTTTGGTTGGTAAGTTCTCTTCATTACTAACCCTCCTTAGACTTGTTCTATTTATATTAAGTTTAAATACAATTCCTAAACATAATAACACAATTAATCTCAATTTTAAATAGTTATTTCTAGAAACCACCATTATTTTTTATCCACAAAACTGTGGATAAAAAATGTTACGCAACATTTTTATGAAATCCATTTTACTAGTTATCCACATAGTTATCCACAAGTTATCCACATATCCACAGGCTGTGGATAAAGTTATCCACAGTTGTTGATAACTTTAACTAAATGCTATTATACCAACGTTAAAAGCACATAAGTTATCCACAACGCCTGTTGATAACTCAATTATTAACTCTCAAAATTAGTAGTTATTCACAGGGTGTTGATAACTTTATCCACAAGTTGTGAAACAAGCTTGATTATTTAATGAACCTGTGGAAAACTCCCCCTTTTAATGCTAAAATATTTTTTGTATTTTTTATAAATCATAAGGAAAGGAGGCTCTTAATTTGGATGCTAATTCTTTATGGGATGAAATCAATTCACTCTTAAAAAATGATTTTACAGCAGTTAGTTATCGGACGTGGTTTAGCAACGTTAAGCCCCTTAAGCTTGATCACGATCAATTAACGCTCCAATTACCCTCCGTTTTACACGTTGAATATTGGCAAAAAAACATCTCTAGTAAGGTCATTGAGTATGCCTTTCAACTTACAGGAAAGGACATTACCCCGGTACTAATGACTGAAAACCAAGTCAAAGATGAACAACAAGCGCAAGCAGAGCCACTATTATACCCCACAGAAAGCGACGAAAGCGATCAATTAGATCCTAATTATACTTTCGATAAATTTGTGGTCGGTAAGCAGAATATGTTCGCTCAAGCTGCCGCCCTTTCAGTTGCTGAAGATCCAGGAGTTACCTATAACCCCTTACTGATTTATGGAGGCGTGGGGCTAGGTAAGACTCATTTAATGCAAGCAATCGGAAATTACATGTTGGAACAGGATCCGAGCAAAAACGTCGTATTTATTACTAGCGAGAAATTTACAAATGAATTTGTAAGTGCTGTTAAAGATAGTTCACATGGCGGTACTGAAATGGAACGCTTTAAAGAAAAGTACCGCAATGTCGACTTACTATTGGTTGATGATATTCAATTTTTCTCTAGTAAGGATAAGACTCAAGAGGAGTTTTTTCATACTTTTAATGAGCTTCGTAATGATAAAAAACAAATCGTCATGACCTCAGATCGACTCCCCAATGAAATCTCAAAGCTCCAAGACAGATTGGTTTCTAGATTTAACTGGGGACTATCAGTCAGTATTGAAGAACCAGACGTTGCTACCAGAACGAAAATCCTCCAGAGCAAGGCCAAATATTCCAAAATTTCAATTACTGAAGAAGCGCTGGAATACCTTGCTAAACAGGTTGATTCTAACGTTCGGGAGTTGGAAAGCGCCCTCTCACAAGTAAAGGCGTTTTCTGATTTTAATGGTGGCCCTAGCCGCATTAATATTCCAATGGTTAAAAGTGCCATTTCGAATCATGATTTTGCTTCTAAAGTTGATCATAACGTTGATATTGAGGATATTTTAGAGGGCGTTTCGGCTTATTATAACGTTTCAATTGATGATATTAAGGGGAAAAAACGGTATAAGGAAATCGTAGCACCCAGGCAAGTTGCCATGTACCTTTCTCGCGAACTAACCAAAACGTCTCTGCCTAAAATTGGTGAGGCTTTTGGTGGTAAAGACCACACAACGGTTATCCACGCCTATGATAAAATTAAACGAGCTCTTGATAATAATGATCCACAGATAAAAGACGAAGTGGCTGATCTAAAAATGGAGTTACTTCGTTAGCTTGCACAACTTTAAATCGGGAAATAATGTTATAATTTAAACATGTCTTTCACCTTTTTATAACTAAAGTTATCCACAAGTTATCCACAGAAATCTCGAGTTATCCACAAGTTATCCACAGGCTCAATCGCTTGGGCCCCATGGGCTAAGGTCGAAAATCAAAGGGTTATCCACAGCCCCTAGTACTACTATGTATATAAATACTTATTGTTGTAGAGCAGGAGGAAATTAACAAAATGAAATTTTCAATTAAGCGAGCAGCTTTAATCAAAAGTTTGAACAAGGTATCCAGAGTTATCTCTTCAAAAACAACGATTCCAATTCTTACTGGAGTTAAAATTACTGCTGATGATGAAGGGTTAAGTCTTACTGGAAGTAACAGCGAGGTCTCAATTGAAACCCAAATTAAAAGTGATGATGACAATAACGAATTAGTAATTGCTGAAGGTGGCGCAGTTGTTTTAACGGCCGGATTCTTTATTAACATCGTTAAAAAGCTTCCTGAAGAAAAAATGGAACTATCAGTTGCCAGTGACCTACAAACCACGATTACATCTGGGCAATCAGAATTTACGATTAATGGGTTGAACGCTAGTAACTACCCTCACCTTCCTCAAATTGACACAGACGATTCCATTCCATTTTCTGGTGATATCTTTAAAGAAATTATTAGCCAAACTGTAATTGCAGTATCAAATCAGGAAAGTCGGCCCATCTTAACTGGGATTCATTTTAAAATCAGTGATGGGAAGTTATTAGCAGTCGCAACCGATAGTCACCGTTTAAGCCAAAGAACCATTAATTTCTCTGGAAATAATCGTGAATATAGCTTTATTATTCCTGGAAAGAACCTAAGTGAGCTTTCTAGAATGATTGAAGAGCATCAAGATCTTGAGATGCGAATTGCTGAAAACCAAGTACTATTTATTTTTGGGGACACGTACTTCTACTCAAGACTACTAGAGGGAAACTATCCTGATACTTCCCGTTTGATTCCCGAAGAGTCATCCACCCAAATTCAATTAGAAGCCCCTATGATGCTGGCATCCATTGAACGGGCTTCCCTGCTTTCCCATGAATCAAGAAATAACGTTGTCAAATTAACTATCGACCCAAGTGATGGTAAAATTAAAATTACTGGTGATTCTCCAGATGTTGGAACGGTTGAAGAAGAATTAGAGCCAGATTCAGTCACGGGTGAAGAACTAGAAATTTCATTCAATCCTGATTATGTTAAAGAGGCATTGCATTCATTTGGAAAAACGATGATTGAAATTTCATTTTCATCTGCACTTCGGCCGTTTACTTTAAAGGCTACTGAAGATGGCAACAGCTTTATCCAACTAGTAACGCCAGTACGGACCTTTTAGCAGTTAATTAAAAATTATTTTGTGGGGTGGTTTAAATGTCAAAATTAGAATCAGTTCAAAAATGGACTGCAGAACAGGGTGCTGATTTCACATACATTAGCAATCCTAAGACGATTGAATACCTAACTGGATTCTTTAGTGATCCAGTGGAACGGGTATTAGCGTTAGTTGTATTTGCTGACCAGGAACCATTTATGTTTGCACCAGCGTTAGAGGTGGAAGTAATTAAGGGGACTGGTTTTAACCACCCTGTTTATGGATATTTGGACCATGAGAATCCATGGCAAATGATTGCTGACCAAGTAAAAAAGCGGGTCGCTAATCCGAGACGAGTGGCATTAGATAAATCCTACTTATCCGTTGCAAGGGAAGAGGCACTCCAAACCGTAATGCCAGCTGCCCAATTTGATTTGGATGTCACTTCGTTTATTGATCAGCTGCGGCTATTTAAGTCTGCTGATGAAATTGCAAAGCTAGACGCTGCTGGCCGTGAAGCTGACTTTGCTTTTGAGCAGGGCTTTGCTGCTGTTAAACCAGGCGTGACTGAGATGAGTATTGCTGCCAAATTGGAATATGCATTAAAGATGCGTGGTGTTAGTAACATGAGTTTTGACACGCTAGTCCAAGCCGGTGCCCATGCGGCTAATCCACATGGTGATACCAGTGAAATTAAGGTTCAAAATAATCAGCTAGTGTTATTTGACCTAGGGACGATTCATGATGGTTATATCTCAGATGCCTCTAGAACCGTTGCCGTTGGTAAACCGACTGATAAGGAACTGGATATTTATAACGTCTGTTTAGAAGCCCAGTTAAAGGCAATGGATGCTGCGAAACCCGGAATTACTGCTGAGGAATTAGATGCGGTTGCTAGAGACGTGATTGAAAAAGCTGGTTATGGTAAGTACTTTATCCACAGACTTGGTCATGGGATGGGGATGAGTGAACATGAATTCCCATCAATTATGGAAGGTAATCAGATGGAATTACAACCAGGCATGTGCTTTTCAATCGAACCTGGGATTTACATTCCAAATGTAGCAGGGGTTCGAATTGAGGACTGCGTCCATGTTACTGAAAATGGTGCTGAGCCATTTACACATACTTCAAAGGAATTAACCTACGTTGATAAAGATTGATTTTAACCTAAAGGAGCAGAACTAATTCAATGGTTCTGCTCCTTTTTTTGCCTAATATCCGTCAAAATTTGCGATTTAAGGCGATTTAAGTTTTATTAGACTGATTATATTTAATTAGCATAAAGTGGCTGTAAACGGCTGATAATGTTATTAAAGTGTACTTTTTAACTTTTTAAGGGTATAATAATACTTGTAAAAGAGGGGTGAAAATTTGAAAAAAACTGTTTTTATCTCCACTCCGTATATAACATTAGGTCAAATGTTAAAGGAGGAGACAATCGTTAGTTCTGGTGGACAGGCTAAGTGGTACTTGCGTGAAAATACGGTGCTGCTTAATGATGAACCAGAAAACCGCCGTGGTAAGAAACTATATGATGGTGATAATGTCTCAGTCCCAGATGTTGGGATGTTCTTCATTCGAGCAAAGCAGGATGATTAATGAGAATTTCAAAATTAGAATTGGATCACTTTAGAAACTATGAACACCTAGTTGTTGATTTCGATCGGGGAGTGAATGTGCTACTCGGGGACAACGCCCAGGGCAAGACTAACCTATTGGAATCGATTTATGTCTTAGCATTGACGAAGAGTCATCGGACTAATAATAATTCTGATTTGATCCAATGGAAGCAACCGAATTCCCGTTTAAAGACCCTCGTAGAAAAGAATTCAGGAAACCTGAACTTAGAATTAGACCTTGGTAAGAAGGGGAAACGTGCTAAGGTGAATCATATCGAACAGGCCAAACTATCTGATTATGTTGGTCAATTAAACGTTATTTTATTTGCGCCAGAGGACCTTTCGATCGTGAAGGGGGCTCCCCAGGTTCGCAGACGATTTATGGATATTGAATTTGGTCAAATGAGCAATCAATATCTTTATAATACCGTTCAATATCAGCGGGTGTTAAAGCAGCGTAATAAGTACTTAAAGTTGTTACAGCTTCATAGGGCGACTGATTTAGTTTATCTTGACGTTTTATCCGATCAGTTAGCTGCTTATGGGTCTAAAGTGATTGCCCAGCGGTTAATGCTATTAAAAAAACTTGAGCATTGGTCAGCAGAGATTCATTCGACGATTTCACAAAAACAAGAGCACTTGACCTTTAAGTACATGACTTCTTTAAAGCAAAAGCAACTTGAATCCATCAACGCAATTTACGATGGCTTAAAACGGGTGTTTCATGATGAACGTGACCGTGAAATTAAAATGGGAACCACCATTGCCGGTCCCCATCGTGATGATTTAAAGTTTCAAATTAATCAAAATGATGTTCAAACGTTCGGCTCACAAGGGCAACAAAGAACGACCGCCCTATCTGTGAAATTAGCTGAGATTGATTTAATGAAATCAGAAACTGGTGAATACCCAGTGTTGCTATTGGATGATGTTTTATCAGAATTAGATGATGCCCGGCAAACCCACTTGTTGAAGGCAATTCAAGACAAAGTTCAGACGTTTTTAACAACGACTAGTCTGAGTGGGATTGCTAAGGATTTAATTCATGATCCAAAGGTGTTTCAAGTTACAAATGGGGTTTTAAAAGTTGATTAATGATGTTTGATTAAAGGAGGAGTTTAGGGTGACTGACGAAGAAAAGCGCCGTGAAAAAGAGGCTGAGAAGTATAATGCCAGTCAAATCCAGGTCTTAGAGGGACTGGAAGCCGTTCGTAAGCGACCTGGGATGTACATTGGTTCCACTAGTGTTCAAGGATTGCACCACTTAGTATGGGAAATTGTTGATAACGGAATCGATGAAGCACTCGCTGGATTTGCTGATACCATTCACGTAATTGTTGAAAAGGATAATAGTATTACCGTTACTGATAACGGACGGGGAGTTCCCGTGGACGTGATGACGAAGACTGGGAAACCGGCGCTAGAAACCATCTTTACGATTTTGCACGCTGGTGGAAAGTTCGGCGGTGGCGGATACAAAGTTTCCGGTGGTCTTCATGGAGTGGGAGCATCGGTTGTTAATGCGCTTTCCACTGAATTAGATGTAACCGTTAAACGTGGTGGAAAGGTATACTACATTGACTTTGCACGTGGACATGTGAAAACACCGATGAAACAAATCGGGACGACCTCTGAAGAGGAACATGGGACTAAGGTGCACTTTGTACCGGACCCTGATATCTTTACTGAGACGACTACTTACGACATGGACACACTAACTAACCGGGTCCGTGAACTTGCGTTTTTGAACAAGGGTTTGCGAATTACGGTACGTGATAATCGACCAGAAAAGCCAGTTGAACATGATTTTCACTATGAAGGTGGAATTAGGCACTACGTTGATTACCTAGATGAAAACAAGGACACGTTATTTGAAGAACCAATTTACGTTGAGGGCAAGGAAAATGACATCAACGTTGAAGTGGCACTTCAATATACTGATGATTATCACAGTAATCTATTAACCTTTACTAATAACATCCATACGATTGAAGGGGGAACCCATGAAGAAGGGTTTAAGCGTGCTTTAACACGGGTCATTAATGACTATGCACGTAAGAATAATCTTTTGAAGGGTAAGGATGCTAAGCTGACCGGTTATGATGTGCGTGAAGGGTTAACCGCAGTGATCAGCATTAAGCATCCAGACCCACAATTTGAAGGGCAAACTAAGACGAAGTTAGGGAACTCCGATGCACGGGCCGTGACCGATCATATCTTTAGTGAGCACTTCAACCGCTTTTTGCTAGAACATCCAAGTGTAGCCAGAAAAATTGTTGAAAAGGGTTCGATTGCATCCAAAGCACGGGTTGCTGCTAAACGGGCCCGTGAAGTTACTCGGAAGAAGAGCGGCCTAGAAATTAGTAACCTTCCTGGGAAATTGGCTAATAACACCAGTAATGATCCATCCATTTCAGAGTTATTTATTGTCGAAGGGGATTCTGCCGGCGGTTCAGCTAAACAGGGCCGTTCAAGATTAACGCAGGCAATCTTACCAATTCGGGGCAAGATTCTAAACGTTGAGAAGGCTAGCATGGATCGAATTTTGGCAAATGAAGAAATCCGTTCTTTATTCACAGCGATGGGAACCGGGTTTGGTGAAGACTTTGATATTTCTAAGGTTCACTACCACAAGTTGATTATTATGACCGATGCCGATGTTGATGGTGCTCATATTCAAACGTTGTTATTGACTTTGATTTATAACTACATGCGTCCATTATTGGATGCGGGGTACGTTTATATTGCACAACCACCTTTGTATCGTTTAAGACAGGGAAAACTACAACGGTATATTGATACCGACCAAGAGTTACACAAGCTATTGAGCGAACTACCAGGTTCACCAAAACCACAAATTCAGCGTTACAAGGGGCTTGGTGAAATGGATCCGGAACAACTATGGGAAACAACGATGAACCCAGAGAATCGACACCTCCTACGAGTGGATTCCGATAATGCTGCTGGTGCCGCACAGGTATTTGCAATGCTAATGGGGAATCAAGTTGAGCCACGGCGTAAATTCATTGAAGAAAACGCAAAGTTTGTTGAAAACTTGGATGTTTAATTAAATGTTTCACGTGTAACATTTAATTGGATTGCTCAAAAAATGTTTCACGTGTAACACGAATTAAAATAAGACCATGAATGGAGGCAAATTAAAGTGGCCAATGGAGATATTGTAAATCACCGAATAACAGATATTGATTTATCTAAAAAAATGAAGACCTCATTTTTAGACTATGCAATGAGTGTGATTGTTGCAAGAGCACTACCCGATGTGCGGGATGGATTAAAGCCAGTCCATCGTAGAATCCTTTATGATATGCATGAATTAGGGGTTACTCCTGATAAACCGTATAAGAAGTCAGCCAGAGTCGTTGGGGACGTTCTTGGGAAGTACCATCCTCACGGTGACTCTGCCGTATATGGATCGATGGTGCGGATGGCACAAGACTTTAGTTATCGTTACCTACTAGTTGATGGACATGGAAACTTTGGTTCCGTTGATGGTGATGGAGCTGCTGCAATGCGGTATACCGAAGCTAGACTTAGTAAGATTTCATTGGAAATGTTACGTGACATCAATAAGGATACCGTTGATTTTCAAGATAACTATGATGGAACTGAAAAGGAACCGAGCGTGTTACCATCACGCTTCCCGAACCTATTAGTGAATGGAGCTTCTGGAATTGCGGTTGGGATGGCCACTAACATTCCACCACATAACTTAAGCGAAGTTATCAGTGCGATTCATATTTTAATGGGCAATCCTGATGCAACGACTGCTGATTTAATGGATGCCCTTCCGGGACCTGATTTCCCAACCGGGGGAGTGGTAATGGGTAAATCCGGAATTAGAAAAGCATATGAAAATGGGAAGGGAACCATTGTCCTACGTGCCAAAGTGGATATTGAAGAAGTGAAGGGCCATCAACAAATTATTGCCACCGAACTTCCATACATGGTTAATAAAGCCAAGTTGATTGAGCGAATTGCTGATTTAGTTCGCGAAAAAAGAATCGATGGGATTACCGATATTAAGGATGAATCTGACCGTGAGGGATTACGGGTAACGATTGATGTTCGCCGGGATGCTAGTGCCGAAGTGGTTTTGAATAACCTTTATAAGTTGACCCTTTTGCAAACCTCATTTAGTTTTAACATGTTAGCGATTGTTCATGGAGCACCCAAAGTGCTAAGCCTAAAAGAAATCTTGCAGAACTACTTGGAACACCAAGTCCAAGTGATTAAGCGCCGGACTGAACATGATTTGAAACGGGCCCAAAACCGTGACCATATCTTGCAGGGACTGTTAACAGCACTGGATCACATTGATGCAATTATTAAAATTATTCGTGAATCCCAGACGGGTGCAATTGCCAAGGCGCAATTAATTAATAATTACGCTCTTTCTGATAAACAAGCCCAAGCCATTTTGGATATGCGACTAGTTCGTTTAACCGGCCTGGAACGTGAAAAGGTTGAAGACGAACACCAAAAGCTATTGAAGGATATCGAAGAATTTAAAGCAATTTTGGCAAGTCGTGAACGGATCAATCAAATTATTTACAATGAATTATTGGAAATTCAAGATCGCTTTGGCGATGCCCGCCGGACTGAATTATTGGTCGGTGAAGTCTTAAGCATCGAAGATGAAGACTTAATTGCCGAAGAAGACGTAATGGTGACGTTGACCCATAACGGCTACGTTAAACGATTACCAACTTCTGATTTCAAGACCCAAAATCGCGGTGGTCGAGGAATTCAGGGGATGGGCGTTCATAATGATGATTTTATTGAACACCTAGTTGCCACTTCTACCCATGATACGCTGTTATTCTTTACCAATGCTGGGAAGGTCTATCGAATGAAGGGGTACGAAATCCCTGAATATGGCCGGACTGCAAAGGGAATTCCAATCATTAACTTATTGGGGATCAAACCCGAAGAAAAGATTGAAGCTGTGATTAACGTTTCTGCTAAGGCTAAGAATAATGAAAAATACCTATTCTTTACGACCCAGCTGGGACGTTCCAAGCGGACACCAATTGATGAATTCTTCAACATTCGGAGCAATGGACTCAAAGCAATTAGTTTGAAGGATGATGATGAACTAATTCGGGTCTCAGTTGTTAATAATGATGACAATATCATTATTGGGACGCATTTAGGGTATGCTGCAAGCTTTAAGGCTGAAGATGTTCGTTCAATGGGGCGGACTGCTAGTGGGGTTCGTGGAATCAATCTCCACCCTAATGACTATGTAGTTGGTGCAGACGTGTTAAATGCTGATAGTTATGTTTTCGTTATCTCAGAAAAGGGATATGGAAAGCGGACGCCAGCTGATGAATATGCCATTAAGGGTCGTGGTGGAAAGGGAATCAAGACCGCTAGGATCAATTCTAAGAACGGCCCGTTAGCTGGATTAGCAACCGTTGATGGTGATGAAGACATCATGTTAATCACCGATAAGGGGGTTACGATTCGGTTTGATGCAAACAATGTATCAAAGAGTAGTCGGGTGACCCTGGGAGTCCATCTAATTCGAATGGATGATGGTGCGAAGGTTGCAACCATGGCCAAGGTCGCTAAGGATGATGAAACGGCTGATGCTAATCAAACTCCAGAATCATAAAGATTTAAAATAAAAAAAACGGTGATACGCCGTTTTTTATTTTGCTGCGTATCTTAATACTGTATCGCAATTTTAGATCTCGTTATTTGAATCTATTGATTAATTTATTTAAACATGCTATAATTTTTATTTGTGAATATTGGCGCACTATGCGCTAATGTTTTCCTTGCCCCATGGAATTGTCCATGGAGCCACAGACCACAAGGAGGTGTAACTCATGGAAGAAAAGAAATACGAAATTACTTACATCATTCGTCCTGATTTAGACGAACCAGCTAAGAAGGAATTAGTTGATCGTTTTGACAAGATCTTGACTGATAATGGTGCTAAGATTATTGACTCAAAGGATTGGTCAAAGCGTCGTTTTGCTTACGAAATTGGCGGTTACAATGAAGGAACTTACCACATTGTTAACCTTACTACTGATAAGCACGAAGCATTACAAGAATTTGACCGTTTATCCAAGTACAGTGATGGAATCTTACGTCAAATGACTGTTTTAAGATAATTAAACAGTCTAGCTTAAATATGAGAGGAGTTTTTCAGCATGATTAATCGAGCCACATTAACTGGTCGTTTGACCCGGGATGTAGAATTGCGATACACCCAAAGCGGCAGAGCAGTTGGTAGTTTTAGTTTAGCTGTTGATCGTCGTTTCAAAAATGGAAATGGCGAACGTGAGGCGGACTTTATTAACTGTGTCGTGTGGGGGAAGTCAGCTGAAAATTTTGCTAATTACGTGCATAAGGGGAATTTGGTCGGAATTGATGGCCGAATTCAGACCCGGAATTATGAAAATAACCAAGGGAACCGTGTGTATGTAACGGAAGTTGTCGTTGAGAACTTCTCATTCTTGGAATCACGGAATTCTGCTAACTCTAATCGGGGCGCAGCAAACGTGAATAACTTCCAAAATGGTGGAATGAACAATGATAATGCTCCTCAAAATGGCGGAAACATGAACCACTATAATAATCCTGGCAACGGTGTGAATGGTGGGAACCAAAATCCTAACCAAACTTTTAATAACCATAATAATGGTAATAATAAAGACCCGTTTGATGGCAATGATGATGATAGTGGAATTGATGTTTCTGATGATGATTTACCATTCTAATCTAAAATTAAAATTGTAAACCGAAAATAATAAATTGTAGGGGAGTGAATCAAATGGCACAAAGAAGAGGCGGACGTCGTCGTCGTAAGGTTGATTACATTGCTGCTAATCATATCGATTACATCGATTACAAGGATGTAGCATTGTTAAACCGCTTTACATCAGAACGTGGTAAGATTTTACCTCGTCGAGTTACTGGTACCAGCGCTAAGAATCAACGTAAGTTGACTGCTGCTATCAAGCGTTCACGGATTATGGGATTAATGTCCTTCGTCAGTGAAGACTAATATTGATTGTGAAAGGGAGTGGGATCATTTGGTCCTACTCCTTTTTTTACTATCAAAATCAGATTGTGATAAAATATAGTTATCTCAAAATACAAGAGGTATCATAATGAAGAAAAAATTTTCATCTAAAAACATACCACCTTTTCTTAGAAATAAACATTTAAGGTGGGTGACTTTATTTACTGCCACTTTATCAATTTTAGGCACCGTGATTGCTTTTTTATACAGTAGTTTAACTGGAGTCTTCCTATTAGCATTTGTATGTTTAGGATTAGCGTATACCTTCAATTTATTAAATCATTTAAGTGCTAATCGGAATGAGTACATTTCAGATTTATCATATCGAATTCATCGTGGTGAATCAGAAACGATGCTAGAGATGCCAATGGGAATTATGATCCTAAGCGATGATCAAAAAATTGAATGGGTTAATCCGTACTTACAACCATACTTTGGTGACCAATACGTCTTAGGCCAATCGGTTGTGGATGTCGCGCCAGGGCTAAATTCCTTAATTTCAAAATATTGGAATTCTAACGATACGAATGATGTCACTTGGAATCACCACCATTTTTCGATGTTGATTCAAAAGGAATTTCATACCGTCTACTTAATGGATGTTACTAGTTATTATGATATTCAAGAACGTTATAATAATGAAAAAATTTCAATTGGAGAAATTTTTCTAGATAATTACGATGAAATTACCCAGTCAATGACTGACCAAGAAATTTCGAACCTATTGAATTATGTTACCAACGAATTAACGGCATGGGCTCGCGAATTTGGAATGTATTTGAAACAGATTGATGATGACCACTTCATGATTATTGCATACGCTAGTTCGTTAAAGGCAATTGAAGAGGATAAGTTCAAGATTTTGGATAAAATTCGTGAAAGTACTTCTAAGCAAAACTTCCCGTTAACCCTAAGTGTGGGAATTGCTTATGGTGATAATAACTTGAATAGCCTAGCTGATCAGTCCCAGAGTGATTTAGATTTGGCATTGGGTCGTGGAGGTGATCAAGTCGTTGTTAAGGCTAAGAACCAAGAAGCTCGGTTCTACGGTGGTAAGACCAACCCAATGGAAAAGCGGACGCGTGTGCGTGCTAGAATGACCTCTCAGGCCCTTCAAGAAATCATGAAGGAATCTGATCAGATCTTTGTTCAAGGGCATCAACGACCAGATATGGATGCAATTGGGGCCTGCTTTGGCATTCGGCGAATTGCTAAGATGAATAATAAGAAGTGTTGGATCGTAGTGGACCAGTCACAGTTGCATACCGATGTAAAACGACTGATTGAAACTAGTAAGGACTATCCTGAAATTTATGATTCCATCATTACCCCCGAAGAGGCTTTACAAAAGGCTACCGACGATAGTTTATTGATTATGGTTGATCATTCCAAACCATCAATGAGTATTTCCAGTGATCTTTACGAGCGCCTATCCAATCGGGTTGTAATCATTGATCATCATCGGCGGGGTGAGGAATTTCCACCAAACCCAATTTTGGTTTACATTGAGCCGTACGCATCCTCTACCTGTGAATTGATTACTGAAATGTTTGAATATCAATCTCAGGATGCAGAACCAATCAATAAGCTAGAAGCAACAGCAATGCTAACTGGAATCTTCATTGATACCAAATCGTTTTCAATGCGGACCGGGACTCGAACGTTCGATGCCGCCAGTTATCTTCGTTCAGCTGGTGCTGATTCTGAAGAAATGCAACAATTTATGGAAGAAAATGTTGATGATTACCTTGCTCGGAACCACTTAATTTCATTAGTTAAGTTTGTTGATAAGGATCGCCACATTGCAATGGTAATTGGTGAAGATGATCATCCATACGATCCAGTTACTGCTGCTCAGGCCGCTGATTCAATTCTTACGATGTCTGGGGTAGAGGCTTCCTTCGTTGCTACGGAAAGAGCCGGCGGAATGGTTGGAATTTCTGCTCGAAGTAACGGTGAAGTTAATGTTCAAATCATCATGGAAAGACTTGGTGGTGGTGGGCACCTTTCAAGTGGAGCTACTCAAATTAAGGATAAAAAGGTTTCTGAAGTTGAGCCAATTTTGGATAAAACCATTAAAGATGTTTTGTCAGATGAGACTGATTCAGATAATGATGATAAAATAGAATAGTAATAGCTAAATAGCCATTTTATTTAATAATTTGGCGAAAAGGAGTGGATTCTAAATGAAAGTTATCTTCTTAGAAGATGTTCGTGGAAAAGGGAAACGTGGCGAGGTCAAGGATGTCCCACAAGGTTACGCCCAAAACTTTCTAATTAAGCATGGAAAGGCTAAGGCAGCTACTGGTTCTGCAATTGGAAAGCTAAAAGCTGAACAACGGGCTGAAGCTAAAACTGAAGCCGAAGAACTGGCAAATGCTAAGGAACTTAAAACTACGCTAGAAAACGACAAGACCGTCGTAGAACTAACTGCTAAAGCTGGTTCAGATGGCCGGTTGTTTGGATCAATTCCAAGTAAGCAAATCGCACAAGCGTTGGATAAACAATTCAATATCAAGCTTGATAAGCGTAAGATCGAACTATCAGAACCCATTCGTTCACTTGGTTACACTAACGTTCCTGTTAAGTTACACCCCACCGTTACTGCTACGATTAGGGTTCACGTTGGTGAAAAATAACCACTTACTTTATTAATACGTTAGTAAAATGGAACTGAGGCGGCTGCGCTTCGGTTCCATTTTGATTAAAGATCAAAAAGAGGAAATCCTATGAGCAATGAAGTAATGAATCAAATTCCACCACAAAATATTGATGCTGAAAAAGCCGTTTTGGGAGCAATTTTTCTTGATACTGAATCATTACCAGAAGCCATGGAACAACTACAGTCTGATGATTTTTACAAAAACGCGCATCGGATTATCTTTCAGGCGATGGAAACGCTTAATGATCGGGATGAAAAAATTGATTTATTAACCATCACTAATTATTTGCAATCTAATCAGCAACTGGAAGATGTTGGCGGAATTCCATACCTAACTGAATTGGCCCAATCGGTTCCGACTGCTTCGAATATTGTATACTATGCTAAGATCGTTCATGATAAGTCAGTGGCTCGAAAGTTAATCGATACCGCCACTAGCATTGCAAAGGAAAGTTATAATAACGATGACATTACCACTTTGCTAGATGATGCTGAAACGAAGATTATGAACGTTTCTGATAATCGCAATCAATCCGGATTTAAATCCATTGGTGATGTTTTAAAGCTATCCTTCAATGAAATTAATGAACTGTCAAAAAATAAAGACACCGTAACTGGGGTTTCGACTGGATTTCAAAAATTGGATGAAATCACGACCGGATTGCATGGTGGTGAATTGATTATTCTTGCTGCTCGACCAGCGGTTGGTAAAACTGCCTTTGCATTGAATGTTGCTCAAAACGTTGCGACTAAAACTAATAATACGGTTGCCATTTTTAGTTTAGAAATGGGGGCTGAGCAGCTAGTTAACCGGATGATCTGTGCAGAGGGCAGTATCGATGCAAACCACCTCAGAACCGGGAATTTAAGCTCTGAAGAGTGGCAAAATCTGGTGATTGCAATGGGCAGTCTTTCTAAGGCGAGTGTATATATTGATGACACCCCTGGCATTCGTATGTCAGAAATTCGGGCTAAAAGTCGCCGGCTAGCTAAGGAAAAGGGTAATTTAGGGCTGATTGTGGTTGATTACCTTCAATTAATTGAAGGTGGCAATCGTGAAAACAGACAACAAGAAGTTTCTGCCATCTCGCGGCAAATGAAGAAATTAGCAAATGAATTAGACGTTCCTGTAATCTCGCTTTCCCAGTTATCACGGGGAGTGGAACAACGACAGGATAAGCGGCCCGTTCTTTCAGATATTCGTGAATCAGGATCGATTGAACAAGATGCTGATATTGTAGCATTTCTATATCGTGATGATTATTACGAACGTGATGAGGGGGACGATGACGATGGTTCCCAAGATGATGGCAACAACGACATCGGTGAAGTTGAAGTGATTATTGAGAAGAACCGTTCCGGGGCACGTGGAACGGTTAAGTTATTATTTATTAAATCCCATAATAAATTTTCATCAATTTCATATATGGACGATGAGTAACGGGAACTTAATTATTTTTTAGATAATTAGTTAAATTAGTTTAAATAGTATATCTTTTTATGATGGTGCTCTGGTACACTATAATTAGTAAATTAAACGATTGGAGAACTATAAAATGGAAATTACTTTTAGACCACCTACTCAAAATGATTTAGATGGAATGTTACACGTGGAACAAAGTTGTTTTGAACCTGAAGAAAGAATGGATGAAAATGAATTTATCCAGGTGCTTAAACATGTTTCAGAAACAACCATCATTGCAGCTGATGATGATCATGTTGCCGGAATGTTAATCGGACGGACCACTAGTAACCAACTATTGGATAATGATGCTTACCATTTAGACCTAGATAGTAAGCCTGGTGATAAGTATCTTGCAATCTTAGGGCTGGCCGTTTACCCCGACTACCAAGGACATGGAATTGCCACTCAGTTGCTCGATCAAATCGAAAAATTGGCTAAACAACGCGGATTATCCGGGGTAACCTTGGATTGTCGTGAGCACTTGATTCCATTCTATGAAAAACATGGCTTTGAATTGCTTGGCCGCTCTAATTCCAATTTTGGTGGAATTGAATGGTTCGGAATGCAAAAAAACATTTAATCATTTTAAATTATAAAATAGGGTTAACTACCAAATTGGTGGTTAACCCTATTTAAGTATTGCCTGTAAAAGAATGTTAATTAAAATATCACCCACTTGTTTAGTTTGATTATTAATTGTTAATTAATGTAGAATTAATAAGATGGTGGTGAAAAAATGATACTTGTTTTATTATTGTTACTTTTATTTTTGGGTGGCTTAGAGCTCTTCTTTAGTTGCTTTGGCACCTTAATTGCAATTGTTGTAATCATAGCGTTACTGTTTTTTGCAGCATGGCTAATGTTTTATGCTGCAATCGTGTTGCTAGTGTTTTATGCCGTATTTATAATTTGGCGGTGGTTAATTAATGACCATCCTCAATTAGCTCGCCGGCTTAACTTAGATCGATTGAATGCTTGGATCATTCGGGTTAATAATGGTCAAACCCGGCAGAATGTTTTCATATTATTAATCATGGCATTGATTATTATTTGGCTAATTCGTAAGTGAAAATGTTATATGTCATATCCACAATTGTGCTAGAATTAGTTTACAAGGATTTTCATATTGAAGGGGTAATTTTCTATGTTATGTATTATGAACTTTAAGACTTTAATGCCTGTTAATGAACAACAAAAAATGATGAAGGATGTTGAAAGTCATACTTTTGACCCAGACTTAATTATTTCACCAGTTATGCTTCAACCCAATCATTTTAAAAATTTTCAAGAAGCATCGCAAAATATTACCATTACAAAGCGGACCGTCGGAGAACCATCCGCTGATGAATTACATTACTTTGGAATCAAATATGCTTTTGTCGGACACTTGGAACGGCGGATTCAATTACATGAAGGTTATGATATCATCCATAACAAGTTAGAAAACGCTTTGCGGCATAAAATTGTTCCCATTATTTGTATGGGTTCCCAAAATGATGAAGATGGGATTGAAAAGGAATTCAATAACATCGTTGGTGACCTTGATTTAAGTAACCATGAAGTAATCATTTCATGGGAATCAATTAAGTCCACTTTAGAGGGCAAGCGGTTGTATTCTGATGAAACCGCTGCACGGACGTTTGATGAACTGAAGAAAATTCTTTCTAGATATGACAATGTGAAGTACCGCTTAGTATTAGGTGGTCATGTGGAACCCCGTGAAGCTGAATTAGCTAAGAAACTTGGTATCGACGGGGTCTTAATTGGTGATCGGTTCAAGACGTTCGATCAATTAAACACGATTTTAAAACCATTATCATAATTAAAAATGCGCTTCCTCATTTGAGAAAGCGCATTTTTAATTATTGGAACAGGGATGAATATTTATAAATTGCAGCAATCATTCTAGCTTGATCCTTAGAACCGGTGTTATCATGTAGAGTCGTTACGATTAGACGATGATTACCCTTAGTACTGGTACTGACCAAACAATACCCGGCTAGTGGGGTATAGCCAGTTTTCAGACCGTCAACATTAAGGTTTGAATGATAGCTATAACCACCCGGGAGGAGCTCATTTACGTTCTTAATGGTTTGACCATATAATTTAGCGTACCGATGGTCAGCATCATTTACAATCGATGGGTATAGCTTTAATAGGTGTTGAGCGATAATGGTCAATGCCCGGGCACTAACTTTGTTGTAATCACCACGACTACCGACCCTAAATCCATATGGATAAAGATCGGAGTTTTCTAATCCTGATGATGAAACGAAATGGGCTTGACTACCGATATCCCATGCATCAGCTTGTTTGTTCATCATTGAAATGAACTTAGCATTTGAACCTGCAACGTATTGGCCCAACGCAATGGCTGCACTATTTGACGATGCGATTAGTGCAGCTTTATATAAACTCCGAACGGTGTAACGACTACTGGAGTTCATTTTAAAGCTACCAAGTGCACTATTTCTGCTCATCTTAACGAGGCTGTTGGAAATCTTAACCCGATGGTTCCATTGGCCCAATTTCTTGGCCTTTTGAATCGCAAGGTATAACGTCATTATCTTAGTGGTGGATGCAATTGCGTACTTTTTACTGCCGTTCTTTGAATAAACGAATTTACCACTATTGGCGTCCATTGCTGCAGCAGCCCTAGCGTTATTCTTTAACTTACTTAGTGCAGTTGATGAAGTGATATATTGATTTTGGCCTAACGATTCAGTTGAAAAGTCTGAATAGTAATCTGGTTTATAACTGGCGTTAACTACTGAAGTAGTTACAGCCGTCCCAAGGGTAACGGCCGTAACTAGTGTGATTGTCATTTGTTTAAAACTGTGATTGTGAAACATTAACTTCACTCCTAATTTATGTAATTACTTTTATCATATTACTAAAGTTGAATTTATTCTGGAATGTTATTAATATGTAAATAAAAATTCACAGGGATGAAACATGTGAACATTTAAAAGGAATTTGATTATTGACTAGTAGCCCTGCTTAGAATGGACTAATCTATATTAAAATCTTTTTAGCGTTCATCTTAGAATAGTTATGGTACGATAATAATAAAGAAGGGTGATAGTATGGCGATTCAACATAAAGAAACGATTCCCGATAACATTAAGGTTTATGGGGCAAGGGTAAATAATCTAAAAAACATTAATGTGTCAATTCCACTAAACGCATTTGTGGCAATTACTGGTGTTTCTGGTTCTGGGAAGTCATCACTTGCGATGGGGACCCTCTATGCTGAAGGCGCGCGCCGGTATTTGAATGCACTATCTACATATACGAGACGCCGAATTGGTCAGGATGCTCAAACTGATGTGACACGGATTGAATACTTACCATCAGCAATCGCATTACGTCAGCGGCCTACCGTTCCCGGGAACCGTTCTACTGTTGGAACGATGTCTGAAGGCTTAAACGTATTAAGGTTAATGTTCTCAAGACTGGGTTCGTATACTTGTCCGAATGGGCATACCGTGCCACCTACCATTAAGGTGGCCCAGGCGATGGATGCATCTGGGGATGCCAGGGGGAAGATTAAATGTCCTACCTGTGGGGTTGCCTTTGAGGCCCCAAGTGCAGAGTCGTTTGCGTTCAATGGGGATGGTGCCTGCAAACAATGCCAAGGAACTGGAAAGGTACGCCAAATTTTAAAATCCTCGTTAATTGAAGATGAAAATGAAACGATTGCGCAGGGGGCCGTTGCATCTTGGCATCTTCCTGGTCGTAATTTTATGCCTTCAGTTGCCCGAGAAATGGGGATTCGCATTGATATTCCGTTCAAGGATCTAACTGACCATGAAAAGGATTTAATTTTTAATGGTCCTGATAAGAAATATCAAATTAGCTGGCCCACTAAAGCGGGACGGGTCTTTAATTTAAATGCAAAGTATGAAAACGCCTTTGCTGCCGTTGAGGATAGTATGAAAACCACCAAGAATCCACGGTCAATCAAGCGCTTGGACCGTTTTTATGAATTCGGGACCTGTCCGCGTTGTCATGGGGGATCGATTTGACCCGGATGTTTATAAAACAAAGTTAATGGGCAAGAATATTGCTGAGGTAAGTGATATGGCGCTCTTAGACTTGGTACCGTTTATGGATCAACTAGCACCGTCTCTACCTGATGATATGAACCAATTAGCCACTAGCTTGTTTAATGAATTTAAGGGGGCCATTAAACCGATTTATGACCTGGGGTTAGATTATCTTACCCTTTCAAGACCGGGAAATACCCTTTCAACTGGTGAGTTACAACGGATTCAACTAGGCCGGACGTTACGAAGCCAAACCACCGGGGTATTGTACGTGTTAGATGAACCTTCCGTTGGGCTCCATGCTGCAAATGTTGCTGGTTTAATTAAGGTATTACACCAACTAGTTAGCCAGGGGAATTCACTGGTCGTAGTTGACCATAATATTGATATTATTTCAGCGGCCGATTATATTATTGAAATCGGGCCACAGGCCGGTCGCCTAGGGGGACAAGTGATTGATTATGGGACTCCGGATGAGATTAAGCAGCTGCCAAATTCAATTATTGCACCGTTCTTAAATGGTCAGGGACAAATTATTGAACGCCCGCAAGCACCTGAATCGAAACTCTTTGAACACGGCCAAATTGATTTACACATTAATCATCGCCATAATTTAAAAGATGTCGGGGTTAAAATTCCCAAGAATCGAATGACCGTTTTTTCTGGTTATTCAGGAGCCGGAAAGTCCACACTGGTAATGAGTGGACTAGTAACGGCAATGCAAAAACAAGCCGCTAAGCAACCATTACCTAGCTATATTGATCAGTTTAACAGCAACGGTTTAAAACGGGTCATTGAGATTAACTCAGTGCCAATTGGCAAAAACGTTCGTTCAACGGTTGCAACGTACTGTGGGATTTTAGATCCAGTGCGAAAATTGTTTGCGCAAACTCCTACTGCTAAACGCCACCACTGGAATGAGGGCCGGTTTTCATACAATGTGAAGGATGGGGCCTGTCCTAATTGTCAGGGAACCGGAACGATTTCGCTTGATGTTCAATACCTACCTGATATGACGATGACCTGTCCAGTATGTCATGGTAAGCGCTATGCTCCCGATACATTAGCCGTTAAATGGAATGGGAAGAGTATTGCTGATATTCTTGATTTATCGGTTAAGGATGCAAAGGCGGTTTTCAAAGATGAGCATAAAATTTATGATATTTTACAATCATTAGATCAGATGGGGTTGGGCTATCTAATCTTGGGTGAAAGCACCCCCATTCTTTCTGGTGGTGAAGCCCAACGTCTAAAGCTAGTTTCACAAATGGGTCGTCAACAGGGCGATACGCTATTTGTATTTGACGAACCTTCCGTGGGGCTGCATCCAAAGGACGTGGAAGTTTTAAACCATGTTTTCCAACAATTGATTGATAAGGGAGCGACCCTTGTGGTAATTGAACATGATTTGGATGTAATTATGAATGCAGACTACGTCATTGATCTGGGTCCAAAGGGTGGTAACCTTGGTGGACGAGTGGTCGCTACTGGAACGCCAAGTGATATTGCTAAATCAAAGGACAGTCAGACTGGGTACTACCTTGCTAAACGGATGCAATTAGACCATTTATTAAAATAGATTTTAAAAAGAGTAGCTTGATCCAAGCTACTCTTTTTAGGATGGTGTATAATTATTTTTGATTTAATAATTATACATATGGAGTGATTGATTATGAAAAAAATGTTATTCGGATTAATGACAACGATTGCACTATTAGCTATGATGCCAATAACTGCGGATGCCGCTTCGATCAACGGCAGCTGGTCTAGTTCTGGAATAGCACTGTTCATCAGTGGTAACCATGCTAGGGTGAATGGAATAAACGTTAAGTTGAAAAAGACGGGTAAAAACCGCTGGCGGAGCGTTATTAATAATTCATCGCAACCATTTACACTGGTTAAGCATGGTAATCACCTCTTACTTAGTTCGGGGATGGACCATGAAAAATTAACTAGGTAAATTAAAAAAGCGCTTATAAGGTTGTCCACTGTGGATAACCTTATAAGCGCTTTTGAATTATTTACGTTTTTTATTTTTACGGAAGTATTCACCAATTAAGATTGCTGAGACGCCCAGTGACATTAAGCCAAAGAGTGCTGAACGATTATTACGTTCACCGGTTTGTGGCAACTGGTCCGCATCCTGATTGTTATCATTACTCAATTCATTCTCCCGTTGGGCGTTCAGTTGAGTGCTTTCAGAACTAGTTGAAATTTCAACTTCATCACTTGATTTTGAGATAGTAGTCGTATTGCTACTGCCTGAATTCGTAGTGTTACTGCTAGACGGGCTGGAAGATGGACTACTGCTAGCTGAGCTAGTGGAACTAGATGAAGCACTACTACTTGAGGTAGTTATGCCGCTGCTAGTTGAACTGGAAGTAGCACTACTGCTATTGGATGAACTTGGGTTTGATGATGCAGAACTATTAACAGAGTTAGAAGAGGCGTTACTACTTTGATGATGTCCGTAGCTAGTAGCTCCACTAACAACGGTGCTTCCTGAACTAGTAGCTGAACTGCTTGCAGCAGACGAAGTGCTACTGTTGGAGCTAGCGGAAGAGTTACTATTAGCAGACGAAGCGCTACTACCGTTTGAACTATTGGAAGCGCTGCTATTAGCAGATGAAGAGCTACTATTGTTAGAACTAGATGAAGCACTGCTATTAGCAGATGAAGAGCTACTACTGTTAGAACTAGATGAAGCGCTGCTATTAGCAGATGAAGAGCTACTACTGTTAGAACTAGATGAAGCGCTGCTATTAGCAGACGAAGTACTACTACCGTTGGAACTAGATGAAGCGCTGCTATTAGCAGATGAAGCACTACTGCCGTTGGAACTATTGGAAGCGCTGCTATTAGCAGACGAAGTACTACTACCGTTGGAACTAGATGAAGCGCTGCTATTAGCAGATGAAGCACTACTACTGTTAGAACTATTAGCAGATGAACTACTACCACTACCATTATTATTGTCCAATACAATGTACAATTGGGTGTAGCTACCAAAGATTGGATTACCATTATTCTTGGATTGATTCAAAATTTTATCTTGATAATCATTTTGTGAATTTAGTTGTGAATCAATTGTATTTAATCGATAGCCAACATAACTCCAACCTGCATTTTGATAGTTCCAAAGTGCATAGTTATTATCCCTTAATGCACTATCAACGGTATCCATTCGGTTTCCTTGAACAATCGGGCTATCATGTGTCCCAGCTTCAATTTCATTTCCACTCGTATCGATGTAGTGAACTTGGAATGGATATTTGTAATTAACATTGCTAGGATCATTAGGATCATAAGGAAGTAAATAAATATAGTAAGTAAATGACTTGTTGTTAGGATAAACGTTAGCAAATTGATCAGCAGCAATGTAAATATATCTATTATATCCATCGAAGACGTGTGGATTATCCTTTAAAGTTAATGTTCCATATGGTGATTCCTGGATTGGTAAATAGTTAGAAATATTAAATGAATTAGGATCAAATTTAGGATCATTATCCGATAGCGTTTGGAAGTAAATTTGCTTTCCATTGGTGAGGTTAATGTATGGGATGTTAATTTGAACAAAATGATCACTATCTTTATCCGCATTTAAATAAACCGCAACGGTCCGATCAGTATGATCAGGAGCATATGGATGCATTTGGGTATTAGCGCTAGGAACATCCGCATCGTCACCCACGATCCAACTAGCAGTTCTTAATCCACCCCGTTTAGAACTATCTTGGCTGTAATTATTGGAAGCATATTGATTTTGGGTTTTTAAATCGTACTCCCAACCAGCGGGAGCATCGAAAAGTTTTTCCTTTTGGACGCCAATATCGGAAGGGTTTTGTCCCCGATCTGTGTCCGTTCCATATCGTTCCAAATAATAGGCATTACTACTAGGATCATAGTAAATCCGATCTTCCGTATAGGCATTGATTGTTTTACTGGTAATTGTACTTGCGTTGGGTAGCGGTAGGGGACCACCAACGGTGGTTCCGTTCACGTTATTACCACTGTTTAAATATTGAAGGGTAATTGGATATTGTTTTGCAAAATTGTTAATTGACCCGATGTCATACGATTTATTAGGATCTGAGTAACTAGAAGTTACGGTTGGCTGGTTATTATCATCATCATATTGCAATTTAACAGGATTTTGATAGTTCGTATCATCATCATAGTAATAATTTCCATTATGATAGTTTAATAAATGACCAGAGTTCCACTCACTTAATACCCTAGTTCCGTTTGGATAAAAGACTGGGGTGGTATCTGAACTGGATGGGTTGAACATGTTTTTAGGGATGGTATAACCATCAACACCATTTTCAACTTTATGAATCACATCCTTAGAATCCTTATTTTCATTAGCTATATCTGAGATGTTTTCTTGAAGGGTAATTCCCCTCCGGTTGCTTGATTGATCGATGTTAGTATTGTTTAACTCAATTGCTAATCCAGACATATTAATAATTTTTAATCGTTTGGGGACGACGTTGCCGTTACTGTCCTTAACGATTTGAATTACATAATTATTTTCAGGTTTATTAGGATCACTTTTATCAAATCCAGTATAATTCCAAGATGTCATTCTATAAATGGTGTTTAAAGGGGCGAACTTATCACCAGTTAAATCCCAATGGTAGGTCCGATAATTAACAGCATTTGCAAATTGGTTACTGGTTTTTGTAGGATCAGACTCATAACCAGAACCATCCAAATTCTGTGGCCCCCAAAACTTGAAGTCATAGGTTAAATGGGGGACTGGAACAACATCTGAAGAGGTAATTGGCATGTAGTAAAGTACCGGCGTAACTCCATTACTATTTGAGTTATTGGTATTTTCCCATGTAATCTGAGGATCCTTTGTCCAACTATAATTATTACTATTATAATCCATTGAATTATCAGCATTTAACTTAGCGCCCAATGTGGCCCAAAGGGTGGTGTTACGGCTGCTAAAGATAACGGGTTTACTATTGTTAGTAAGGGGATTGATATATCCATTGTTAACATTGATGTTATCTGCAGTCACGGTAATATTACTTTGATTACCGTAAGTCCCAGATAGATGGACGGTCGCTGGAATATCACCTGAAGAACCACTAGCAGTTGTTGATCTTAAAATGACTGGAATGTCTTGTTCGATTGGCTTTGGGACCAATTGAACATCGAGGGTATAGTTACCATTCGAATCAACATTGCTTTTGTATGTGGAATCATTTATATCGTTAGGAAGCGTGAAATAATCAGTTAGTTTAACGTTATTTTGATTATAATTATTAAATGGCGTGGTATAGTCAATTGAATTACCATTTAATAATTGTTCATCTCCAGGATCAAAGACTGTTTTGACACCATTGCTAGCAACGGTATAGTACCTTACCTTAACGGATGGTAAAGAGCCCTTCATGGTAATGACATCGTTTCCATTAGCGAGTCCATGATTTAAGATAGCAGTAAAATACATTCCATTGGAATCGACTTGATTACCAATTTGTTGGGGGGTGAATCCCTGAAATTGGTTACCAAATTGTGATTGATAATATATTCTAAATGGTTCTCCATCGTAACCATGAATTCGAGTATTAAAATCTACATACCCATCCTTAGCTTCATTATTATATTGATTAGCCACTGGATTATTATTTTGATCAACGAACCGAACGCGATAGGTAACCGTGTAGGACTGATAATTAGGGGTAAAGCTACCCTGATTAAAATTATCTTGGTTATTAAATCCCTGGTTAGTTTTAGGATCAACTAGTTGGGTACCGTTGATTTTAACCGATTGACCATTGGGAAGGGTCACAACAGCTCCGTTATTACCAATCACAACGTATGGATGGTAAGTTCCATCAGTCCCCATGATATTAACGGTATGTTGGACGGACTGTTCGGATGTGTCACTAGGATTGCTGAGTGTATTTGTTGCTGATTGCAATTCAGCCATTGATGCGATGCTAGATTTAACGCTTGCCTCACTCGCTGCAGCTGCCAGCGCAGCAGAACTACTGGCTGCTGCGCTGGCACTGGCGCTGGCACTCGCACTTGCGCTTGCAGATTGTTCCGCAGCCTCAGTACTTTGAGCATCACTAGCGGCTTGGGAATCGATATTATTACTGCTACTATTATTAGTAACAGTAGCGCTTGAACTGGAAGCGCTGCTGGCGGTTGAAGCGAAACTTGTTTCGGTGGACTGAATACTATCAGCATGGGCATGATTATCAGATTGACCCCAAATGTGAATACTAAATAACCCAATTCCAGCAACCGCACCCGTTGCTAGTTGAACATTTCTTTTTTGGTGCAATTTCTTTTTTCGGAGTTCCTGTTTAACGACTAGGTTAAAGTTATTGTACTTCATTTTGGGCTCCCTCCCCATTGATAATATTTTGTAACATAATTATGTATTTGCTTATTTATATAGATACATTACGAATAAATATGGTTATTACTAAGCACAATTATATTACATTTTTGTTTTTAGTTGTAATTTTTTATTACGTAACAATAATGCTATCCTAACAACCGTTGAATTATTCATTCAGATTTAAAATTAATTATTAAGCACCAAATATAAATTATATTGAAACAGTAAATAAAACACAAGCAGTTAGCTATTCTGCTCCTATGTCAATAATTTGGACTAATTTTATGTAGTTTTAACCAAGCTAATCCTTATCATTATGTTTAAACAACTCAAAAATAAGAACTTAGCAAGATCCAATATAAGAGCTAAAGCCCGTATAATTAAATCCAGTAGTAAAAGGGAATCCATGCTATCACACCCTTGTGTGCTATAAACTAAGCTGATTAGACTTAAACACGCAATCGTAATTTTAGCATAAATTCATTGAGATTAATTAGTTTGATAATAATAATGTTTAATGATAATACGTAGGTAGTAAAAGAGGAGACATGCTAAGCATCTTAATTTTATAGGCTGATTACCTGTATTTATCCATGTTTATCGTTGTCTTGTGGTGGTTGGGAGTTATCCTAACCGCTGTACATACTTAGTAGGGATTTTGCTTATTTGCAAACTCTACATGATAAAGCCATACATAAGAAAATCATATTGAACCATACCAATAGCATTCTTTGGTAGATTCTAGCTTGCCCGAAAATAAGTCAAGCCCGCTAAAGAAGCATTCTTTGCTATGGATTTAATAGTCCGAATATAAGGCAATCCTACCAAAGCAACGATAGTAAGACATCCCCTCAAAATTGGGTAGATTTTAACAGCGTACCCAAAACAGATACGCAGGTTATTTAGAAAACGAAAATTTACGTTTTCAGAATTAGCACGTAGATTATTTAGAAAAACCACGTTTGGTTTATCAGAACTGGATAATCGTAAGGGATGCACGGAATACCGTAGCGAAATGCGACTGTATTAAGTGAAGTAGACTTAATTTAAACATCATCAATAGATAGTTAATCACTTAGTGGATGAACTTAAGCACTGAGAGCGTCTGATTAATAGTAATATTGCTAACTATTGAGATAAGCCGAATTTTAGGCAGGTCTTTCTATGCTGACAATGGATCATAACGCAAGTTTGCGTTTAGATATTCAAAGTAAAATGAAAAGGCTACTCAAAATGAATTGAGTAACCTTACATCACCACCACACAAGCGGTATATTATTTAAAATTAATGACTAAGTTTTGAATGTTTGTTTTAATATCTTATAACTGCCTTAGGTATTAAAAAAGCCGTTATATCAAGGGTTTAAACACCTTATTATAACAGCTACTTATCATTTGATGGGCAGTCAGGGGATCGAACCCTGGACCCACGGATTAAGAGTCCGTTGCTCTGCCAGCTGAGCTAACTGCCCAAATAATTACTTTTTGATATCACTTAAAATATCAACGATTTATATAATATCATCTGAGCAATTAGTTGGCAACCCTTTTTTCAAAAAAAGTTTAAAAAAATTTGTCATTCCGTTTTAATTCAATGAACAACGGGTCTAGCCGTGATATAATTCATACTGGAGCTAGTCTAAGGATTAGCTGTTCAAACCTATAAGAAACCGTTTAAAAACAACTAAAACTAGAAATCGATAATTTAAGAGGGACTTTAATTATGAAAAAAATACTTGTAGTAGACGACGAAAAGCCGATCACTGATATTGAGAAATTTAATTTAGTCAAGGAGGGCTACGATGTCTCAGTAGCCTATGATGGAGAAGAAGCACTTGAAAAGGTGGATGAAGAAAATCCAGATTTAATTATTTTGGATTTAATGTTACCTAAGGTTGACGGGCTAGAAGTTGCCCGTCAAGTTCGAAAAAACCACGATACACCCATTATCATGGTTACTGCAAAGGATTCGGAATTAGATAAAGTCTTGGGACTAGAACTGGGCGCTGATGATTATGTCACAAAGCCATTCTCGAATCGGGAGCTAGTTGCACGAGTTAAGGCAAACTTAAGACGGCAAACTGCTAGCGATAATGCTGCAGATGATGATAATCAAGACATTCGAATTGGTGATTTAATCATTCATCCACAAGCGTATTCAGTGACTAAGCGGGGGGAAAGTATCGAACTGACCCATCGTGAATTCGAATTATTACACTATTTAGCTCAACACATTGGTCAAGTAATGACCCGTGAACATTTATTACAAACCGTTTGGGGATACGACTACTTTGGTGATGTCCGGACGGTTGATGTAACCGTTAGGCGGTTGCGTGAAAAAATTGAAGATAATCCTAGTCATCCGGTATGGTTAGTAACCCGTCGTGGAGTTGGTTACTACCTTAGAAACTCTGAAAATGAGTAATGATGACTAGTTGTTAAAGGGGTATTCCTGTTTTGAATAAGCGATTCAAGTTCTTTCAGTCAATTGATTTTAAAATGGCATTGGTATTCGTTTTGATGCTATTGATAACACTAGAAATTGTGGGTGGTGTATTTGTTACCCAGTTGGAAAAAAGAAACGTTCAAACGTTTGAAAATCAGCTCCAACTGCCGACCTACGTTAATAATTCACTAACGACTCAGCTAGCCAAGAATGACACTCAAAAAGCGGATACAATGATCCGGTCATTATTATCTGATGTTGATAATAGCGGTGATGACCAGGTCCAAGTAGTTGATAGTAAGGGGATTATTAGGGGCACTAACCAGGTCAATAATCAATCAATCGTGGGGCAGAAATCGGTTGATTCTGGAATTAAAGACGCTATTCATAATAACAAGACCGTTACGAAGACAATCCAACCCGATAATAACAAGTACTTTATTAAAATTACGCCACTTTTGCGCAGTCAAAATGGTGATGTAGTTGGAGCTGTCTACATTAAGGCAAGTTTAAATCCAGTTTATACTACGATTAATAATATTACCGTTATTTACCTAGCAGCGGCTGCAATTGCGGTTTTACTAGGGATTTTGATGTCAATTGTGATTTCACGGGCAATCACCAGACCAATTGATGAAATGAAGAAACAAACCTTACAAATTGCCCGTGGAGACTATTCAGGCCAGGTTCAAGTCTACGGAAGGGACGAATTGGGTCAGTTAGCAATGGCGGTTAATAACTTATCAGTTAAGGTCGAAGAGTCACAAGAATCGACTGAATCAGAACGGCGGCGGCTGGATTCAGTCTTATCTAACATGACTGATGGGGTGTTAGCCACTGACCGGCGCGGAAATATTATCATTGCTAATTACGAGGCGGCTAAGTTTTTAGATACTACTGAGGATCGTATCATTGGGCATTCAATTATGGATGTGTTAGAAATTCAAGATGACTATACGCTTCGCCAGCTATTGGAACAACCAGAGGAGATTTCGCTTGATTACACCCATGAAGGGCGTGATTTAATTTTGCATGCTCATTTCACCTCAATTCAAAGGGAATCCGGATTTATTAGTGGGTTAGTTTGTGTGCTCCGTGATGTCACTGAACAACAAAAAATTGATCGGGATCGCAAACAATTTGTGTCGAATGTTTCCCATGAATTAAGAACCCCGTTGACCAGTGTGCATTCCTATATTGAGGCCCTGCAAGATGGAGCTTGGCAGGATAAGGAAATTGCGCCACGGTTCTTAAAGGTTGCTCAGGATGAAACGGATCGGATGATTCGGATGATTAACGACTTATTGACGCTGTCTAGAATGGATTCTGGAACGCAAAAAATTAATAAGGAAATGATTAATTTAAACGAATTATTCAACTATATTTTGAATCAGTTTGATATGATCATTAAAAATGGAAATAAGACTGAAAAGGGAATTGACACCAACAAGCACTATCAAATCGTTCGGAAGTTCACAACTCAGACACTCTGGGTCGAAATTGATGCGGATCGATTTACCCAGGTGATTGATAATATTATGAATAATGCCATGAAGTATTCTCCCGATGGTGGTAAAATTACCTGTTCACTATACGAAACCCATAATCAGGTCATTTTGAGCATTTCAGACCAGGGACTGGGAATCCCAAAGAATGCGATCGATCACATTTTTGATCGTTTTTACCGGGTTGATAAGGCCCGTGCTAGGGCTCAAGGTGGGACTGGACTGGGACTAGCAATTTCACGAGAGGTAATTGAATCCCAAGGTGGTCGGATTTGGGTTAAAAGTGAAGATGGTAAGGGTTCGACATTCTTTATTGCGCTCCCTTATGAACCGATGGAGGAGGATTTATGGGATGAGAATTAATCGCTTAGTGAGGTATTTACTACCATTACTTTTAACTGCTTCAGTTATTATTAGTATTATTCTATCTGCCTCATTGTGGTTGAACCCTTCACACTATAAGAACAACGCTTCAAGTAGTTCCGGAACCAACATTAAGAGTCAGCTAAATAGTAAACCGATTTATGATGTGTATGCGCCCACTCAGTTGATGCATAATGATGATGATGGCAATCAACACCTATTAGTTAACCAATCAATTAACTTAATCGGTGAAATTCGTGAAGATATTCAAAATTTTCAGGATGCCCGGATTCAATCCACTTCATCTAATTCCGAAAATGATTATTTGAAGATGTTAAAGCGGCCGAATGCATACATCTTAAATTATTCGAGTGCGGTTTCGATGTCCATTTTAAATGAATTTGTGAATAAGCGTTTTAGCAATTTTCCTAATCGGAAGATTAACCGGGTGGTAATTCCGTTAAATGATTCTAGACACATTTATTTATTGGGTGACGATGATTATAAAATTTATACCGTTTCCGTGAAGCAGCATTCACTTAGTGATTTAAATGAATTTTTGAACACTAAGATGAAACGAATTAGCGTTTCATTTGGGATGTTTAATCAACGGCCGTTAATTTACTTTAAAAAGAATCAGAAAATGCCACAATATGCATATTTAGTGAACGTTCAACAACAAAACTACTATGTAATTCGACTACTGGGTGAATCACAAAACTTTAACGTTAAGCATAAAAAGAACGGAACGGTTTATAATGATCAAGATTCTAAGCAGGTTACGTTTTATAATAATAATGACGTTAAGTATGTCGATGAACGGCCAAAATCAATTCCAAGTAACTTAAATCAACTGTTATTTAGTAATTACAATGCATTGATCAATTCAGGAGTATCGTTAGATAATGTTAAGTATTTTGGTTATAACGAACAAAAACAAATCGCTACTTATCGGGGCTATGTTGAAGGCTTCCCTATTTTTAATAATATCAACTCGGGTTCGATTACGATGCAGGTAGTTGATAATTCGTCACTGAAGTATCAATTTTCAATGGCTAGTTTACAAATTCCAGTTCCAAGTTGGGTGCCAGACGTTAAATTACCAAGCACGCACGCGGTGTTAAGTAAATTGAAGGCGCTTGGCTATAAGCAAAGTAAGATTAATGGAATTGAGCTTGGCTACAGTTGGCAGGGGAGTGCTAAAACGAATGTTTTGGTGAACTTAATTCCTACTTGGTATATTCGATATGGTAATACTTGGATCAACTACAATGATATTTCAGTCAATCGGTAATGGAGGGTAGCATATGAATTTTAGACGGATTCAAATCATTTTTCTAATCACATTTGTAATCATTGATATCATGCTATTCTCCATTTTTAACCAGAATATGAATCCCCAATCCCAAGATGATGGGTCTGGGAACTCTAATATCATTAAGGAAATGCGAAATGATCAAATTACGCTAAAGACCCCAGCTAAAAATAACGGGACTGGTTATTACCTCTCTGGAAATCGTAATGATACGTTTAACCAGGAGGCTAGTCTATTGGAAAATCAAACTACTAAATTCAGCAATCACGTCCTGCAGAGTACATTTAAGCGTCCGATTGCAATGTATTCATCCCATCCTGAGGAGAAGTTAAACCAACTCATCAAGAGTAGTTCGTTCGTTATCAACGGGAGTCAGTATCAATATAATAGTCAACTATCCGATAGTTCCACCGTGGTTTATGTCCAAAAGGCATTTGGTTCGCAGCTTTATTCTAACTTTGGTGAAATTCGCTTTAAAATTAATGATGATGACGGGGATAAAAGGTTAGTGGGGTACACGCAAACCTACCTAACGAACCTTACTACTTTACGTGAAAAAGCCCAGACCATTTCTGAAGAACAGGCATTGAGTGCGTTGTACCAATATAATGAAATTCCTAATAGTTCGAAGGTTGAATGGACTAGTTTGTCATATACGCGCTACATTACGGTTAAGAATAATTATATTTTTATTCCGACCTGGATTATTGCTTACAAAACGGCTAATTCCAGTAGCTATCAAATTAAATGTATCAACGCGTTCAGTGGCTCAATCATTAATGATGATAGTGTAAAAACAACAATTGAAGATATGTAAAATAATTAGGAACGTGTGATTAGATGAATGATGATTCAAACTTAATGCGCGTCGCCATTCTTTCTAGCGGGAGCTCTGGGAACGTCGCATATATTCAAACTAACCAGCATCAAATTCTTTTGGATGCTGGTTTAAGTGGCATTAAAATTAGAAAATTACTTAAACAAATTGATCGCTCAGTTGATGATATCGACATGCTATTTATTTCCCATGAACATTCTGACCATTCTAGAGGGATGGGGGTCCTTGCTAGGCGCTGTCCTAAAATGCAGGTGTTTGCTAATCAAGAGACTTGGGATGCATTGCCCAGTTCAATTGGTAAGATTCCAGAATCCCAACGGAATCTGTTTCCGGTTGGGACGATCCAAACGTTTGGTGAACTAACTGTCCAGAGTTTTGGGGTTTCACATGATGCTGCATCTGAACAGTGTTACCTATTTAAATGCGGTCAGAAACGGTTTGTGCTGATTACTGATACTGGGTACATTTCAGAGACGATTCAACACCACATTCAAAATTCATCTGCGTTTGCACTAGAATGTAACTACGATGTTGAAATGTTAATGAATGGACCCTATCCGTGGCCACTAAAGCAACGAATTATTTGTGACACGGGTCATATGTCAAACGAAGATGAGGGTGAAATTTTAGCAAAGGTGATTGGTAATGCTACTAAGGCGGTGTTTCTTACCCACCGCAGTCACCACAATAACACACGACTAGTTGCCCATCAGACGATTGAAGAAATTTTAACTAACCGTGGATTTAACGTTGAACATGATTTTCATCTATATGATACCGATGTTTGTAAACCCACGAAATTAATAAACTTATAAAAAAGTAAAAATAAATTAAAATGCTATCTTTTTAACTGAAAAATTAGTTATGATAGTTAATAAAAACAAGGGAGGTAGCGTTGCTCTAACGCGCTGACTATGAAAACATCTCTACTATTTAAAGTCGGTTTGACTTCTCTAGTAGCGGGATTGCTTGGTGGTGGGATTGCGTATGGTGGAATCTCATATTTCCAAAATGATAATCCAATCACTGGAGAAGTTGCCGCACCCACTGGCTCGAATGCCGGTGGAACGACTAGCAGTAGTAACTTAAAGGTAAACGTGCAGACCCAAGCTGAAAAGGCATTTAAGGATGTTAAAAATTCGGTAGTATCCGTTATTAATTTACAGCGGGTCAGTTCATCACAGGATTCATTTGCTTCTCTATTTGGTTCAGGTGGGACTGCTGGTAAATCTAGTTTGCAAACCACCAGTGAAGGATCAGGAGTAATCTACAAAACAAGTGGTGACACGGCTTATATCGTTACCAATAACCACGTGGTCTCTGGCTCAAACGCTTTACAAGTATTATTAAGCAACGGACAAAAAATGGAGGCTAAGATTGTTGGACGGGATTCCGTTACCGACTTAGCCGTAATTAAGATTAGTTCTAGTAAGGTGACCCAGGTCGCTTCCTTTGGCGATTCAGATAACATTAAGGTAGGGGAGACCGCCCTTGCCATTGGTTCGCCATTAGGGACGAACTACGCATCTTCGCTAACTCAGGGAATTATTTCGGCTAAAAATCGGCAGGTGCCACTGACTACCGAAAGTGGCCAGACGACTGGGAACTATGCATCCGTAATTCAAACCGATGCCGCAATTAATCCCGGAAATTCTGGTGGTCCGTTGATTAACCTGGCTGGACAAGTAATTGGCATTAACTCCATGAAGCTATCTTCTGATACTTCCGGAACTAGCGTGGAGGGAATTGGATTTGCAATTCCTAGTAATGAAGTGATTAAGATTATTAATCAATTAATTAAGAGTGGTAAGATTGTACGCCCTGCATTGGGAATTGAATACGTTGATTTAGCTAACGTTTCAAGCAATGATCGCAAGTCAGTATTGAAGTTACCTGATAACGTGACCACGGGGGCAGTAGTAATGTCAGTTAATTCTAATTCTCCCGCAAGTAACGCTGGATTAAAGAAGTATGATGTAATTACTGAATTGGGTGGCAAGAAGATTACCAACCAAGACCAAATCAGAAATATTCTTTACACTTATAAGTTGGGTGACACGGTTTCATTAACTTACTACCGTGGTGAAGATAAGAAGACGACAAAGGTTAAATTAACTGAGGAATCATCACAGTTAAAGGTTAACAGTAGTAGCGAAAGTTCTAATAAGTAATAATGTTTCACGTGTAACAATTAAAAGCCATTCCTAATTAAATTAGGAACGGCTTTTTTACCATTGTGGATTAATATCTTGGCTTGAGATTGTTTTTAGGTCCTTTTGATTGGTAGTGGTTTGAAACGCTCGAACAATTTTACGATAAATTGCTTTGTGGCGATCCTTTTGATTTACCACAATCACGTTAATATTACGCTTATCCCTTAATTCCCTTGTGTTTTCAGAATAAAGGGCGCGTTTGGGATTGAGGTGTTCAGCACTTGCAAAATTATCATTAACGACCCCAATGGTAGCATCGCTCATATCACGAACCGTCTGGGAGGCATCAACCGTGAAGAAGCGGAATTTATGACGATTTTTAATCACATCACTAACCTGTGGGACCTTAGCATGATTTAGTTTTAAGACCCCAGCAGATTGAAGTAATCTTAATGCCCGCGCTTTATTCGCATCGTCATTGGGGAGGACAATGGTATCACCTTGTTTTAATTGCTTTAACTCATTGATTTTTCGTGAATAGATTCGCATCGGAGCACTATATGTTTTCCCAATCGCAACCAAATTACCATGATTTGTATGGTTCCATGCATGTAAAAACGCCTGGCTTTGAAATGAATTGATGTTAATTTCATTATTGAAGAGGGAATTATTAGGTTGCCCATATGAATTGAACTGGGTTAGTTCTAAATCGATTCCCTGGCGTCTTAACTTATTAACGGTCGGTTGCCAAAGCTTAACATCCGTATCAATGATCCCAATTTTTATCAAAGTGGGCCTTTTATGACACCCAGCTAAGCCAATGGTAACAATTATAAATATGGTTAGCATCATAATAATTTTGCTGGTGTGTTTCAAAGCATCCCCCTCAATCATTTAACAATTAATAATTACATTTTAACATGAAATGAACTAGAATATTGACAAATATTTTTAATCATGTATACTTAATGTAACGTTTTATAACATAAAGCGAAATAAGGAGATGCATTTTGATGCGAATTGAAAAAGACTGTGTTGGTGAAATGGAAGTACCTGATGATGCTTTATATGGGATTCATGCGTTACGAGCAGTGGGTAATTTCCCTATTACTAAGGAAAGAACGAATCATTTACTAATTCAAAGTTACATCGAAATCAAAAAAGCAGCAGCACAAATTAATGCGAATGCAGGAACGTTAGATCGTGCTAAGGCATCAGCAATCGTTGATGCATGTGATAAGTTATTACATGACGATGATCAATCAGCATTTATCGTACCCGCAATTCAAGGTGGGGCAGGAACTTCCACTAATATGAACACCAATGAGGTTGTGGCTAACGTGGCAATGCGTCTCCACCCAGAGGTTAAAATTCATCCAAATGATGATGTTAACCAGAGTCAATCCACTAATGATACCTATCCAACTGCAGGTAAAATGGCAATGTTGAAGTTAATAACGCCACTATGTGAACAGGTGCAAAGATTAGTTAAACAATTTAAAAAGCTTAGCGATGAATATCAAAATACAATTAAAGTGGGACGCACCCAATTACAGGATGCCGTTCCTACAACCTACGGAAAGAGTTTTCATGCCTATGCGACCCTCTTTGGTCGGGATTTAAAACGGATTAATTCAGCAATTAATGAATTAAAGACCGTTAGTATGGGCGGCACGGCGATTGGCACCGGGATCAATGCTTCTAAATACTACCAAGAGCACATTGTGGATGCAATTAATGTGGTTTCGGGACTGAATTTAGCACCTGATACCGACTTGATTGATGCGATTCAAAATAGTGACCACTTCATTACCTTCTCAGGAGTGTTAAAGACATTGGCACTCGATCTATCTAAGGTTAGCAACGATTTTCGGTTACTAGGGAGTGGTCCTAAAGCGGGCTTAAATGAACTAGCGCTTCCGAAACGGCAAGCTGGTTCATCAATTATGCCAGATAAAATCAACCCAGTGATTCCAGAAGTGGTTAACCAAGTCGCTTTTGAAGTAGCAGGTTTCGATACCACGGTTTCAATGGCTGCTGAAGCGGGTCAACTAGAGCTGAACGCTTTTGAGCCCATTATGTTTAAGAGCATTTTAACTGGTGAGGAACACTTGACGATGGCGGTTAAGACGTTTGTTGATAACTGTCTGAACGGTTTAAAGGTAAATGTCGAACAGTGTGCTGAAAACGTTGATAATTCAGCGGTTACTGCTACTGTTTTGAGCCCTAAGATCGGATATGAAAAGACCACGAAGCTAATTAAGAAGAGTCTTTCTGAAAATGAATCCGTTAAAAAGGTTGCTATCGAAGACCACCTATTGCCAATTGATGAAATCGACCATCTCTTTTCACCAGCAGTATTAACGAATGATGAAAAGTAACCTAAAATAAATCCATCAAAAGCTTGATCAGATTTGATCAAGCTTTTTTGTTGGCTAAATATTCATTCCTTAAATGGGTTTCACATTGTTTGTGAAAAACATTTTATTGTGAATTTAAATATGCTAGTATCAATAGAGAAGTTAGATTGATTGGATTGTGAAATAGCAAAGTGTAAATAGTGAAACAATCGTGTTACTCATTGTTAATATCACTAATATTCAATTATTCACATATTGATGATAATCACTTGATCAAAATCAATATGTGGAATGGTTTTTAGTTAAAAACACAAAATATAGTGGAGTTATCCACAAGTTATCCACAGGTTTTTCAAAAACTGTGGATAACTAGGGGGAAAATGCATAAAAATGAACATAAAATTAGTCGTAGTGGGTAAATTAAAGGAAAAATATTTTAAAGCGGGCATTGCAGAGTATGCAAAACGACTATCACGATTCTGTAAATTCAAGATCGTTGAAGTGCCTGATGAACAAGCTCCTGAGTCCCTAAGCCAAGCTCAAATGGATGTGGTAATGCAAAAGGAGGGCGAACGCATTTTAAGTAAGATTAATGACCGGGAGTACGTATTTGCGTTAGCAATCTTAGGAACGGAACGTTCATCTGAGGAATTTGCAAAGGAAATTGATCAATTGGCAACCTATGGGCATTCCGATATCACCTTTGTAATCGGTGGATCGTTAGGATTAACGGATGCGGTGTTAAAGCGCGCTAATACCCAAATTTCATTCGGTCGGTTTACATTACCACATCAATTGATGCGGTTAGTTTTGACCGAGCAAATCTACCGGGCATTCATGATTAATGCGGGGTCCCCGTACCATAAATAGTCGATTAGGATTATAATTGAAGCAACAATCAAAGGGGTGGATTGAATGGCTAGAAAAATCGGGATAATTGGATTAGGACACGTTGGTTCAACGGTTGCCCATCAAATTATTGTTTCGGGCTTGGTTGATGATTTAGTGTTAATTGATGCTAATGAAGAAAAACTGCAGGCTGATGGGTTAGACTACTTACAAGCAATGCCCAATTTGGCAACGAAAACGAACATCATCATGAATGATTATGATGCACTCCGTAACGCTGATATCATTATTTCTGCGTTGGGGAACATTGGATTGGAAGAAGATGGGAATCGATTTGCTGAAATGGTTTTTAATATCAAACAGGTTAAGCAGGTCAGTGCCAAATTAAAGGCACTGCATTATCCAGGCGTTTTAATTGTGATTACGAACCCGTGTGACGTGATTACACAAGTCTATCAACAGTTTACTGGGTTTGATAAACACCGGGTATTCGGCACTGGAACGATGTTAGATTCTGCACGAATGAAGACGATCGTCGGCAAGGAGTTTAACGTTGATCCGCGCTCCGTGAATGGTTTTAACCTTGGTGAGCACGGTAATTCGCAATTTACTGCCTGGTCCACCGTTTCCGTTCGGGGCCATTCAATGTTTGAGTTAAACCAGGATGGCCATCTTGATTTGGATGCGTTATCTAAACAGTCGGTCGTTGATGGGGATAAGGTCTTCTTTGGTAAAAAGTACACTAACTACGCGATTGCCGCTGCTGCGACCCGGTTAGCCACGATTGTGCTTAATGACGGCAATACGGAAGTGGTGGTATCGAACTACCGTCCTGATTTTAATAACTACATGTCTTATCCGGTGATTGTGGGACGGCATGGAATTATTGAAGACGTGCCAATTGATTTGACGGATGATGAACACGCTAAATTAGCCAAATCAGCCAAATTCATTAGTGATAACTTTAATCAATTTAAAGATGAATAAAAAATCGTCATCAGCTAAATTGCTGATGACGATTTTTAGTTTAGATTAATCTACATAGGCCTTTGAAAAGTCCCAGATGGGGCCGTTCGGGAAGTACTGAATGCCCTTGATATTGGACTTGATTACTTCAGGTAGGCTTGATTGGTAGAGCGGAATGACTGCTTGATCGTTCATCATGATCTTTTCAGCCTTAACTAGATCGTCCCACCGCTTAGCAGGATCATTTGCATCTTGATCCTTGGAACGGTTTACTAATTCATCATATTGACGATTGTTCCACTTAGAAGTGTTAATCGGGTTGTTAGATAACTTTGTTTGTAGTGGTGAAATTGGGTCGGTGATTGATGGGTTCCAACCAGAGACACTAATTTGATATTGAGACTTGAGGGTCAATCCAGTGACGGTAGTGTGCGGAAGTAATTGATTGGAAACTTTCAAACCAGGAAGTTTTTGTAATTGACTTTGGAGAAATTCATTCAATTGCTTGTTAGTATCATCATCACTATTTAAGATTGAAACGTTGACCTGCTTCAAGCCAGTTTCTTTAAGGCCTTCACTCCATAGTTGCTTAGCCTTTTTCAGGTTATAACTAACCGCATCCGGAACGTAAGCGGCATCGGCAAAGTCTTGGCCATTCCGTGAGGCAAGGTGTTGTTGAACGAAGCCCTTAGCTGGTAGGGACCCGTTACCGAGGAGGTCGTTAACCAGTTGATTTCTGTCGATGGCAAGCGAGAGCGCCCGTCTGATCTTCCAGTTTTTAAGTGCCGGCACTTTCTTTTGGTTCAGTGAAAGGTAGTTCATGGAAAGGGTGCTCCGCTTGATTAGTTGGTTACTGTTTTTGAAGTTCTTAACCTGTTGTTTGCCAGATAGTTGTAGTTCATCTAACTTACCGGTTTGATATTGATTTAAGCCGGTCTGAGGATCCTTAACCACGTGGTAATTGATGTTATTCAACTTCGTAGCGTTAGCATCCCAGTAGTACGGATTCTTTTTGAGCGTCCACTTATCATTGCTACCGCTCCAGTTCGTGACCGTGAACGGACCGTTAGAAACAATCTTTTTACTAGAGGTCCCGTAACTGGAGCCGTATTTCTTAACTGCCGCTTCGCTTTGGGCATAGAAAATCGGGAGCGTCACTAGTGTCTTAAAGTAAACCTGGGGTTTTACTAGGTGAACGACTAACTTGTACTTGCCTTCAGCTTTCACGCCCAATGTTGATAATTTAGCGTTCTTTTGAACTTGATCGTATCCCTGAATATTACCAAGGTAGTAGCCCATTTGTGAGGCGGTCTTAGGGTTCGCACTTCTTTGGACCCCGTAAACGAAGTCCTGAGCGGTCAATGGCTTACCATTATTCCACTTTGAATGCCTTAGGTTAAACGTATACGTCTTCCCATCCTTTGAAACGGAGTAACTTTTAGCAATTCCAGGTGCAACCTTGTTTTCACCAGCAAGGACCAATAGTCCTTGATTACTATTGTAAAGGGTTTGATCACTGACCTGATCAACAGCTTTGGATGGATCGAGGCTGGCAATTGATGCTGGGCTCATCCAGTTCAGCGTCTTTTTAGAGCTGGAATCAGATGCGCCCTTATTGTTGCCACATCCAGCAAGCACCAATGCCGCAATTGCAGCGGTTAAGCCAATTTTACTGATTTTCTTTAAACTAGTTGCCATAAAATGTTCACTCCAATATTTCAAAATAGATTTAATCAAACAAAAAGGGGTCCCGCCGAATGTCTTGCGACATCCGACGGAACCCCTCTAAATTCTTTTTATTGTCCGAATCGATAAGTGTGTTCAACTAATCAACCTAACTAGCACAAAAAGATTTTAGAAACATTGCTACCGTCAATGTCGACTAAAATTGAACACATACAAAATTCAGTTTTGGCAAAAGCAAATGACATAGCAACGTTTCCTCCGTTCGATTTAAATTAGTATTAATATATCATTAAAAATTAATTAAGGCAATACCATTTTGTAATTAAATTAAATTAAATTCTTCCATCCCTCATGCATAATGGATGGGAATAGTGGAGCCAATTGTTCGCGTTGTTCACGATTTAGCTTAAGCGCAATTGCTGGCAATACGCCGTTGATGAAATCCTCTGCTTCTTCGCTGACCTCAGTCGCACCCACTAAGTGATCATCTTGATCAAAGATTAGTGCTTGATCCGCAATTTGGTCCTGGTTGATTTGTCTGAACCAGGCCCCGGTAACGTCACTTTCGACTAACTGATATTGATCCGGATGGGCCTTAGCAGTTTCCACAGAGACCCCCGCCTCCGCGATCCGTGGGGAAGTGAACGTAACCGTCGGCACTACGTATGGTTTCATATCCTGATCGGTATCACCCATGATGAAATGAGCAATGTAGTTAGAATGGTGGGTCGCAGTAGGGGTCAACTTAGGTTGATCAGTATTTGCAACGTCACCAGCAGCAAAAATATTTTCAACATTGGTCTGTAACTTGTTGTTTACGGTAATTCCCCGATCGCTATATTGAATGCCCAATGCATCCAGTCCGTAGCCAGTGAGGTTCGGGTTCCTACCGGTTGCATCTAAAATCCAATCGGTTGCTAATTTTTGACCATCGCCATATTCAACGAATTGGTGATCGCCATCCTTTGTAAACGCACTGACTTGGGCATTGGGGATGAATCGAACGCCCCTGGTTTCAAGGTCAGCCATTACTTTTCGAACGTATGGTTCATGGAATTTGCGGAGGGCTCGATCACCATGCATCATTACGGTTACATCACTGCCAAAGGCATTTGCGATTGTGGCAAATTCCATACTGATATAACCAGAGCCAATGATGGTCATCCGCTTTGGAAGCGGGGCCAAGTCTAAGAAGTCCTTGCTATCATGGGCCAATTCAGTGCCCGGAATCGAAAGTTGATTTGGGTGCAGTCCAGTGGCAATAACAAAATAATCGGCAGTGTACTTAGTGCCGTCAATATCTACGGTGTGGTCATCCACCAACGTTGCCCAACCACGAATTACATCGATGCCGGCGTTAACGAAGCGTTTTTCCATGTTTTTATCGAGGGGCCGGATTACCTGGTGCTTGTGTTCCATATTTGCGTCCCAGCTTAACTTTAAATTCCCCTGAGCAATTTTGCTGAGCCGTTCTTGGGTCCGTGCTAATTCAACGGCACCGTCTAAAACGACCTTGGCGTTACAAGCTCAGTTCGCGCAGGTCCCACCCACCCGGTTGGCTTCAATCTTAGCTACTTTATAGCCGTTTTGGACTAATAATCCAGCACCATCTGACGCATGCCCGGCACCGATAAACATTACATCATAGTCGTATTTTGGATTCTTCATTTGAATTCCTCCCGGTTTCTGATTATAAAAAAGGGCGCTCAAATGAGCGCCTCTTCTTTAAATTACCAGCTGAAAATAAATCAACTGATGAATTAATTTGCATTATAATAAATATCATCTGTAATTATATCATAAAGTTGATTGTATGCAAATTATTTTATAGATTGAATTAATGATTGAACTAAAACTATTTGTCAATTAAAATTATAATATATTAAATATTTTGGAGTGATTTTAAATAATGAAAAAATGTCCTAATTGTGGCAAAGAGGTAGATCGTAATTCGAAATTTTGTACATATTGCGGTTATAACTTTACCAATCAGTCATCAGCTAGCGTTAAAAATAATGGGGGCGATGCTAATCAAACTACTGATTCATCACAACCAAAGGCTAGTGCCCATCAACAGGTTGACGCTCATTCAGCTAATCCACAACCAAATGTGCGAAATAGTCAGGTGAAAAAGTTTTCCAAAAACTACTTTCAGTGGCTATTGGATACTTTGAAACATCCCACGAAACGAAATACGAACACACATAGATACTTTGGATTAACATCATTTATGATTTCAACCTTGTTGATCATCTTAGATATTGTCCAAGGGATTAAGTTAGCTGTAAATGCAACGACTTCCAGCATCTCAGGGCTCCTAGGGATTGGCAATTCATCTTCAATTGGAAGTTCAATTACTAGCAGTTCTGAGTATGGTTCGATTATGTTCCATACTTCCATCTACTTATATATTTGTGTGTTATTAATGTTGTTGATAACAATCTTAGTTCCATTTGTAATTCGTAAGGTCGCTTACAATGACGCCACTTCACTAGGGGAATTCATGAATCAATTTGCGGCTTATTCCAATTATGGATTACTAATTGAACTGGTAGTGTTACTATTGTTATCATTGGGGATTTTAATAATTCCTGCATTTGTGTTGATGCTATTTGTTTATTTAGGATACTTAATTGCATTTGTATATTCGATTCTTTCTGTTGATGATCATGGCAGATTAGATAAAATTTATGCAATGCTGATTGCGTTTGTGATTGAATTTATTATCATAACGATTTTCTTATCTATACTAGGATTGATATTAGGCGTTTTTCTGCCAGTTTTGAGTTCACTTTAAATAATTAAGGCAGTTTATGGGAGGTCATTAAAATGAAATTTTGTCCAAATTGTGGTACCAAGGTAGCTGAAGATACTGAATTTTGTCCAAATTGTGGGTATCAATTTAAAAACAGTCAAAATAGCAGTGCAGAACATCATATTTACGATGGGGCTGAAAACAACGATGCTCAAATGAGTCGTGAGGCCCACAATGCCGATTATAATGGGAATTATGATCAAAAAAAGCCCCAAAAACACGGGCACGGATTGGTAATCACGTTGATTGTCATTATTGTTTTATTGCTAGCTGTCGGTGGCTATGCTGCTTATAAATTTGTTTTGACGCCAGGAACTAATCAACAAGCTGCTAGCAGTTCATCAAGTAGTAGTAGTAAAAATTCAGCTAGTGCTTCATCAGCTAGTTCTAGTGCTGCCAATTCTTCTAGTGCTGATAGTTCAGCAAGCGATCCCAATATTTCAGCAAACGATGCAAACTCATTACTAAGTGGAATGTTTAGTTCCGCTGCTGATGATGTATCGAGCGGCGGGGATGCCAGTGATATATCAGATAACTTCGTTGATGGGACTGATAACGCTGGGTACCAAGACCTTGCCAATTGGGTTCACTTACAAAGCAACAATGATAAGGTGGATTCAGTAACGATGGACGTGCAAAATTTAACGACCCGTGGCAATCAGGTTAACTTCCAGGTAAAGTATGATTTTGTGCAGTCTAATGGCAATCCTGACCATATTCAAGTGTTTGAATGGCATGGTAAGATGGTCAATGATGGTGGTAATTTAATGATTCAAACCTTAGTTGGTGGCTCGAAGCCAATTTCCGATTACGATCAAAATTAATTTCAATTCAAAAATGCACCCCGGTTCAAAAACGAACTGAGGTGCATTTTTGGGTTTTTAGCCCGGGAGTTCACCGCTAAGCATTTGGAAGAGTCCAAAGCTTTCATCAGGGAACGCCATGATCATATCGTTATTAACGTCGTCAGGAGTCATGTGCTTACTGATGATGACTGACAATAAGTTAGCGAGTGGGCCGGCTTGGTTGCCCAATACGGTTGCACCCACAATTTCATTTTTAGCATTCAAAACAACGGTTGCTTCCGCGGTCGGTTCGTTCTTGGTCTCAAAGACGACCCGTCCATATGGAATCCGCTTGATTTGATATTGATCATCATTTTTAACGGCGTCAACCTTAACCCCGACTTGGGAAAGGCGGGGCAGGGCGAAGATAATCTCAGCAATTGGGGGGTAACTGAGGGCTTGGTCAGTCTTACCCAACAATAACTTAGCAATGTAATTAGATTCGTACGCGGCAGTAGGGGTTAACTTGGGTTGTGACTTTTTAACTACGTCACCACTTGCAAAGATGTTAGGAACACTGGTCCGCAGGTGGTCATCAACGGTGATGCCATTGGAATCAGCTTCAATGCCCAATGCTTCTAGCCCCAGCTGTTCGTAATTTGCAATTCGGCCAGTCGCATCTAAGACGTAGTCGGTCTTAATTTCATTGCCGGTATCAGTTTTGACCACCAAGCCATCGTCAGTTTTAGTTACTGAGGTGACACTCTGGTTAAATTCAAAATTAATCCCACGGTCCGCTAACTGGTGTGTGAGCTTTTGAACGTATTTAGAGTAAAATGACCGCAGTGGCCGGTCGGAATGGCTAATAATATCCACTTCGGCACCGGCGGCACGGGCTAGGTCGGCAAATTCATATGAAATAAAGCCACCACCAATGAATGTAAGGTGCTTTGGCATTTCTGGAATGTCCAAGAATTCACGACTATCGTGGAGAAATTCTTTCCCTGGAATCTCTAATTTTGCAGGGCGTAGTCCAGAACCAATGACAATGTAGTCAGTTTCATATTCGTCCGGCCCCACTTTAACGTGGTGGGCATCACTAATTTGCCCCCAACCATCAATAATATCAATCCCCATTTTAGGAAAAGCTTCCCGAATGGAATGGTGATCAGGATCTGCATCTAAGACCTGGTGCTTAAATTTCATTAGGCTGGGCCAGTCAATTTTAACTTCCCCCGTCAAGCCAGTCTGTTGGTATGCATGGGTTTGGTGAATTAAATCGGCAGGTCCGTCCAATAACATTTTGGCGTTACAACCGTAGTTAGTACAGGTCCCAAATAGGGTATCACCCTCAACTAAGGCTACTTTTTTACCAGCAGCAGCTAGCTTAGTTGCACCATGCCAGGTGGCGTGACCACTACCGATAAAAATGACATCATATTGCTTCATTAGTTAATTCCCCCGTTCTTAAATTAAGATTAACCTTGGCGTTGCTTTAATTTTGGATTCTTCTTGTTAATAATATATACGCGGCCCTTTCTGTGGACCACTTGACTATTTTCGTCACGTTTTTTAACCGATGCTTTTACTTTCATAATAATAGCCTCCTGTAAATCTCATAATTTGATTGTGTACTTACCATTTGTAAGCTTTAGTTATACTATCATAGATTGATTAAATTGGTTAGTAAAACGCTCATAACAATGATAAAGGTTTTTTTAAGTTGAATTTTTGTTATAATTAAAGCATCTGATATACGGGGAGATGTTTAACATCGAAGCATTAATCGAACAATGTACTGTTAATGATGTTCGGAAGCTTCAGGAGATTAGTCGTAAAACATTCTACGATACATTCGCTGCTGATAGTGAACCTACTGATATGGCACGGTACTTAGAATCGGCTTTTAACATTGATAAGTTAACTAAGGAGATTCAAAATCCAGAATCATTCTTCTATTTTGTAAGACTGGATCAAGAAATCGTTGGTTATTTAAAAGTTAATATCGGTGATGCTCAAACTGAACCAATGGGTGCTGATACACTTGAAATTCAGCGGATTTACATCGATGTTGATTCTAAACACAAGGGCTTAGGTGGGCAGCTTTATGATAAGGCAATTTCAGAAGCCAAGCAGCACCATAAGAATAAAGTCTGGCTGGGGGTTTGGGAACATAATCCAGATGCACAGGGATTTTATGCCCACAAGGGGTTCAAACAATTTGGTGATCATGAATTTATCATGGGCTCAGAACACCAACGTGATCTATTAATGGAAAAATCCATTTAATTAAAAAAGAACTAAGTGGTTGGAATTGAATCCATCACTTAGTTCTTTTTTGATTTAATTAGACTTCCCAACTACCACCAAAAAGGTATTCCTTAAGATCTTCAGCAGTAGGCCGGTCATTATCTTCAAAGCCTCTAAATGGTCGTAGTGCCTGAAGCGCACCGTCTTGGTAATCACGACCAAGTGCAACTGCGTATTCAACCAACGAGTTATCCTTGATCTTTTCCTGGAGTTGCCCACTTGGGGTTAACTCAGGATATTTCACCCGCAGCCCCATATCTTGAATGATTTCTTGATATTCTGGGCCCGCTTGAATGGAATTGACAAAGAATTTGAGTTGGCGAATCAATGACTTAGCATGAATGCTGTAGGTACATTCATTCGGCTTTTCGAGTGCGACCGTATCATTCATTTCATTGGCCCGGGCTAATGTTTTAACAACTTCGCTGGGTTTTAATGATGGGCTCATGATAAAGTAACTGGCCATCAACCGTAGAAAACGAAGGGTCCCAGTCCGAATCCCAATTGAACTGCTTGGATCTAGATCGAGCATCCGCAACTCAATGTATTGAATTCCAGTTTTTTTCATTTTATCCAAATCATTATCACCACGGAGTCTAACCGGGCCCTGACCTTCCGCAGTCGTTAGCAGGGTTTTATTTTTAACGGCTTCGTTCATTGAATCAACATACGTATTTAGGTTCGTATAGTCCGCGAAGAACTTAGCACCAAATCCAAAGCTGGTACTTTGTCGTAAACTCCGTACGGGATGCTTAGGCCGATTATCACTGTCAAAATAATTTTCCTCAGCAATTGGACTTGCACCAAATAGGTATGTAATTAACCACCGATATCTAATGAATCCCTGAGCCATTGTCATGTATAGGTAGTTTTTAACTTCTTGCTTAGATTGAAAACGATTTGGAAAGTTTTTATAAACTAAGTCAATAATGTGGGGTCTAATACTTAAATTGACGTGGGTTCCACAAGGAGCTCCTTCAGAAATGCTGTGCTTTTTTAACCAGGTTTCAAAGTACTTTTGTTTTTTAGGTGTGGTATGCGCAATTAATGATTTATCCTTATTTTTAGGCATGATCGGTGGCATTGAAAGTGGCCATAACATCTCACCGGGGGATAAAGCGGTTCTTAACGATGTATTAATACTATATAGGTAGTGCACTGCATCAATTGCATTCTTAGCGGGTGGGGTAACAACCTCAGACATTGCCTCCAAAAAATCATTGGTAATCCACGGGTTGGTAGTTTCATCACCAATCATATTTGGATAGGGTTCGGTGCTGAGATGGCCGGTTTCATCAGCTCGATCCATTTCAACTTCTAGGCCCATTTTGAAATCTGAAGTCTTTGATACTGCTTCGTTATCAAAAATAGCTTGTCCAATTTTACTAAACATAGTAAATTCCTCCTTTGAGGTATAAGTTAGGTATAATGATATGCTAAAATCGACTATAAGTAAACTTAATTTATCCAATTACATGATTATATTTTGTAATCTTTAAATTTATGGATGATGCTAGTTGATATGATGGGATTATCATTCCTCACGATAATGAATTAAATTGACTTATGTAAAATTGCAAGATAAAATATTAATCATAATTATATAAAGAATCAATGGGATTAGCTGATATCAATTCAGTTGTGGTAAATGATTAATTCCCATTAATAATGATTACGAAATTGATAAAAATGGGTAATATGACATCTTAAGCGTCCCTTGGCATTTTGCTACGGGGCGCTTTTAAATTGAAAGGAATTTGATAACGAATGAGTAAAATTGGTTTTATTAATGCAAATATTTTTGATGGGGTGCATAATACAATCCACAGTGATGCTTGGTTGGTCGTAGATGATCAAAGCGGCAGAATCATTCAAGTAGGCAGTGGTCAAATGCCCACAGTGGATCAAGCGGTGGATGTTAACGGGAAGTACATAATGCCCGGGTTAATTAATGCCCATACGCACATTACCGATGATCCAGCCACCAGTGATGGTGGGGTTAGTAAAGCACTTCCTGAAACGGTCGTGGACGCAATTCATTTTTTACAGCAGCTTTTAAAATCGGGCTGTACGTACATCCGGCAATGCGGGAGTACGTATGGGGTCGATGTGCAGTTGAATGAACTGATTCATAAGGGCAAGATTAAGCATGTTCCTAGCATCATGGCATCTGGCCGGGCGTTCACCATGACTGGTGGGCACGGTGACTATCAAAATGGTGGGTACATTGTGGATTCTGAAGATGAAATGCGGAAGAAAGTTCGTGAAAATTTCAAAAGGGGTGCGCAGTGCGTTAAGCTAATGGCTGGTGGCGGGGTCATGTCACCAGGGGATGCAATGGATGAAGCCCAATTAAGTGTGGAAGATATGAAAGTAGCCATCCATGAAGCCCATAATAAGCACACGATTGTGGCTGCCCATGCTGAGGCCAATCCAGCGATTCAAAACTCGATTGATGCGGGCGTGGATTCAATTGAACATGGCTTTTACGTTACTGAAAAGCAAGTTGAACAGATTAAGGAACGCGGCATTTACTTGGTACCAACCGTGGTGGCTGCCTGGTCGGTAGTGACCTATGGTGCGGAGGATTTACCAGCTTGGGAATACGATAAGATGAATGCTGCAATCGACAATTTATATGCAAATATCCACATGGCATATAAACGGGGAGTCAAGATGGCATTGGGAACCGATGCCGGGACGCCATATAACAATTTTGAGACGACCACCCCGAAGGAAATTGAATTATTAGTGACTAAGGAAGGATTCACCAATTTTGACGCCCTTCATACTTCATATCATTCTGCCGAACTCATGGGAATTGATAGTGACTACGGATCGATTGAAGATGGGAAAGTAGCCGATTTTATCATTCTTGATGACAACCCCTTGACTGATGTGAGGGCAGTTCAACAATCAGATAAATCCGTTTATAAAAATGGCGTGAAGGAATATTAATTACCGGTTACGATGGGAACCAACTAAAAAATCCTGCTATCTTTTTAAGGTAGCAGGATTTTTGATTTAATTATTCAGCGTATTCATCAGATTCTGAGTAATATGCCTTCTTAGCTAATGACAGGTTACCGATAATTGCTAGCTTCCGATTGGAATTAGATGGTGCAACTAGGTATTCATCGATGGGACCGACATCAACGTAGCCATTGAGTAGTTTCTGAAATTGCACCCTAATTTTGGCTAGTTCCACTTCGTTTACAATATCGCCACCAATGATGATTTTTTCAGGTCGAATCAACAGGGTTGCTTGTAATGCAGATTGGGCAATGTAATACGCAACAATGTCCCAAATGGGTTCAAACATTGAAATTTCCTTGTAGCTCTTGCCAAAACGGGCCTGAAATGCTGGTTCTGAAACTAAGCCTTCTAGGCAGTCACCTTGGTATGGGCAAGTGCCCTTGAACGTTTGATCATCTGGATGCCGTTTGGGCTTGATATGCCCAATTTCAGGGCTCCCCTGGTAGCCGATTAGTTCACCGTTATTCACAATTCCGGCACCAACCCCCTTGCTAATTGTGAGGTATAGCAATGACAGTGTCGGCTGGTTGGCCAAAATCGAGCTGATGTATTCACCATATGCGGTACTATTTACATCAGTGGTAAATGAAATCGGGGCGTTAATATATTGCTTTAACGTTCCCAATAGATTAATATTAGACCAATTTTTACGTGATGAATCTAGAATATACCCATATTTAGATGAGTAGTTTCTTAACTCTAACGGACCAAATGAGGATACCCCCACGGCCTTAATTTTATCAAATTTTTGAAAATATTTTATAACCTTAGTCAGGGTTTCCTTTGGATCTGATAATGGAAAATCAACTTTATCATCAATATTAACGTGGCCGTCACCCACGGCGCAGGTTACTTCATCGTCACGAAATTCAATGCTGCCTAGTAACATGAGACGATCCCTCTTTTCACAGGTTGTTTTATTATTTTATGATTTTACAGTTTAAAAATAGCACAATACGAAAGCGCTTTCAATTATTTTCACTTAAAAAAATAAAAAATAAAAATAATGAGGCTTCCTGATTGAAAACGCTTTCAAATGGTGCTATCTTGTAATTGTAGAAAAGTAAATCTACAATTATTAACAATGATAATGATTTAAGTAAATAATTTTAACCAATCAGAGGTGGTTACGATGTTATTTGGAAGTATTGAAGCCGGCGGAACTAAGTTTGTTTGTGCAGTCGGTAACGAAAATTTTGAAATTAAAGATAGCGTGCATATTCCAACCACGACGCCTGAAGAAACACTTGGCCAATGTGTAGAATATTTTAAGAAGTTTCCGGACATTAAAGCAATTGGAATCGCATCGTTTGGGCCGATCGAAGTCCGGGTAGATAACCCTAAGTATGGCTACATTACTGATACACCAAAGAAACACTGGTCTAATACTAATTTCTTGGGAACGATGAAGAAGTATTTTGATGTTCCAATGTACTGGACGACTGACGTTAATGGTTCTGCCTATGGTGAATACATTACCTCGATCAAGAACCACAACCCAGTGCACTCATTAGTTTACTACACGATTGGAACTGGAGTGGGTGCCGGAATCGTTAATAACGGGCACTTCTTAGGTTATATCGGCCACCCTGAAGCTGGACATGTTAAGTTAAAGCGTGCTGAAGGGGATAAGGACTTCAAGGGGATTTGTCCATACCATGGCGACTGTCTTGAAGGGCTTGCTTCCGGACCTACTTTTGATGCCCGGACTGGTAAGAAGGGGAAGGATGTTCCATTGACCGATCCTGCATGGGATTACGTTGCTTACTACGTTGCCCAAGCCGCAGTTCAAGCCACCTTATTTATCAGACCGGAAAGAATTATCTTCGGCGGTGGAGTTGTGAGTGAAGAATTCCTCGACATGGTGCGGGTGCACTTCAAGAACATCTTTAACGACTACGTTGCCGTTGGTGATTTGAATGAATACATTCAAATGCCAAAGGTGCCACACAATGGTTCTGCAACCGTTGGGAATTTCTCATTGGCCCTTAAGCAATACTACAAGGATAATATTGTTAAAATCTAGTAAAATAATGAGTGATATCAATAACTATGAGGTGAGTATTTATGACAAACGTATCATTTGATGAATCAGCATTAGCAAACTTTGTTGAACCCAATGAATTAAATGAAATTAAGCCAATGTTAAACACTGCTCGTGACGAACTAGTCAACGGAACCGGCGTTGAAAGTGAAATGCGTGAATGGTTGACCCTTCCTAAGGATTACGATAAGGAAGAATTTGACCGAATTAAGCAGGCTGCAAAGCAAATTCAATCAGATTCAAAGGTATTAGTAGTAATTGGAATTGGGGGTTCATACTTAGGTGCTAAGATGGCCCTTGATTTCTTGCATGATAATTTTTATGAATCCACACCAGATGACCAACGTGATTTCCCACAGGTAATCTTCGCTGGGAATTCAATTAGTGGTTCATACGTGCATGACCTTGTGAAGTTGATTGGTGACCGTGACTTTTCAGTGAACGTCATTTCTAAGTCAGGGACTACGACTGAACCATCAATCGCATTCCGGATTTTCCGGAAGTTATTGGTTGCAAAGTACGGTGAAGATGACGCTAAGAAGCGGATCTACGTTACTACCGATGCTAAGAACGGTGCTTTAAGAAAAGAAGTGGCTGCTAACGGATATGAATCATTTGTTATCCCAGATGGAATCGGTGGCCGTTATTCCGTCCTTTGCCCGGTGGGATTATTACCAATTGCTGCTTCAGGGGTCGATATTGATGAATTAATGCAGGGAGCTGCTGATGCACAGGATTTCTACACCACCAAGCCATTGACTGAAAATGGTGCGTTACAATATGCAGCCTATCGGAATATCCTGTACCGGAAGGGCTATACCAATGAAATCTTGGAAAACTACGAACCTAACCTCCGCTTCCTAGCTGAATGGTGGAAGCAACTAGCTGGTGAAACCGAAGGAAAGGATAATAAGGGCATTTACCCTAGTTCCGCTAACTTTTCGACTGATTTGCACTCACTGGGTCAATATATTCAACAAGGAATGCGAAACCTAATGGAAACGGTCGTTAAGATTGAACAACCACCATTTGATGTTGACGTTCCAAAGACCGGCGATAACGGTGATGGAATCGAATACCTTGAAGGGCGGACCATGAACTACGTTAATGAAAAGGCGTTCGAAAGTGTTATTTTGGCTCACACTAATGGTGGGGTGCCAAACATGGTGGTTAACGTTAAGGACCAAAGCGCTTACAGCTTAGGTGAATTGATCTACTTCTTCGAATTTGGAATCGCAGTTTCTGCTTACTTGAATGGAATTAACCCATTCAATCAACCAGGGGTTGAAGATTACAAGAAGAACATGTTTGCCCTCCTTGGGAAGCCTGGCTATGAAGATTTGAAACATCAAATTGAAATTAATGCTGCTGCGAAGAACCAAAAGCAAGCCATTAATAGCGAAGAGTCTAAAAATACTGCTAAATAGTTAAATCTAAAATCTCCAGTTAAGCGAATTAACCGGAGATTTTTTGTATACAAATTATGATAAAGCGCGATATAATATTAATAATTAATGAGTAGGGTGGTGGTCAAATGCAATCAATGATTAATTATTTAGTCCGAGCTAAAAAGATGAACATCATTGTGATTGTAATTGATCGGGTGCGTTCAGTCTTGTTAAGACCTTTGGTTGTTCTTACTAAATAATCAGTAAAGAAAGGGGTTTTAACAATGAAATGGATTTGCTGTCGTTTTAATGAATTAACGAACCACCAAATTTGGGAAATGTACCACATTCGGGCTGAAACGTTTTGTGTTCAACAACAGCGGACGTTTGTGGATGCAGATAAGGAAGATTTAACTGCGCACCATGTTTTAGGATTCAACGAGCATGATGAATTAGTCGCATACGCCCGGTTCTACGAAGTCGGTGCATATTTGGACTTCGGGCGGGTGTTAACGGTGCCTGCAGTTCGTGGCAAGGGGATTGGTAAGCAGCTCATGGAGTACTTAATGCAACAAATTGAACGCGTTTATCCCGGTCATCGTGAAATTATAATTACTGCGCAGGCTGATAAGCAGGGGTTCTACGAACGGTTCGGATTCGTCCCGCAAGGGGATGTCTTTATCCATGAACAGACTCCACATATTAAAATGATTCGGAAGTAGGGAGCGATTAGATGGCTGATATTTATACTAGGCCGGGGCGATTAACTGACCTTCCGGCAATTATGGCAATCATTGCTGAAGCAAAGCGGTTTTTAAGCGATAGTGGGAGTCCGCAATGGCAGGATGGCTATCCAGATGAGTCAACGCTACGGAATGATATTGAAAACGGAACGAACTACGTCTTAATTGATGGTGGTCAGGTGGCCGGCACTGCTACATTATTATTTATCACCGAACCTAGTTACCATGATATTGATGGGGCCTGGCAAAACGATGATGATCGTTATGCCACCATCCATCGAATCGCCATTGCTAGTCAGTTCCGCGGCCATCATTTAAGTAACTACTTTTTTGCGAATTTAATTACAATTGCTGCTGTAAATAATATTCATAACGTGCGTTTTGACACCCACCGCCTTAATGTGGTGATGCAATCGATTGGAAAGCATTTTAACTTTCAATATCGAGGGATAATTGAGGTAAATGAACCCCGCGATCCAAAACGATTGGCGTATGAATTAAATATGTAACTAAAAAACCACCCAATTGGGTGGTTTTTGATTATTCCTTAAAGGTCTTAACCGTCTTTTTTAATTGCGCGGTTTGTTTTTGGACTAATTGTTGTTTGAACTCAGCAGCAGCTTGTTTAGCTAACTTTTGTTGGGCCGCTTTATCAGTTGCTAACTTTGGATTTTGAGTTAGGGCAGCCTTTAGCTTCGCCTGAACAAATGCCTGTCCCTGTTGCTTAATCATTGCTTGTTGTTGCTTAGTACTAGTTTGAGATTTCTTCATTTGCTTAGCTAGTTGTTGGGCTTGATTTTTGGAGAGATGAATCCAACTCTTTGGAATGGAGAACGTATTTACCCGTTTAACCAGTTTAAAATCGCTTTTATCATTTCCTAACTTCCAGTTATTAGCACCGAACCAAAATTTTCCGGCCTTAGTAAATTCCCAATTCGTGGTGGTAGTTTTTAAAGTTGCATGATTTCCACTAACGTACTTAATCTTGTTAGTCGTGAATTCATCCACTTGGGTGTGGCTAGGGGTTTTCTGGTCTGCAGTCTTCTTATAGGTTTGGACGTCATGTTTCTTTTGGGTACCCAGATTTTGGTAGACCATTAGGTTTAGGCCACTTTTACTTTGGGTCGCATAGATTCGACGATTCGTGGTGGTAGTTTTCTTATCCATCATGAAATGACTGTTATCATTTGCAATCGATGCCCAGGTTGATCCAAATAAAATTACTAATCCCAACGTCGTCAGGATTGCTCTGAGCGGGATATTCTTGATGTAGACGAAACTAATGAACGTTCCGAACACCCCGATTAATAGTGCAACAATTATCATTTAATATTCCTCCCTACTTAGCTTTCTTCTTGTCAGTTAAGAAGAACGTTACGATTAATCCTAGAATACAAAAGGCTGCGGCAAATAGAAATGCTGCGTGGTAACCATCGATAACGGCATTGATGGCTTGAACCTTATATGCAATCGGATTTTGGGTTAGCAAGTGATGGGCTGGTTTAGCATCGCTTGTGACGTTAGACAGGATAGAAACGATAATTGCTGATCCAATCGAACCACCAATTTGTCTAACCGTGTTGTTAGCCGCCGTTCCATCTGAGATTAATTCATTTGGAAGGGCATTCATTCCATAAGTGGTAACGGGCATTAATACCATTGCAATTCCGATCATTCTAATCGTGTAGAAGGTTACGATAAATGCAACTGGGGTCGTAGCATTGAGGTACATAAATGGAATGGTTCCAACAGTTAGAAGCAACACCCCAACCATTGCGAGCCGTCTTGCACCAAATTTATCAAATGCCTTCCCAGTAATGGGACTCATTAGCGCCATCATTAATGCACCGATTAATAGGGTCAGTCCTGAATCTAGTGCACTTAAGCCGTGGACGTTTTGTAGGTAGATAGGTAGGATTGTTTCCACTCCGAACATGGCGACCATCATAATTGTACTTAAGATGGTCCCAAGGGTGAACTTAGGATACTTGAATACTCGCATTTCCAAGAATGGTTTTTTGAGTTTAAGTTCCCGCCGAACGAAGATTGCTACCACGACGACTCCAATGATTAATGAAGTGATAACCGTCGTTGAGCCCCAACCGTCGTTTCCGACGGATGAAAATCCGTATAGTAATGCACCAAAACCAACTGTTGATAGTACAATTGATGCAATATCAATTTTTTCATTCGTAGTTGGGAGAACCGGGCGCATAAAGATTAATCCTAATATGATCACACCAATAATGATTGGAATTTCCATTCCGAACAGGTCCCGCCAGTTGAACGAATCAACGATCCAACCGGAAAGGGTCGGACCAATTGCGGGGGCCACGCCGACTACGATTCCAACAAGCCCAAGGGCAGCTCCTCTTTTTTCTGGTGGGAACAAAGAGAACATAATGGTTTGTAGTAGCGGCATCATAATCCCAGTCCCAAAGGCTTGGATAATTCTTCCCACAAATAGGATGGCAAAGTTTGGGGCCACATAGGAAACAATACAACCAATCAAGAACACGGTCATTGCACCAAGGAACAACCATTTAGTATTGATACGCCGTCCCAGAAATCCCGAAATCGGAATCATAATTCCGTTCACCATCAAGAATCCAGTGGTTAACCATTGCACCGTTGAAGTGTTAATGTCAAAAGCCGTCATTAATTTGGGCAGGGCAGTGGTTAGTAACATTTGTGAAAGGACACACGCGAATGTCCCAATTAACAAAATGGCTGAGATGATTCCAGTTCCACTTTGTTTAGCGCTGTTATTCTCTTTATTCATATTAATTCTCCTTACATCATTATGATTATGCTAAGGATAATTTTATGCTTAGGTAAATTTGATTACAATCACTAAAATTAATCATTTTGTTGCATTTTGGTTTTAAACCACTAAAATAAATAACGAGGTGTTATAAATGGCGAAATATATAAAGAAAAATGCTAAAACAGATGATTTAATTATTAGCACCACAATTAAACTTGCTAAGGAGCATGGCTTATTCCATGTAACAATTAGTAATATTATTAATGAAGCAAATATTAACCGGAGTACTTTTTACCGGCATTTTTTGGATAAATATGATTTAATTAATGAAATGGAAAATCGAGTTCTTAAAAGGATCCAGTTAAATCAACGGATGTTATACCAAACTAAAATTCATGAAATCAAGAATTTTGAAATTTCACGGGTGTTCTTTTTTACCCTATTAACAATTATTGATGAGAATCATGAAATTTTAGCCTTTTTATTTAGTAGGAATGGTGATCCAGCATTTAGCCAGCGGCTAGTTGGATTGTTTTTGGAAATGTCATATGAATCATGGAACTATATAATCAAAAGCGATGATTCTAAAGGAATGAAGTTATTTGCAAATTATTCTGTTGGAGCGATTTTAGCATCGATTAAATTATGGATTGATAATTATGATCAATATACTAAACAGGAAGTTTTTGATTTTCTAATTAAGGTTAGAAAGAGTGAAATCAGCGCTTTAGATCTAGATGAAAAAACGACTGGGAATTAATTTCCTAGTCGTTTTTTAGCCTTCTCGTAATTCAGGAATGGCTTCCTTTGCAATCAAGAATGCCACCCCCAGCGCTGCAATTGATTCTGCCCACCAGAGTCCAAATAACTGGGTGAGGACAATTCCAATTAACACCGTTGCTGCGAGGTATGCACAGGTAACGTTACACATACTTTCTTCAATTAATGCTTCCGACCTTAGTTGATGGCCTAATTTACGTTTCATTACGATTAAAATTGGCATGATGATTAACGATGCCACTGAAATTAAAATGCCACCCATGCTACTATCTGATGTTTCACGTGTAACAATATCAAAAACTGAATTAATGACAATGTAAATGGATAGAAGCACTAAAATCCAATTCACCAATTTACCCGCACGTTCTTCAGCAATCTTAATGCTAGTGGCATCTTCACCATTAAATTCCTTTTGGAGCCGCCAGACTAGGATGCTGCCAGCGATTACTTCTAAAACGCTATCCAATCCAAATGCAATTAGTAAAATGGAATGCGCTTTAAGGCCTGCAAAAAAGCCGACCATAAATTCAACTAACATCCAACTAATTGAAAAAAATTCAACTATCAATGCTCTTTTGGCAATCCTGCTGTGACTATTTTCCATGTTCAACCCCCCGCATCACATGATCAGAATGTTCTACTGCTTCGTTAATGATGTCAAAAATATGTGGATCATCAACTTGATATTCCTTATTTTTCCCCACCTGATTCACGTTAACTAATTGAAAATCACGTAAAATTTTTAATTGATGGGAAACCGCTGATTGCTCTAACTGAATTGCTTCAGCGATTTGGTTAACGCTCAATGCTTGGCCATCTAATAAGTATAAAATTTTTAAACGATTAATGTTACTGAGCATTTTGAAGATTGCTTGCACCTCTAATAAGTGCTGCTCATCAATATTAAATTTGGAATTAATATGAATCACCTCTCATATGAAAAATATATCATATTACAATTAAAAATGCAAAATTGACTATTACAGAATGTTAAAAAGCATTTACATTGCTTAATTTACTTTTGTTTATGCTCAAAATATAGTATCATTATTGATATACCAGTATGTTAATACAGGACAATATTAATTCATGGTATATCTAAGGTCGATCCTCATGCGGGATTTGGCCTTTTTTTCGTACCATTAATTAATTCGAATTATTTTGATCCCTGATCTAGCGCCCCAGATCTAACTTTGGTAAAATTTAAATAGACTAAAAAGACAATTGATCCACAAGTGTAGAACAATTGTCCATGGGGTGAAAAAATGGATTTTAGAGAAAAGGTGAATCCAACGGTGCAAAGTATTGCCGATTTATTTCGCGATAACCGTTACCGGATTCCCAGTTACCAACGTGGTTATTCGTGGGGGATTGATCAAATCACTGATTTATGGGACGACTTAATTGAAGTCGCCAACGGCGAACGTGATTCCCATTTCTTTGGCCAGTTGGTTACTTTTTTTGCGCACGATAATCGCCAAGAAATTATTGATGGTCAACAACGGGTCACCACCAGCCAAATTTTATTGGCGGTAATTAAAAATATTTCGAATGAAACGAAGAATGAAGCAAAACGTGGCCTTAATAGTGATAATGATGACACTTCTGATGGGTTTGCCGAAAGTCGCCAAATTTTTCAGCAGAGTGATAATGCATTGGACAATGGGGACCGACTCATCACTAGTAAATCAAGTGATGAAGATGATGTGCAAGCAGCACTTGTAAATTTGATTAAAAACGGCCGCCAGCTTGACGACAAGAAGACTGATAATGAAGCAATCAATAACATGTGGAAGGCTTATGATTACTTTGCACGGCAGCTTAATGCGGAAATCAAGACCTTACGGATTAACGACCGGGTGAATCGGCTGAAGAAAATTTTTGATGCATTTTTCAATCGTTTCTATATTGTTAAGGTCATCGCACCAAACCGGCAGGATGCGTTTACCATTTTTGAAACCTTAAATAGCCGGGGCGCTGATTTAACCGCTTCCGACATTATTAAAAGCCACATTCTCTCCTTGTTTAGTACCAATCCAGAGAAAACGGACTTCGCTAGTCACAAGTGGAACCAGATTGCCAGAACGCTAGGGAGTCAAAGTAAGTTAATTAATAAGTTTATTCGTTCATATTGGATGGCTAAAAATGGTCACATTACTGAAAATAAGTTATACCGCGTAATCAGTAAAAATTTAAATACCGAGCCTGAGGCAACGGCATTTCTTAATGAATCAACTAACTTGGTGTCCTTATACGCCGCCTTAATTGACAATCATGAGTACTTTTTAGATGAACGGATTAACCGGATTCTAGACATCCTTAGTAAAACCCACTTTACGTTGTACTACCCAATCGTGTTAGCGCTAGAACACGCTAAGTTATCCAATGATACAGTATTGCGGGTGCTCAATAAGGTGCTTTCGGTATTTACTAGGTACCGCTTGATCTGTGATAAAACCACGAATACCTTAGAAAATGCATTCTCAAACGTTGCCATCAAGATTTGGCATGGGGACTTACAAAGTGCTGAGGACATCGTGGCCGAATTAAACCAATATAACGTTAGTGATGCTGAAGTGGCATCTGCATTTTCAACGCTTCAAAAGGATGGTGGTTTAAAGGGGCCCAAACGATGGGTCTTGAATTATTTGCTAGCTAGCATCTATTTTGAAAGCTTTAATCTCTTTGAAAATGCTGACGAAATGTATCGAACTGTCTTTACGAACGGGATTTATTCACCACTTAGGATTAATGATGAAATTGAATATCCAGAGCTTAGAAATGCAATCGGCAACTGGACAATAATTGAAAAAAATTTAATCCCCGGTAAAAAAGCAGCCACTAATTTAAATGCAATTGTTAAGGTGTTAGCAAAGTCGAAGTTATCAATTAATGGGCAAATTGCGGACCACATTATTGATAATAAAAAACGCTGGAAACAAACTGATATTTTGGAACGGCAAAGACAATTAGGGACCGATGTTCCAATCATTTGGCACTAGGGGGGCTTTAAATTGAGTAATTATGACTATAAGAAGTTATCCTACTATAAGGACTTAAGTGACATTAAGGTGCCTAAATTCCAACGGTCTTTGGTATGGACTAAAAGCAAAAAAATGGACCTGCTTAGGACCCTGCATAAGGATTTTCCGTTCGGAGCATTGTTGATTACCCCTGATCATAGTGGGGATGCAAAGTATAGTTTATTGGATGGGCAACAACGCCTATCAACGATTCGGGCATACGATGAGCACCGGGTGGCCTATTGGAAACAACTCGATGCAGATCGCTATAATGATTATTTTAAGGAGTTTAATCTAAAATTAACTCAGAACCATCTGCAGCCAATTACTGAAGCAACCTTTAATCAAATCCTATCCGGTAGTGATCAGTTTAACCAGTGGCGTGAAGCCATGATTGCTGAAGTTAATGATGACGACCGGTTGAAACTACAGGTATATGAAGCATTTGATCGGTCGCTCTCCCCATTTATTGAACGGGTAATGGCCGCCATTCATGATTATATTGACCTAGACCACCTCGAAATTCCGGTCCTTGAATTTACCGGCAACGAAGTCGATTTGCCGGAAGTTTATGAAAACCTCAATAAGGGTGGGGTGCCGTTAAATAAGTATGAGATTCTAAGTGCATCGTGGTTTGATGAAAAGATTAAAATGCCAGCTGGCAGTCGATTAGGAAATGAAATTTTAGACCGGGTCAAAAAATATTACGAACGCCTAATTCAAGATGGAGTCTTTGCCATTTCTGATTTCTCTGAGGATGACATTACGAACAGTCGCGAAATTAATCTAGCTGAATTTGCAAAGGCGCTTGGTAAGTTGGTGGTGGATAATCTCTTTGCAGTGGTTAAAGATAGTCCGAACATGGTCAATGAGATTGGCTTTGGTTTAATGGGAATCATCACCGACGTTGATAATAAAAAAATTGCCATTATCCATAATCAAAAGGACTTAATTCAAGACCAATTGGAATCAATCTTGAATCAAGCAGACCGCCTGTCGAAAGCAATCAATAGTAAATTTACCCGGATTTTGCGAAAAAACATCTTCTTTGCGAGTCACCAGGGTGGCAACCGCGATGAATTTTCCTATGGACTATCATCAACTTTCAAAATTTTGTCATACTTTGCTAGTATGTGGGATTTAGACGACCATGACTTGAAAACGGCATTGGATAATATTCCAGCCTATTACGTTTATGATGGCATCACTAAGGCTTGGAATGCGCATGGTGATACGCGGTTATTTGATTATTACAGTAGCCATCGGACCCGTGACTACCTAACTAGGTTGGATCCCATGACCTTCAAACGGGCATTTAATAACTGGAATCAGGATAATCCCAACATTCATAAGCAGTTTAATCAAGAAGTTCGCGCGTTGATTACGATTCATTCGAATCTAACGTATCTTTCGAATAGCCTTTCAGCATCCGAAGATTATGAATTTGAACACGTGATTCCACGGGCGCGAATCTTTAAATATGATCCGGCCCCAAGTGCGGTCCACGTTAGTGCACTGGGGAATGGAATGTTTTTGCCAAAATCATTGAATAATAGTAAGAGTAGTAAGACCCTGTATGAATATGATAGTAATAATGACGGGGTCGATTATCAGAGCTTGCGGGATGATTCGGATTACTTTACCGCAGCCCAGTTCGATCAAATTTTCATGGCGTTAAAGCAAAGTCGCTTTGATGACGTTAATGCCTTCATTGATAAACGGGCTGGTCAAATGGCGGATCAAATCATTAGTGGATTGGACCCCAATACCGAGGTGTTTCACCAAATTAAACCGACCCGGAATCGGGGCCGGCTCTTCCGAAACTAAATTGGCAGGCAAAATGGCTGGAGACGTTAACTGATCCGTGTATAATGGAAATTAGTCGCGCTTCTTTGGATTAATGAAGGGGATTGATTATCAATGGTTAAATTACCGGTTCATTTATTTGCCCGCTGTTACCGTGACCAATTTGGAATGGGGTGGTTCAATGATTAAGTACTTGATCCTACGGTTTGGCCGTCCTTCCATCATGTTATTTGCATTAATGTCTGGAGTCATTTATTACTTATTGGTCAGGCTACCGTATCCAGCGGATGCTGATTTAACCCCGCTGCCGTTGATTTTAAAGGGGGGCTTGATTTTTTACCCCATTTGTGAGGTTGATTTCAAGCGGACGCCATTTTGTGATTTTGATGCCGTCTGGTCTGAATTTGAATCCGCAATTATTGAGCCTGAAAAACATGCCCGTTATATCGCTTGGTACTTACGGTTGCTCTTTTCAGTTCCCGTGTTTACGGCAGCTTTCATGTGGGGGCCACTATTGATAATCGTTGAAATCCGTGATTACTTAAAACATAAGCATCAGATTAATTGACAGGAATGATTAACATCAGACTTGTCTTTTTTATTCGATTAGATTGGAGGTGGGGATCACTTGAAAAACGCCAAATTTGAACTTTTGATTTTGATGGATGATCAGGGCTGCATCGCACTACCGGTAGAATTGATTTCTGGTAGCGATGGGGTCCAAATACAGCCGTTTGTGATTGCTGCGTACGCGTTGATTGCTAAAAATGGGGTGATTAGAATCCCACTAGAAGAAATTGGTGAAATTAAGACTGCTGATTTAAATGAATCGGCATTTATTCGCCAAGAGTTAGATGGTTATCGGCCGTTTTTTGCAAGTACTTCCGTGGAAGTAGCTGAGTTCTTGCTCACGAAGGACAGCATTGACCATCGCAAACTGAATTACCTGATCTATTTAGCATTCGTTGAATACCTAATGGCTGAAAATAGCAGTAGCGACCGCATCCAAAAGCAGTTATTTAGCCGACAGATTAAGGTTCATTCAGCGGGATTGGACTGCTTAAGGATGCTACGCGTGCCCTTGGATTCCGCTGGGCGCTATCGCCAATTGCGTCCTGAGCAAATTAACGATCAAATCGATCCAACAGTCGTTACCATTTTGAACCGGGTGTGGCAGCGATACCATAATTACAGTGCTGAGCAACTGGCTAAGCTGATTAGTCAAACCAGTGCAATGCAATTAGCCTGGTCTAATTTAAAGCAATCGGATGTGGACTCGATGGATCCGGCTGCCATTTATCAGTGTTATCAAGATGATAATGGGAAGGATTAATTTACTACCACCTAGTTAGTGGCTATAATAATACTAGTTAATAGGGGGGACTTTTAATGCTATATGCAATCTTAATTGTGATCGTGTTCTTTGGCCTTTACATGTGGTTAGCCAGTAGACGTCAACATAAGCAGGCGCAAAACGTTAACCATCAAGCCAGTGTAGTTAATGATAGTGATGATCAAGACGTTCAATTAAAGCACTTAAAAGCATTACTTGATTCGGGTGCGATTGATAAGGAAGATTATCAACAGGCAAAGCAACGGATTTTAAAAAATAAAATTTAATTAATTTAAAAAATGGACTCAATGATCGAATTGAGTCCATTTGTGGTTTACATATGATGGTCCTTGAAGTACCTTAGGAAAAATGGGGTTAAAAGTAGGATGTAAATACTCATTAGCACCCCGTTGATGATTAGAATCAATCCGCCCGGCCGGATAAAACCAAAGAGAATGGAGTACGTTAGGACCCCCAATGGCATGATCGACATACTGAGGCTTTGGTCTAATGACATGACCCGGCCTAACATATCATTGGCCACCGTTTTTTGAATCAGGACCTGGAGCGTGATGTTGATTAACGAGGTGGCGATGCCAAATAGCACTGATAGGGTCCCACCAATGATACTAACGGTTACCTGACTGGGGTGGATAATGAAGGTTAGGCCGATCAGAGCGATAAAAACGTTCATTAAAATAAATGGCACCATGAACTTATAACGGTATCGGACCTTACTTAGCATGATTGTAAACAAACTACCGATTAAAATTCCGATTGAAGATGCTGCGTTTAATATTCCGAGGGGCCCGTTGCCCAGGTGTAATTCAGTCTTAATGATGTATGGGTATCCGACCGTTAGGGATGAGTAAACAAAGTTCACTACCAACCCGGCAACAATGGTGTATTTAAAAATTTTTTCCTGATTAATGTAGCTGAGGACGGCTTTGAATTTGGCGAACTGGGTTCCCTCGGAGGTAGTGGGACGTTCTTCGACTACCTTTACATAATGAAATTTCATGGATAGTAAAATCAATAGCGCAACCAGATTAGCAATGAGTTCCATGATGATGAAGAAATCAAACCCTAAGAAGCTATAGATCCCCACCGCAAACAACGGCGCTAAAATAGTTGATAGGGCGCTAGCGCTTTGTGAAATCGAACTTAGCTTTTGGATGAAGTCATCATTGACTAGTTCATGAACGGAGGCACTATAAGCGGTTAAACTAAGGTTCGCTGAAATTGACGTGCCAGTCAGGAGCAGTGCTACCGGGATAAACAGGGCCATTCCTGAAAACAGGCCCATCGTTGCATAGAAAATGGCAATGATAATGATGCGCAGCGTACTACTGATGACTAGTAAGTGTTTATGGCGATATGTATCGACCCAATTACCAATGGGGACCATGAATGCAATGGATACGATGGGTGCGATAATCGAGGTCATTCCAAAGCTGATTGGCAGCTTGGTCTGATCAAGGAGCATTAATCCCAGGGCCATTGAAAACATATTGCCAGTGAAGGCACTGATGAAATTGGAAATGGCATCCTTGATAATTTGAATTTTGGAATCGTGGTTACTAATGGTTGGTAACGTTGCTGGGGATGAATTCATTGAATCACCGGTCCTTTAGTTTGATTTATCCTTAATCATATCATCTTGGGGTGATTTGATGGCATGATATGGTATGTATTTTTATATACGGAATCCGTTTGAAATGGAAATTTTAGGGGTTATTGAATGTTACAGTTAATACATAACTTTTACATTCTATTTACCCTAAATTTAAATTAATTGGCTATAATGGAGCTATCATAACTTAGGAGTGAACTAAATGAATCAATCAATGAAGAAATTTGTGTTTGGATCGGTAACGACGTTAACATTATTTACTAGCATTGCACCAGCGGTTACTAACGTGGTCACCACCACTGCGAACGCCAGTTCAGTTACTAACTTAAAAAAGCAAGCTGGCAAGCAGATTAAGCTTACTGGAGCTGTAAACGTTCGTGATTTAGGTGGCTATACTAATCGTAAGGGGCAAACGATTAAGGCGAAGCGGTTAATTCGCAGTGCCCAGTTGAACAAATTGACTAAGAGTGATATCAAGAAACTAACTGAACAATATCATGTAGCCGTTGACGTTGATTTTAGAACTCCTAAGGAAGTCGCTAAGGCTAATGACCCGAAGATTAAGGGGGTTAAGTATGTGAAGGCACCGGTGGTTTCCGATAAGGAAAACGAAGCAGATATTAAGGTATTTAATAAAGATGGTGAAAAGGGGATGATTCTCTATTACACCTACTTTATTAATAAGACCGGCCGGAAGGAATATCGTAAATTATTCAACGAGCTATTAAAGGTGCCGGATAACAAGGCCGTCCTATATCACTGTAGCTATGGTAAGGATCGGACTGGATTTGCGACCGCGTTGATTCTGACCGCACTAGGGTTTGATAAGCAGACCATCTATAAGGACTACCTGCTTTCCAACAAGTACCGGAGCGCCGCAACGAAAGCAGACTTGGCAGCAATGAAGAAGAACGGGGCTTCTAAGAAGGAATTGAAGAACGAATATTACAATGATATCGTTGAAAAGCAATACTTAGATAAAGCATATTCACTAGCTGAAAAGAAATACGGTTCAATGATGGGTTACCTTAAGCAGGGGCTTGGGTTAACTAACACTGACATTCAAAAATTACAGAGTAAGTACTTAACTAAGGCTAAATAAGCAAACTTCAGCTAAAAAATGGAGTTAATTACTAAATCATAATTTAGGGGTACCATTATTAAGTCAATGCTTGAATAGTTGACATCACGAATAGATAAATATATTATGAATATATAGAAAAAGCGTCCTGATGTAGTGGTCAGGACGCCCTGATCAACAAGCTACTTCAAAGGCAGTGGCTCATTTAATTAAAACGACTATAACAAATTAGCCGCCCGTTTAACTTTGCCGAAAGTCTGGGGCGGCTTTTTTGTTACTTTCTTTTGTTGATGTAGTCTAGCAATGCGATTAAAAACATGCCAAACGTCAACATTAGGATTAGTGCTTGATACACACTCATCGTAACTAGCCCGTTGCCTTCCATTAGATTTGTGATGCATAGCCATCACCTCCAATCAAAGTGGCGAGCCACCGCCCTCAAAACTTCTTGTCAATCTGGTTTATTATATCATAGGTTAGAAAATTAAAATAAAGATAAAATATTATATTTAGCCATCATTATTGACATATAATATCCGCATCGATATTATAGAGGTATAGAAAAATAGCCCTGATTACGCTCAGGACTCTTTGATCAACAAGCTGCTTCAAAGGCAGTGGCTCATTTAATTAAAACAACTATAACAAATTAGTCGCCCTCATCAAACTTTACCAGAAGTATATGGGGCGGCTTTTTTGTTACTTCTTTTGTTGATGTAGTCCAGCAATGCGATTAAAAACATGCCAAACGTCAACATTAGGATCAGTGCTTGATACACACTCATCGTAACTAGCCCGTTGCCTTCCATTAGATTTGTGATGCATAACCATCACCTCCAATTAAAGTTGCGAGCCACCGCCCTCAAAACTGCTTGTCAATCTGAACCATTATAACATAATAATAGTGCTGATAAGCAGTGTTATATTAACGATGTGATTCAAAAAAACACTGAGTAAATCCTTAATTAAAACTAAATCAGCAAACCAGACCTAAAGTAACTAGGGTGGGTTGCTGATTTAGTTTTGATTTTAACGGACCATTTGGCGTCCAGTATATTTGAAGGCTATGCAATCACTTGCTTAATTTGATGGACTGCGCTGGCTAGCGCATCTTCGCTAATCACGAGTGGTGGTAATAATCTTAGTGTATTGCCACGTGCGGAAATAGCTAGGAACCCAGCGGATTGGAGTTGGCTAATCACATCCCCCACCTTAAGGGCATCTGCGAGGTGAATCCCGATCATCAATCCCTTGCCAGAAATTGATTTTACATTTGCCAATGGCTTGATTTCACTCTCCAAGAGGCTGGCTAACTTAGCACCCTTTTCCTGAACAGTCTTTAAAAATTCAGGGGTGAGCTGGTCCAACACGGCTTCGGCTGAGGCCATGACCACTTTGTTGCCGCCAAACGTGTTCCCGTGTGAACCAGGGGTGAATGCGGCGGCGGTCTTTGACTTAGCAAGCATGGCACCAACTGGGAGGCCGTTAGCTAATCCCTTAGCAACCGTGATGATGTCAGGACTTAAGTCAAATTGCTCAAAGGCGAACTTGTAGCCCGTCCGGCCCATTCCGGATTGGACTTCATCAATGATCAAAAGTGTGTTGGTGTCATGACACTTAGCTTGAACGGCTTGTAACCAGTCATAGTCACCAACGTTGACGCCCCCTTCACCTTGAACGACTTCCATGATAACGGCAGCTGTATCATCGTCAATTGCATCTAGTGAAGCATCACTGTTGTAATCAACGAACTTGATATCAGGCACCAATGGACTAAAGCCATCCTTAATGTGGGGGTAGCCAGTAACGGAAAGTGATCCGTACGTCCGACCGTGGAAGCCGTTATCGAACGCAACGAGATTGGCCTTGCCAGTCGCCTTCCGCGCAAGCTTGATGGCTGCTTCATTGGCTTCGGTCCCTGAATTACAGAAGAAGGCGAGGTAGTCCTTTGGACAGAGCTTAGCGGCAACGGTTTCGGCCTTACTATTTTCGTAGAGGTTAGAAACGTGCCAGATGTGTTGAACTTGATCTGCTACCGCTGCCTTAATTTTGGCATTGCTGTAGCCGAAGTTACAGACCCCGATTCCAGCAGCTAGGTCAACGTATTCCTTCCCGTTCTTATCAATTAAATGGTAGTCGTGTCCATCAACTGGTTCGATGGGAAATTGTTCGTAAGTATGAATTAAATGGGTCATGTTGATTCCTCCTAGAGTACGATTGTGGTGCCGACTTTAATAATATCGTTTGTAATGGATACTTCTGGAATGCCGTTATCAAGGGCTTGAAAAGCAGCCTTGACCTTAGGCACCATTCCATTGATCAATTTTTCATCTTCAAATAGTTGGTTGGCAGTATCCCGATTGAGTTGGTCTAAGACCTGGTTATCAAGCATTACACCGGGCACGTCAGTTAATAGGACTAATTGATCAGCATGGACAATACTGGCAATTGCTTCAGCAGCCATGTCAGCATTGACGTTTAACTTTTGGCCGTCAGGTCCGGTGGCAATTGATGCACATAAGCCCACGGATTGGCCGGTCATGACGTCGATGTAGTTAGCCTTCACCCGTTTGATTTGGCCGACTTCACCGTACTTAGCCTGGTCAACGTAGTCGGCAAATAAGAATGGATAGTCACTAGCGTTCATCATGTGGCTTTGAATACCGTGAGCAGCGAATTGCTTATGCAACTCTGGTTGGATAATTTGGGTCAACACGTTATCGGTAATTGACATCATTTGCTTATCAGTTACCCGAATTCCGTTGATCTTAGTGGCTGGCTGGCCCACGAAATTACCACATGCTGAGATTAAGTTACCGCCACCGTGGACGATTAAGATTTGTTCACCTTGGGCTTGTAGTTGTTTGATTGATTGGAAGAAGGCGGGGGTTAAGTTTTTGACCATGTTACCGCCAATTTTAATTACGATCATTTAAATCACTCCTCGTATGCTGCGTTGATTTCAACGTACTTATAAGTTAGGTCGCATCCCCATGCCACGCCGCTGTAATCGCCAGCTGCTAAGTCCACGGTGATGTTAATGTTGTCACTTGCTAGTTGTTTTCTTAATGCATCCATATCAAAGGTTTGAATCTGACTGTCCTTGATAATGGCCGTATTTTCAATGCTAATTGCAAGGTGGTCGAGGCTAATTTTAGCTTCGGTCTGGCCAAGCGCCTGGACAATTCGGCCCCAATTAGCGTCTTCACCGAAAATCATTGCCTTGATTAGATTTGAACCTACGATGGCCTTAGCAACGTGGTTGGCATCCACTTGACTGGCGGCGTGGAACACGTCGGCTTCAATCAACTTGGAGGCCCCTTCACCGTCACTAGCAACCATTTTAGCCAGTCCGGTTAGGACGTGGTCAAAGGCAGCAACGAATTCAGCAAATTCCGGATGCTGGTTAGTCAACGGGTGGTTGTTTGCATCGCCACTCGCCATTGCGATCACCATGTCATTGGTCGACATGCAGCCATCCACTGTAATTTGGTTGAACGAATTAACGATCTTAGCACTTAGGATGGCTTGGAGGGTGGCACCATCAATGTTAGCATCCGTTGAGATAAAGCTAAGCGTGGTCCCCATGTTAGGGTGGATCATCCCCGAGCCCTTAGCAAATCCGGTAACGGTTACCAACTGGCCATCAATTGTCGTTTCAACACAAATCTTTTTGGATGTCGTATCGGTGGTGATGATGGCTTCGGGGGCTGCGGTGCTGTCCGATAGGCTGAGCTGGTTTAAACCATTTTCGAAGACGTCCATTTCGAGTTGCTTCCCAATGATACCGGTCGAAGCGACCCCGATTAAATTAGGATCGATGCCCAGTTTTTGCCCCACCATTTCGGTTTCACGATGGACGTTTTGAATTCCCTCGTCACCAGTAAATGAATTTGCATTGCCGCTGTTGACCACAACTGCTTGGAGCTGGTGGGTTTGATCAATGGTGTGCTTAGTCACTTGGACTGGGGCAGCTTGAAACTGGTTTTTAGTGTAGACCCCAGCAGCAGCGCAGGGGTGGTTAGCCGCTAGCCAACACATGTCTAATTGACCGGATGACTTGAAGCCAGCGTGGACGGCGCCGGATTGAAAGCCCTTGGGCCATTTAAAATCAATGATATTCATGGTAAATCCTCCTATGGTAAGACCGGGGTTAATTTCAATCCGTAGTCGGCATCGTATGCAAAGAGCAGGTTGAAGTTTTGAATTGCTTGTCCGGCAGCGCCCTTGATCATATTATCAATGACACTATCGACTAATAGATACTTAGTGACGGGGTTATAACTGAGGCCGATGTGGCATTCGTTAGTCCCAACCACTTCCTTGACCGTTGGTAATGAATCGTCAGCCACCTTTACGAATGGGTGGTCCTTGTATACCTTTGCGAATTGGTCCTTAAGCATCGCTTCGGTAACGCCATCCTTGACCTTAACATAAATCGAACTCATGATGCCGCGGTTAAACGGAACTAAGGTGGTCATAAACTGGATGTGGTCGACTTTAGGGTTCCATTGTTTTAGCATCGCCATGATTTCTGGGATGTGCTTATGCTCGTTTGGCTTGTAAATTTGGAGGTTGTCGTTTGCCTGAACGAAGTGACTGGAATCACTTAGCTTTTTCCCGGCACCGGATAGTCCCGACTTAGCATCAATGACGATGTTATCCAAATCGATGGAATCATTCATCATCAATGGGGCGAGGCCTAATAAAACGGAAGTGGCGTAACAACCCGGGTTGGCGACGTAGTTTTTACCAGGGTTAGTGGTTAAATCAGCTAATCCATAGTAAGCTTGCTCTAATTCAGCCTGTGGAGCAGTGGGTTGGTGGTACCATTTTTCGTATTCTTTCGGATCCTTTAATCGAAAATCACCAGACAGGTCGATCACGGGGAAGTCAGCATCGATGAACGGCTTTGCGAGCTTGCTCGTCACCCCAGCGGGGGTTGCGAAGAATACGGCATCATTTTCATCGATGATGGTCTGACTATCGTATGGCTTAACGGCCTTTGAGTAGTATGTGTATTGAGGAGCCAGGGTCTTCAACGGCACGGCTTCCTTAATATCGTGTTGGTAGATGTTGATTTTAATAATTCCGGGATGCTTTTGTAAGAGTCCGAAAAGGACCATGCCGGCGTAACCGGTGATTCCAATAATTGCAACGTTCATGTTAAAACGACCTTTCGATTAAAGATGGGGAATGTACATATTACCTAATGTAGCGGCGATCATTGCTTTGATGCCGTGTTTTCTATTTTCAGCTTCGTCAAATTGGCGGGCGTACTTACTGTTGAACACTTCGTCGGTAATTTCTAGTTCACTGAGGTGGTATTTTGCATACACTTCTTGGCCCACTTCGGTGTTTAAATCGTGGTAGGCTGGTAGACAGTGCATTACGATTAGCTTGCCGTCGAGGTTACCAGTCATTTCAAGGGCTTTCATGTTCACTTGGTATGGCGTCAATAGGTCGATTCGTTCCTGCCAGTTATCCTCACCCATTGAGACCCACACGTCAGTGGTAACCACGTTTGCGCCTTTTAGACCGCTTGCTAAGTCGGCAGTGATTTCAATCTTAGCGCCACTTTGCTTAGCGTAGTCCTTTGCGATGTTTACAACATCATCAGCTGGATCTAATTCGTCCGGACTAACGATGGCAACGTCGATGCCGACCATTGCACAACCAACTAGTAGGCTGTGGGCCACGTTGTTACGTCCGTCACCCAGGTAGGCAATCTTGACACCATCGAAGGAACCAAAGTTTTCCTTAATTGTGATTAGATCAGGAATCGTTTGGGTCGGGTGCCATTCATCGGTTAAGCCGTTCCAAACTGGCACGCCGGAGTACTTAGCCAACGTTTCAACGTCTGATTGCTTGTAACCACGGAATTCGATTCCGTCATACATACTACCCAAGACCTTGGCGGTGTCTGCGACTGATTCCTTGTGGGAAAGGTGAATATCATTCTTACCCAAGAAGACGGGATTGGCACCCAGTTCGAAGGCAGCGGTCGTAAATGCTGATCGAGTTCTGGTTGAATTTTTTTCAAAAATTAATGCGAGGTTTTTGCCCGCTAAGTATTTAGTGTAGTTATTTTGCTTGGCTTCTGCCTTTAAGTGTAGGCCGAAGTCAACTAAGTATTTCATTTCATTTGGGGTTAGATCGGTTTCAGCAAGGATGCTCTTGCCGTGGAATTGATTTGAGAAGAAGTTAAATTGACTTTGCATATTGGTTCCTCCAATTAATTATATTCAATTAATTTGAATATAATGTTCTTTACGTGAATTTATATTCATTATACTAACACCATTTTGGTTTTTATTCAACTGATTTTTGCATTTTTATTCGATTAATTTTAAAAATATGTATATATATGCTGATTATGCATGAATATTTGGCTAAATATTAATGAAAATTGAATAATCAGTTAAATAGGCAAATTAATTGCCGCTGACTTAAAATAAGCGTAATGTATTTTTGAGGTGAAGAACATGAATATTTTAGTCGCAATTGCAAACGATAATTTTAACCCAGCGCAATTAAAGCAGGCGTTCAATGCGAACCCGGCATTAAAAAACGATCACGTTTACTATGATTTTGAACATCCCGATTTTGATCCTGATCAAATTGACGTCATGATTGGCTATAATCAAAAATTATTGAATCAAATGCTCGATAGTGATTCGGCCCGTTTAAAATGGGTGCAGGCGCTATCAGCGGGGGTTGATTACTATCCACTAGCTAAATTGCAATCTAAGCACGTGATTTTAACGACTGTAAATGGAATCCATGCCGAACCGATTGCTGAATCAGCAGTGGGAATGATCTTAGGACAGTACCGCTTCCTAGTTGAATCGGCCCGTAAGCAGGGGTGGGTAAAACCCACGCACGATTTAAAGATGATTAAGGATAAGCATGCGGTAATCTTTGGCACTGGGCATATCGGTCGCCGGATTGCCGAACTGCTCACTGCATTTGGCGCTAAAGTGGTGGGGGTTAACCACAGTGGGGCATCCCGCCACTGGCTTTACTGAAACGGTTAGCACCAATGATTTGGCTGATGCGCGGATTACCAATGCTGAAATCGTGGTCAACGCATTGCCACTAACTGCTGCAACCCGTGGAATGTACAACCAAGCCTTCTTTGACCGGTTGACCCACCAACCAATCTTTATCACGATTGGCCGGGGACCTAGCACCAATACCGATGACCTATTAGCAGCGATTGATAATGGCAAACTAGGTGCTGCGGGCTTAGACGTTACTGATCCGGAACCGCTGCCAGCAGACCATCCGCTATGGCAGCGCGAGAACGTCTTGATTACTTCACACATTTCAGGGATTCATGCCGAATACCTGGATGAATCAATCGCCATTTTTAATCAGAACCTGAGTCAATTTAATGTGAATGGTCAAGTGGCGATTAACCAAGTTGATTTTAAGAAGGGCTATTAATTGAAATAATGGTCAGAAATTGGCGCTAAATCAAGATTTTAAAGCCCTTTTGGCCAACTAAAATGCTGGTAATTATGATTCAATTAAAAAATTATTAGAAAAAGTGTTGACATTTATAATCAAACTTCGTAGAATGTAATCAATCAATTAAAACGAATTCAAATAAACAAGATGATCAGGAGAGTACCGCTTAAAGATGGTTCAGAAAGTCTACGTTTGCTGTGAGTAGACCGATTCGATAACCGGGAAGATGGCCTGTAATTTGGCGGCGTCGATATTTAAACGCCGATGGGGTGGCAACCATTATTCACTGCACACGTTGTTTGACGTTAGTGAGGGAGATTGTGTAAACAATGTCCGAATTAGAATGGTACCGCGGGAATCCGCTTCTAGTATTGCACTAGGAGCGGATTTTTTTATTTGAATTGATTTATTACCGAAGGGGAGTTATTAAAATGCCAGAATTTAACGGACAACCATTACACTACGATATTGTTGGAAGTTTCTTAAGACCCAAAGAACTAAAGGATGCTAGAAAAGATTTTGAACACCATGCGATTGATCACGATCAATTAACTAAGGTTGAAAATGATGAAATCACCAAGTTAGTGGCCAAGGAAAAAGAAGTCGGCCTAAAGATTGTGACCGATGGTGAATTCCGGCGTAGTTACTGGCACCTAGATACGTTCTGGGGCTTTGATGGCATTAAGCACACTAAACAGGAACACGGCTACTTTTTCCATAACCTGGAAACTAGAAATGATTCTGCTCAAGTAGAAGGCAAGATTAAGTTCAATTCGAACCATCCTGACTTATCGGCATACAAGTTCCTATACAACTTAACTAAGGATGACGATTCTATCGTTGCTCGACAAAGTATTCCATCACCAGCACAGCTATATACCGAGTTAGTTCGTGATCCTACGAACATTGCTGCTTTAGAAAAATTCTATGGTAAAGATACTGATGCATTGGTTCATGATATTGGGAAAGCCTACCATGATTTAATTTTGGCTCTTTATGAGGTTGGTTGTCGTGACGTAAAACTTGATGATTGTACGTGGGGGGTTCTATCAGATAAGAAACTTTGGAATGTCTTTGCTGAAAATGGTCAGAGTGTAGATGACTTAAAGCAGCTTTACCTACGTTTCAATAATGAAGCAATTAAGGATCTTCCAGATGACCTCCGCATCAGCACCCACGTTTGCCGCGGCAACTACGCATCGACTTGGGCAGCAAGTGGTGGCTACCAACCAGTTGCCCACACGTTATTCGCTGAGGAAAATGTTGATGCTTACTACCTTGAATTTGATGATGATCGTTCAGGAGATTTCGCACCACTAAATGAAGTTACCCCTGGTAAGGAAGTCGTATTAGGGTTAGTAACTAGTAAGCAACCGGAACTTGAAAATCCAGAGAATTTGGTAAAACGGATTCATGAAGCTGCTGAGTTTGTTCCATTGGATAAGTTATCCTTGAGTACCCAATGTGGTTTTGCCTCAACTGAAGAGGGGAATCACCTGACTGAAAAGCAACAATGGAAGAAAATTAAGTTGGTCATTGATACTGCAAATGAAGTTTGGCAAACAGTAGAAAACTAATATATATAATGAAGGAATTTAAATTTTAAAATAGAAGGGTTGATTCATTTATGGCTAAAGTAGAAAGTTTCACACTAGATCACACTAAGGTTCACGCTCCATACGTTCGTTTAATTACTGAAGAACAGGGCGCACATGGGGATGTCATCTCTAACTACGATTTAAGATTGGTGCAACCCAACGAAGAAGCAATTCCTACTGCGGGGTTACACACGATTGAACATTTACTGGCTGGATTGCTACGCGACCGCTTAACTGGCGTAATCGATTGTTCACCATTTGGTTGTCGGACCGGGTTCCATTTGATTACCTGGGGTTCGCATTCAACTGAAGACGTTGCAAAGGCATTGAAGAGCTCACTTGAAGCAATTGCTAACGACATTGAATGGAAGGACGTACAGGGAACCACTGCAGAAAGCTGTGGGAACTGGCGTGACCACTCATTATTCTCAGCGAAAGCATGGGCTAATACGATCTTAGACCAAAAGATTAGTACCGACCCATACGTTCGCCAAACGATTTAGGGCAAATTCATTTAACCGGGAGGGATGGATATGGCATTTTTTGATAACTACATTGTGCGTGCAGTCTTACTAGTTGGTTTTTGGGTGGCATATCTAGCCCTGGTCAGGTTTGTGTTTAGAAAAAAATAATAATAGCGGGGTTACTCAATTGAGGAATCCCGCTATTATTTTTGGCTGAACGAATCCAGAATATGATTTAATTCATTAATGACTGCTAATTGATGTGTAACTGAAAAACGAGCTGGATTTTGAACGTAGTATTTAATGGTAATTAATACGATTCCAGCAATGATTTCAATTACCAATGGATCATTAGAAACATGGTGATTACTTAATTGTTCTGTAATTAACGTTTTCATCTCCACGTTAATATCAACGTTTGTGGTGTGAATCATTTGTAATGCAACCAAAGATTGCCGCAACGATTGGTTGTTCAGCATAAAATTCACGGTAGCAACCAAGTTCATAGTTCCTGATTGCTCGCCATTATTAGCAAAGTGGCTTTTAATTATTTCGGTATACTGGTTCAAAAAATTATTTTCCACGTGTTTAGCGAGGTCGTATTTATCTTGAAAATGATCATAAAACGTCTTAGGATTAATTTCAGCTTGTTTAGCGATTTGAATAACACTAACCTTCTGAAATCCCCTATCAATTACTAATGCGATAAAACTATTTTCAATTTCACGGATGGTTCTTTTTACCCTTAAGTCCATTAGGTGCCCCTTAATTATGTAATAGATGCTTTCATTATATTACTTAAGTAATAACTTCGCCAAGTTTAACCATTGTTGATGGGATTAAATTTCATTATGATTAAATCATCAATTAATTAGTAGGGAGAAATTATTCATGGCAGATTATCAAATTAGATTTAGCGTTGATGGACGGACAATTTTAGAATCAGAAATTTTGGGGATGGAACTTAGTCGCTATCACCATGTATTTGATGTTTTTGATCGAAAGGGGCTGCCGATTTCTTTAAATGGCAATCAACAAACACTTAACCAGCTGAAAGAGCTAAGCTTAGCCGATGCTAAGGTGGCACTCGCTCAAACTAGGGCAGCAATGGGGAAGGCTAAAACATTGGCAGTTTTTAGACCGGAACTTGACCGTAGTGATCAGATGTGGGAAACGATTGCTAAGCATGCCGATTCTAATGAACCGTTACAACAAGCAATCGTAGAGGTAGAAACTGATAATATTTCACTGGTTCAGTTCATGATGTTTAACCAAGGGCTAGCTAAGGCGAATAATTTGTACCTACCATCAACGATTCACCCGGAACACTATTACTTTGATGCCCAAAAGGGGGGCCGGCAGGTAATTGTGGAAACGTTTGGCATGTACAAAGATCCATCCTATTTAGATTTAAAACCAGCTGGGCATGCTAGTTATCCCATCACTCCTGATCATGATGATGATTTGATTATGGCAGGCGATACGTTTTTAGCAGATAATGGTTTGAACACCACGATTATTGGGATGCACCAGTTAAAGAATAAACCCAATGGAATGAAAGTTAAGTTGGGCGTCTTTTTACCAGCATCAGCTCCGAAGGAAATTATCGAAGGACACAAGTGGCACTTGATGGTTGAATTTAATAATGGACTACACCTTGCTGCTAAGCAACACCCTAATTTTATTCAAAAAATGGTGTTTAAAGCCGTATTGAATAAGTTAAAACGAAATCTCAATAAATAATAATCACTCCGGATGGAAACATCGGGAGTGTTTTTGATGTAAGGCGGTTTAATTGAAGTCGGGGTTTGAATTTGCATATAATGGACTCAACAAATAAAAATAAAGAGGGCATTGAGATGAAAATTGGCTTTATCGGTACTGGGGTCATGGGGACTGGCATGATCAAAAACTTAATTAAAAATGATTATGATGTTACCGTTTATAACCGCACCAAAGCCCATGCTAAGGATGCAATGGATGCGGGAGCTAAGTGGGCGGATTCGCCCAAGGCTTTGGCTGAATCAGTTGACGTGGTTCTAACGATTGTGGGCTTCCCCCAGGATGTGGAGGAAGTTTACTATGGTGATGATGGATTGTTCCAGTCTGCTAAAGCGGGACAAACGTTGATTGAAATGACGACCAGTAAACCGAGTTTGGAAGAACGGATTGCAAAGACTGCTGATGCCAAGGGGATTAAGACGTTAGACGCCCCCGTTTCAGGTGGTGATGTGGGTGCTAAGAACGGCACCCTAACCATCATGGTTGGTGGCGAACAGGATGTCTTTGATGAAATGAAGCCGGTTTTGAGTGCCATGGGTTCAAATGTGAATCTTTTCGGTGGTCACGGAAAGGGTCAACACACCAAGATGGCCAACCAAATTATGATTGCCGGCACCATGACCGGCTTATCCGAAATGCTGGCTTACGGTAAAGCAGCCGGCCTAGATTTGGATGCACTAGTTAAAACCGTTTCACAGGGGAGTGGCGATAACTGGAGCTTGGATAACTACGGCCCCCGCATTTTAGCAGGGGATTTCAAGCCCGGCTTCGCTGCTAAGCACTTCCTAAAGGATTTAAGAATCGCATTACAAGAATCTGAAAAGATGGCCGTTCCAATGCCCGCTACTGAAAAGGCCAAGGAACTCTATGAAAAGATGGTCGATCAAATGAACTTGGGGAATGATGGAACTCAAGGGTTAGTGAAACTATACGAAAAATAATTAGTTGAATGTTTAAAAATCCCGTGGGTTCTAATCACGTGGGTTCTAATCACGGGATTTTTTAGTAAGGAGTGAATTTGATATGCATCAAGTGCGTGAATATTTGATGATTGTTTCATACGCCATTTTATTAATTGGAATCATCCTCGATGGTCTGGGGTGGTGGTTATTTAAGCTACGCGCATTGCGGAACAAGCCTGCGTGGGATGGTATTGGTGGCAAGCTGTTGAAGTTTGGAATTGTGCTTACCATGATTGGATTTGTGATGGTGGGATTTTCGCTGTATTGGTTGGGCCAGTGAGCGTTTTTTTATAATTAAAAAGGGGGATCTTAAATCAAATTACCGGTTTAAAATCCCCTTTTAATGATGCAAATATTAATTTATTTATTTTTATTATGAGCTTCAATAATGCTTGTTCCAATGATCATTAACAACATAACCACGATTGAGCTGCTTAGAATTACCATTCCATCCGTAGCGGTTAGATAATCATTATTAATATTTGTGCCTAGTTGAAATGTAGCGATATTAAATCCGTTATAAAATGAAAATGGAATTAAATGCGCTAGACTGCTAATGGGTTTAAAGAAATAAATCCCGATTAGTGCCCCAAAGGTAATAATATTAACGAAAAGTAACGAATTGAGTTTGTCTTTCAAAATGCTGACAATTAAGTAACTAAACATGACCATGAAAATAATGAAAAGGATTTGAATCACGATTAATGGAACGATAATTTGACTTAGGTTTACGTATGCTCCAATATCTTGATTTTGCAACATGGTATTGATTGGATAGTTTAAATTACCAAAACCACCACCCAACAACCCTAAAATCATGGCAGTTAGTAACGATATTAAGATGATTCCACCATAGATTAAGCAACCAACTCCAATGTTCACGAGAATGAATTTAAATTTTTCGATTGGGATTAGGGTAGATATGCTGATGTTTTCAACGTAGTTAGTGGCAAATAAGTTTACTAAAATGGTAATCATAGCAATTAAAATGATGCCCATCATGTAATCAACGCCAACTTTTTGCATCAATGTTACTGATGTTTTTGGTTGATCAGTTGATTCGTATTTTAAATGGGAATGGTGTAAATATGATAGGAGCAAATTAGTCTTCGTTAACTTATTAGCAATTTCATTCGAGTGGGCCTGTTTAATTAATTGAGTATTGTGTTTAAATAATGTGACGTAACTTTGTTGCGAATCGGCTTGATAATGGGCTTGATTTAAATTACTTTGCATGGCGTCATTACCACTATTAAGACTGGTAATCAGCACAAACGTTAACAAAACCGGTACCACTAAAACAAGAATAAGATTTAATTTATTTTTGAAAAAGCGCGTCATTAAAAAATGCCCATAATTAATCATCTGAACTCACGACCTGACAATTTTTAATTGTTAACACAGTATTCGCATACGGCATGATTTCATCCTTATAGTGTGAGGAAGTGATAATGCACTTGGACTGAGCCATTTGATTTAAAATTTGCATTAATTGTTTCCGACTATCCTCATCCAAGCCGTTGTTAATCTCATCCATGATCATATAATCAGCATCACTAATTAAATACATTGCGATTAGGAGCTTTTGCTTCATGCCTAGCGAATACTTGCGAATGGCCTTTTTAACGTAGCCCTGCATATTCCATAGTTTAATGACTGATTCGACTGGAACCGTTGAATGCCATTGTGATTTTACAAATTTTAAGTAGTCTAATCCGGACAGATTTAAATCGAACCAATTTGAGCTTTCATAGTAAAACAACTTGCTACGTTGGCTGGAAATGGGGCGTTCATTAATTGTAATTCCCTGATTACTGGAATTAATTAGGCCTAATATGGCTCTGAAAATAGTTGTTTTGCCAGAACCATTGGGGGCAACGATTAGATATAGGCCCTTGTCATTGAATGTATATGTGAAATTATTAATTACCCGCTGATTCGGGAATGAAACGGTTAGCTTATTTACCCGTAGCGTCATTATGCAGCCTCCTTAGAATGCTGGTGCTGATTTAAAATTACAATCAGACCGAGGATCACTAAAATTGATATTGGAAGCACTATAATTGCATCCGTAAAATCAATTGAACTACTTAGATAAAGTGAGTTTCCTGAAATAATGCCCACCGAATCTAAATAAGTGGTAGGCAGAAATTGCGCAATGTCCCTCAGGAAGCCAAAAATATGGGTAGCAACGCTAAGCATAATTAGGATTGCGCTGCTAGTGATTACAGTGCTAATCAATTTTTTGCAGATTAGTGAGACTAAGTAGACGGTGCTAGTTATAAAAATCATAAGTAATAATTGTAACATCAAGGTCTGACCAAAGATGGTGGCGATTGGAACGTACTTCATGCTTCCATTACTGTTTACAAAAAATGGATAGTCAAGGCGGATGGTTCCAACGATAAGGGAACTCATAATTAAATTAAATAAGTTCAATAGTAAGTAATAAATATAAAATCCGCTAGTTCCAAATGCAATTTCTAATATTGATTGCTGATTAGCCGCTATTGGAATTAGCTGGTTTTTATTAATTGATTCATAGAATTTATGATTGAATAAGCGACTAAGCACAAAAATCATTACGAATGTAATCATGAAGGGCATTAGTATGTTATTGATCCACATTGTAAAAGTTAAACTATGCGTGGGATATTCCTCTGATTCAGGATCATTAATGCGGTGTTCACTTAAGTAGTCCATTAATAGATTGTTTCTTTGATTTATTTTCATTATCCAGTCGGGAGTATCAGCAGTATGAAGATCATTATTATTAACAATTTTTTGAAAATGATAAGCAGCTAACCAATCGTGTTTTGCGATGGCATTAGTAACGTTAGTGTTTATTTTGATCAGATATCGGCTTATTGATGCTGGTTGCGCATCCTTAGATTTTAGTAATGATTTATTATATTGAATCCTATTTTCAGCAAAATAATACAGATTAGAACTTTTTTGATTGCTGATATTAACAAATAGTAATCCAAGGCTAAAAAGTGGAATTAATAAGAAAATAATGATGTTAATCCGATTGCTAATGATACTTCTCCACAGAAATTGTATGTACGACATTTAAACATCCTCCTAATGGTTACAGCATGTATTAAATTATGGCACAAATCATTGAATTTTTCATTTTGATTAAACAAAGTGCTCCTATGATAATAATATAGACTATTTTTATGGTGGTGTCCTTTTCTTGGATATATTTAGATTACGCTTACAATTATGCTAGTAAGGTGCAAATTAAGTAATAATGGCTTAAACATGCAGCATTTATGCTGAATATTAAAGCGAATTGACTATAAATATCAACACCATTAAAAATAACAAAAAGATGATTAGTCGATAGCGAAAAATATAGATATTATCCTGATTATCCACAGCTAATTTACTATCTACTAGCTCAGCATATTCATATGATTTAATTCATTCCGATTCTTTGAATGGCCATCATTATTACAATGCATTGGTATGAAACTTTCATTCGATACTAAAGCAGGAGTGTGGATTTCACTAAAAATTTAGTTCATTGGCGTATGCAAGATTATCACTTAGCAAATAATACGCAAATACCTAAATACAATTGTGTCTTTATTACGACTAAAAAAGACATGCTGGATAACGTTATTATAACGCTGTTTAGCATGTCTTTTTTTAGATTAACAAGCATTTTTGAGGGCGGTGGCTCGTAACTTTGATTGGATGTGATGGCTATGCATCACAAATCTAATGGAATGCAACGGGCTAGTTACAATGAATGCTTACCAATCGTTATCGTTGTTGATACAATAACTGTCGTTACTGTTTACGATGTTCATGTATTTCAACGACCGCAAGTAACAAAAAAGCCGCCCCAAGCTTTTGACGAAGTAAATTGGGCGACTAATTGTTATAGTTGTTTTAATTAACTAAGCCACTGCCTTTGAAGCAGCTTGTTGATTAAGGAGTCCTGATGACCGTCAGGGGTCTTTTTCTATACCTATATAATACATATCAAGGGGCAACTAAGTCAAATATGAAAGCCCATTAATATTTTTTAATCAGGAATAAGAAAGATCTACTAGATAACGTTAGCATAATGCTGATTAGTAGATATTTTTGATATGTTATAATGGCTAAGATTAGCAAGCATTTTTGAGAGCGGTAGCTCGCAACTTTGATTGGAGGTGATGTTTATGCATTACAAATCTAATGGAAGGCAACGGGCTAGTTACAATGAACGCTTACCAGGCGTTATCGTTATTGATGCAAGAACTATCGTTATTGTTTACGATGTTCGTGTATTTCAACGACCGAAAGTAACAAAAAAGCCGCCCCAGACTTTTGACGAAGCAATGTGGGCGGCTAATTTGTTTATCTGTTTATAAACTGAGTCGCTGCCTTTGAAGCAGCGTATTGATTAAGGAGTCCTGATGGCCGTCAGGGCTCTTTTTCTATATCTCCATAATACATATCAAGGGGCAACTAAGTCAAATTTGAAAGCCTTTTTTAAGGGATGGATCAATGCTTCTATAATTAAATTTCGGACAAAATTTAATAATCCAATTCCCCACATGATGAGGGCCAGAACTAATGTTTACGATCCTTTAAATGAGTACTGTCCCAGTTACCAAAATATTGGCATTAAATAATCACTTTCCATTTTGTCCAAAGAATGTATCATATCCTTGCTTATATTCTGAACTCCGTTTATAAATCCACTTTTGATAAAATTTAAAAATTCATTTACCATTATTGGGATATACAAGGTTTAATAATGAATTCAAAATAGATTCATTACTGTAGTAAAAAATATGTGATGAGTATGTTTTCAAGGCAACTTTGTATAAAATTAAAGCTAATAATAACGATAAGAAGATAGCGATGAATGAATTATTAAATGTAACTACCCCATATGCTAATCTAACAGTCATAATTGTATGATTAGTAAATGGGATATAAGATAAGGCTTTAGATATTAGAGAATTAGGATTACTTTGAGTTAAAAAACTTAGTAAATATGGAATAATGACAAAGGTTGAAGTTATAGTCGCTGCTTGTGATACATCTTCTATTTTAGAAGTAAATGAAGCAATTATTACCGACAGTAGTATAAATAGTAATATGGCAAGAATTGCTAGAATGCTAACTATTACTATATATTCAATGCTTATTCCTTTAAGATAACTATCAATTCCAAACGGATTTGTTATATTATTCATTTTTAAAAATACAAATGCAATAAAGCCGATAATGATATATATAATAACTTGTGAGATCATTAGCCAAGAAATCCCTAATAGTTTTCCCTTTAAATGATCCTTAGCAGGAATAGCAGCAATTATTTCATCTATTAAATGATTGCCCTTTTCTTTACCGACTTCAGCACACATTATACTTACATAACTATTTAAGAATAAAAATGTTATGAAGACAATCATTTCACTAAAGTAATTTGCAAAAGTACTATTTTTAACACGATCTTTTTCCCTGTTTAGTGGAACATCTTTTATTTTAACGTTATTACTAGTTATGCGTTTCCACTGATTAATATTCAATCCCAATTTAGCTGCATATTTTTGAGAATTAATAATAGATATATTTTTATATAGTTCCTTTACTGGATTAGTTGCATTCGAAGAAGAATTATATTTATAAGATATTTTGCTCATATCTTTATTAACGTATAGGGCACCATCAATTATATTAGATTTTAAGCTCGTTTTTATAGCCTTAGGATTAATTTTTCTTACTGTATAAGTACTAGATTTATTTTGAATCAATAAACTTCTAATATTAGAATTACCTACAACAGCTATTTGAGCCTTATTATCTTTTATTTGATTATTATTATATTGATTTAGTCCAAATATTAAGAACAACATAGCAAGTGGAGCTAGTAACATCCAGTAGTATGCAAATGAAAAAAATCTTCTTTTAAAAAGCATCTCAGCTACTGTGAATATTTTATTCATTATTAATCTCCCTCATTTATAGAATTTTTAAAAATGTCATCCAGACTAGGGTACATAATCCTATAACCTGTTAAATTATTATTATTTTTAGCATTATTCAAAGCTATTTGAGCATGTTTATATGTATCAAAAGTAATAATTTTACCAGGATAATCGTTAATATAAGATTTAGCACCCTCTAAATCCTCAATATTTATATCTATTCCTTCTAAATATAATTTATTTTTAGGGAAACTACTACGAATATCATCTAAATATCCATATAATTTTTTATGTCCATTAACCAAAAGTAGTATTTTATCAGATATTAACGAAACGTTTTTCATATTGTGAGAAGAAAAAATTATAGTTGCCCCTTCATTTCTAAGTTGCCCAATAACATTAATTAATATATCAATATTAACTGGATCCAGACCTGAAAATGGCTCATCTAATATAATTAGTTTTGGTTTATGAATTAAAGCTGTTATTAATTGCACTTTCTGTTGATTTCCCTTAGATAAGTTTTTTATCTTACTTTTTAACTTTCCTTTTACATCTAATTTTTTCATCCAATACAACAAATTACTGGTAATATCAACTTTTTTCATATTATGTAGTTTAGCAAAGTATGAAACTTGCTCATTGATTGTCATATCAAGATAAAGTCCTCTTTCTTCCGGTAAAAATCCTACATAATCTAATGTATTTTTATCAATAGGTTTATTATTAAATTTAATGGTTCCTGAATCTGGTTTAATAAAGTTCATAATCATTTTAAAAGTTGTTGACTTGCCAGCACCATTTTGACCAACTATTCCTAAAACTTCACCATTATCAATGTCAAAGCTTATTCCATTAACAGCGTTTAATTCACCAAATTTTTTTGATATTCCATCAACATTTAGCATATAAAATACCCCCTTCTTTTTTAAAACTGTAATATATAATATCATATTTTATAGAATTAGCAGTTTAAATCTTCATAAGATGAAAATGGTTATTTGATATTTAAATTTTGCAGATTAAATCATGTTTAATCCACTTTTGAATTAGTTGTGCTAAAATAAAGATAGTTAAATACTGGTATGTGCAGTCGTAACCAAATAAACAGTGCCGTTGAAATGAGGGTTGGAGACTTCCCTTGTTTCAACAGGCGCTGTTTTTTATTTTAAGGGGGAAACTAATATGGCTGGAATTTATTTAAGAGTTGCCACTGAAGATGATCTGGATTCGATTATATCGATTATTAAAGATGCTCAAGGATTACTAAAAGCTGATGGAAGCAATCAATGGCAAAATGGATACCCCACTCGGCAGATCATCATGAATGATATTCAAAGTGGATCAAATTATGTATTAATCGTTGATGGAAAAGTTGCTGCTACCGCATATTTAATGGGTGGTGAAGAACCCACATTTAATACAATTGAAGGCAGCTGGAATCGTCCCAATGAGCAATATATTACCATCCACCGAATTGCATTGGCTAGTCAATACCATGGACTGCATTTAGGTTCTTACTTACTGTCAAATTTAATTACTGTGTCAGTGATGAAGGGCTATCAAAACATTAGATTTGATACTTGGCCGGTTAACAAACGCATGCAAGGACTAGGGGAGCGATTTGGCTTTGAGTATCGGGGAATGATTCAGGATGTTTATGACGGGAATACTAAAGAATGGGCGTATGAATTGAATTTATGATAGAAATAATTTGAATTGATATTAAAAGAATATTTCTTCTGAAAATTGTTAGTTAGCCATTGTAAAATTTAATATCTAGACTAGTTCTAATTAAAGGACTCTATCACTCATTAGATTAAAGTTAATGGTGATAGAGCCCCTTTAGGTTAAACATTTAGTTGATTATAATATCCAGTGGGACATTAATAATGGCGATTATTAATTATCTTCATAATAATTAAGCCGTTTAAAATTAGGAGCATCGCCTGAAAAACTTTAGAAATAATATTTTCTGAAATACTAGGGGTAGCACCGATTAAAACGTATATCAATGAGCTAACGAAGAAAACTAAACTAAGTAGCCAGTTCTTTTTCAAATTATCCCTCCTGGCATTTAATTTGGATGTCCTTTTAATCCAATTAGTCAATACTCATAGTAGCGATTCATAGCATGGTTGTCAATTTTAGTAGGGTTTGTCATGTTTGTCATGTTAGTAAAATTTAGCCTTTATTATAATTTTCGGGGGGGTATACTATTTAACAATAGAGGGGGCATTGTATGAAAAAAGACACTAAATTAATTGGACTATTGATGAGCTCACAAGCACTATACCTATCCGCCATGAGTGTGGACATGACAATTACAGCACTAGTGGGGACCGAATTAGCACCTAGTAAAATATTAGCTACGCTTCCAATGGCATTAATTTCGATTTTAAGCGTAGTGGTTGCCCCGCAGATTCCTAAATTAGCCGGGCGCATCGGGTTGAAGACCCTATTTATGGTTGGCGGCATTATCGCAGCCTTCGGTGGGCTAAGCTCGTGGGCTAGTATTAACGTTCACTCGTTTTTACTATTATGCTTAGGGACTTCCTGTGTGGGAATCTACCAAGCAATTGCGAATTACTACCGTTACGTGGCCGCTGATGTTTCCAAGGGTAATGAAGTTCGGAGCATTTCTTTGATCCTATCCGCTGGAACGGTGGCTGCAATTGTGGGGCCTGTGCTAGCAACCTGGACTAGTCAGGCATTGTTGCCAATATACTCAGGCGCATATTTACTAGTCGGGGCATTGGGATTGTGTGCAATGACGGTGAACAGCTTTTTACCCCGTCAGACAGTTAACCAAACGATAAGTCAGCCGAATGCCGATCAAGGTGCACCACAACAAACGGTTCGCTTAGCAACATTGGTCAAACGGCCAACGTTTCGCAACGGGGCCTTGCTATGTCTTTGTAGTTGTTTTTCAATGGCGTTAATTATGTCAGGGGCCCCGATTTTTATGCAAACGATGTTGCATAGTACTCCAGAACAACGGATGGTCGGCATGCAACTACATATGTTGGGGATGTACTTACCAGTGATCTTATTGCTATTTACCGCTAAGTACATTCGAATGAAGGGGCAAATTTTATTTGCGCTTGCAATTGGCATCATTGCAACCCTGGTTAGTATTTTACACGTCAATGCAATTAGCGTAATGTTGACTTTGCTTTTGATTGGTGTCTTTTGGAGCTTCAGTTATGCATCAGGGAGTTCACTGTTGACTAAATCCTACTCTGCTGCTGAACGACAGTCCGCACGGGGCAAGGGTGAATTAGCACCGGTCCTCGGATTAGCAATTGGGAGTTTACTAGCGGGGCCGTTCAATGCATGGTTGGGTTGGCAATTCCAAATGGGGTTTGTAATACTGTTTATCTTAGTGACCATGGGATTGATAATGTTTGATTGGAAGCGCATTGCTTCTTTTTGGTGACTATGTTATTATAAATTTATTGAATTTACATAATAGGTGGGGGAGTTAAATCATGAAACCATTTAGCCGAATGTTGGAATTAGCACTAGTGGGGGGATTATTGTTAACAACGTGTTCAGTAACTACCAATGCTGATCAAAGTATTAATTTATTTAAAGCGCAAACGACTAATGATGCGACGGTTGCTACCACGCAAAAGATTCAAAAACTAACGCAGGCAGATTTGAATCATTTTATTCCAACGCAAGCTCAAAAAGTGATTGGCAACCAGGTAACTGATCCTGGTTCTGATGCTATTTTCATTCCCAAAGTTAATTATCAAGCTAGCCAAAATCCACAAAACCAGTTAAAAGTGCCTAATGGTTACACACTAAAAAAATTAAAATATGCAGCTAGCAATAAGGCGATTGGTAATTATCGAATCCAAATTCAGATGGGTAAAATTGGCTTGCGGGGCTTGGCAATTAATTCATTTACCCCTGCTAAACGGGATTTAAAGCGCCCCGTCAACTTGAATCGAATTACGTTTGCACAGAGCAAGGAATTAACTCGGTTTGCACTTTTAATATTGAACCCCGCGATTCAAAAATTGGGCGGAATTCCATACCGTGCGACCACTAATTCAATCCAATTTGCTCAAGCCAGTGCAGATGTTTATAGTAAGGATAATTGGAACAACACTGGTGATAAAACCGGGCATGATCCAAAGGTTAAACCAGTTGTTTCCAAGGCTTTTAACGTTAAAGATGTTGCTGAGGAAAACTACAGTGATAATCCGTCGTTTAATCTCACGAGCCCAAAGCTGAAGCAACGAACGGTTTCAATGGCTACTTTAAAGGCCACGATTTATAGTTCAATGGCAATCCAAATGTATGAGGACGGACCATCTTATTGGGGCCACGCGACTGCTCTAATGAACCTAGACATTCATCCCAAGTACCAACCTAATTATTTTGGGGTCGGTTTTGATAAATTTGGTGGGATTCATTTCATGATGGTCCCACATAATCATTTGGTGAATCGAGCATTTGTTTTAGGGCAAGTGGTCGTTGAATAAGACTCCGATGATTAAATTTTAAAACCAGATTTTTAAATCAGCTGCTACTTTGAAGCAGCTTACTAATTAATGAAACTTGATTGCAGTTAAGGCTCTTTTACATTCTAATCGCTTTCGAATGGCAAAAAATTGCCAATTAGAAGTACAAGTAAAAGAAATTTGATTCAAAATCACTTTCTGCAAGTTTATTTCCCCAGTCAACGATTGGTTTGATGAATTGATTTACCTCTTCGGTAACGACTGCTTCCGTTTCTTCAACCGCATCATTTGGGTTCACTTGGATGTTTTCTACGTTTTCTGCATTAATCATATTGACCACTCCATTTCTAAATTAATAACCATTAACTAAAAACGTCCTTTTTGACTCGAATGAATCGAAAAGGACGTTTTTGAACGTGGTACCACCTTTATTCACTAGTTAATCAATTTGATTCTGACTGAATAAAGGGGGTCACCATGAACTAATCGTAATCAGTTCGACCAATATCATTCTTTCGTTCATAAGCCCTGCGCCCTTTCACCAACCGAACGCTCGCTGATTAGGCCTTATGAATTAGTCCAATTAATATTACAAGTCTTAATAGTTACGAATGATATATTAAATAATTTGATATGTCAAAGTTATTTTTGGTGTTTAAATTATAAAAATTATAAACTAGATGAATTAATCCTTGCTCAAGCCTGGTGAAATCTAGAATTTCATTTTAATCAATAAAAATTAAAAAAGATTAGATCATCAAATGGGTGGATTGGCCATTTTGAAATTGCAGTAATTCAAAATAGCTTTAATTTTACCAAAATGGGGGTAAAAAAGATTAATTTCAAAAAAATTTCAAAAAAATTGCTTTTTTGATCAATTTATTAATCAAATGTTGATATATCAACATTTTTAACATTAGTAATTCTAATGCTAGCGAGTTTGATATTAGTATTTATGAAACTATATTAAAAATATAGTTTCATAAATCATGATTGGTTGTCCAAGATATAATTTTCAACGACTTTTCTTTTAAAATCATGCTTGCTATACTTCACATTGTTAAATAAACGTTAGCGATTTTAAATAGCAATTAACGTTTGGTTTCTAACTTTACATTTTGAATATTAAAATGATTAATTCCAGATTAGTAATTATTAAGTACTTTTTAGAGAGCGTTGGCATGGTGAAACAGCGTATTTACTTCTTAAATGAAAAGCTGGGGTTCGATAGAATTTTTTTCGAGAAATTTGGGTGTGACGACCTTTATCAACGTCTGAGTATCGATGCTAATGATTAGGATCCGTACTTGATGAGGCTAATTATGTGAGTAATTAGCGAATAAAGGTGGTACCGCGCTAAAGCGTCCTTTCCTAAACTTGGTTATTTTAACTAGGCTTAGGAAAGGGCGTTTTTTTTATTTTAATGAAAATGATGGAAATGGAGTGTTGACAATGATTAATGCAAACGGTAAGAAAATTCAAATTTTTGATACAACGCTACGGGATGGTGAACAAACGATTGGGGTTAACTTTTCGATCGCACAAAAGATTCAAATTGCTCAGCAACTAGAAAAGTGGGGCGTGGATGTGATTGAAGCTGGTTTTCCAGTTGCTTCCCCTGACGACTTTAAGGCAGTTAAGGCGGTTGCTGAAAGTGTTGATCGGGTTTGTGTCACCGGATTAGCGCGCGCTAAGCAATCAGATATTGATGCCTGTGTTAAGGCCACTGCCAATGCAAAGCACAAACAAATTCATGTTTTCATTGGAACGAGCCCAATTCATCGTAAGGATAAGCTCCATATGACCAAGGCAGCGAACCTAGCAGCGATTAATAAGTGGGTCAGATATGCCAGACAGTTCTTCGATATCGTTCAGTTCTCACCAGAAGATGCAACGCGGACTGAGCCTGATTATCTAGCGACCGTCTGCAACACTGCAATTGAAGCTGGTGCTACGGTAATCAACATTGCAGATACGGTGGGTTACACCAACCCAATTGAATTTGGTAAATTATTCGATTACCTTCGCGCCCACGTTGATAAGTTTGATGAAGTAACCTTCTCAGTTCACTGTCACGATGACCTTGGCATGTCAGTTGCAAATGCGATTGCCGGGGTGGAACACGGGGCATCTAGAATTGAAGGCACCGTGAACGGCATTGGTGAACGGGCAGGTAACACGGCCTTAGAAGAAGTAGCCGCTGCCTTCATGGTTAGAAATGATTACTACCATTATCAAACGAACATTAACTTAAAGGAAACCAAGCGGACTGCTGACATGATCAGCGAGTTTACTAAGATGCCAATTCCACATAACAAGGCTGTAATTGGTCAAAATGCATTCTCCCATGAATCCGGGATTCATCAAGATGGGATGCTCAAGAACCGGAACACATATGAAATTTTAACTCCCGAATCAGTCGGGATGGGTGCTACCCACATTATTCTAGGCAAGCTATCCGGATCCCATGCAGTCATGCAGGAACTAAACCACATGGGGTATGAAGTGACGAGGGAGGACATGGTCAATATCTTCCCAGCATTTAAGGCGGTGGCCGATAAGCAACCGATCGTTAATGACCACGACTTAGCGATGATTATGGAACGAATGGGAGTGATGGTTCATGCCGAATAAGATTACCGTATTGACTGGTGATTACATCGGTCCAGAGATTATGGCAGCCGGATTAAGGGTGCTAGAAGCCGTTAGCAAGGCGGGGCACTTTGAATATGAAGCGACTACGATGCCATTCGGTGGCCATGCGATTGATGAGTGTGGCGAACCATTACCACAACGAACCATTGACGAGTGCAAGAACAGCGACGCAGTGTTGCTTTCAGCAATTGGTGGTCCCAAATGGGACGCTGCGCCTAAGCGGCCTGAACAGGGGTTGTTAGCAATCCGCCAGGCCCTCAATTTATTTGCAAACATTCGTCCAACTGAGATTTCACCGGCGATGATGCAGTATTCACCACTCAAGAAGATCGAACCAGTCAACTTCGTAATCGTTCGCGAATTAACCAGTGGGATTTACTTCGGAACCCCGCGTGAACAACATGCAGACTACGCACTTGATACCATGCGTTACACAAAGGCTGAAATCGAACGGGTCAGTCGGGTAGCCTTTCAAATGGCACAGCACCGGAACCACCGCGTTACACTGGTTGATAAGTCCAACGTGTTAGCAACCAGTAAGTTCTGGCGGGTGGTTGTCGATGAGGTTGCTAAGGACTATCCGGATGTGGAATTGAACTACAGTTATGTGGATGCTGCTTCAATGAAGATCATTAGTAGCCCGGAACAATTCGATGTGATTTTAACTGAAAACTTATTCGGTGACATCCTAAGCGATGAAGCCGCACAAATTACTGGATCGCTAGGCACGATTCCATCCATGAGTACCGGTGATCAAAAGCCGGTCCTATATGAACCAATTCATGGTTCGGCCCCAGACATTGCGGGGCAGGGAATTGCCAATCCATTTTCAATGATCAATTCGGTCAAGATGATGTTAGCCCATTCGTTTGACCGGGCCGACCTAGCTGAACGAATTGGCAAAGCCGTTGATCAGGTGGTCGCGGATAACATCGTGACGCCTGATTTAGGTGGTAAGTACGGGACGAAGGAAGTTACCGATGCGGTAATTAAAAATTTATAGGGGTGATAATAATGGCCAAAACAATGATTGATAAAATTTGGGATTCACATGTAATTGATGGAGAGGAAGGAACACCACAATTATTATATGTAGATTTGCACTTACTTCATGAAGTAACTTCCCCCCAAGCCTTTGAGGGCCTTCGTGAAAATCACCGCCCGGTGCGTAGACCTGATCGGACGTTTGCTACGATGGACCACAATGTGCCAACCGTTGATATCTTTAACATCAAGGACATGATTTCGAAAAAACAAATTGATACGTTAGGAAAGAACTGTAAGGAATTCGGCGTTCGGCTTGCTGGAATGGGTCATAAGGACCAGGGGATTATTCATGCGATTGGCCCACAACTCGGGTTGACGCAACCCGGAATGATTATTGTTTGTGGGGATTCACATACTGCTACCCACGGTTCATTTGGTTCGATTGCCTTTGGAATCGGGACCAGTGAAGTGGAACACGTCCTAGCCACCCAAACGATTTGGCAATTGAAGCCTAAAACGATGGGGATTCGGGTTCACGGCAAGTTGCCAAATGGCGTGTTTGCAAAGGACGTCATTATGAGCTTGATTGCTCGCGAAGGGGTTTCATTTGGAACTGGGTATGGCGTTGAGTTCTACGGTGACACGATTCGTGACATGAGCATGGAAGAACGGATGACCCTTTGTAACATGGCAATTGAGGGTGGTGCTAAGATGGGCTGCGTTCAATCTGATCAAAAGACGTTTGACTATGTTCGGGGCCGTAAGTATGCCCCTAAGAATATGGATAAGGCAATTGAACATTGGAAGCAATTTAACACCGATGACGAAAGTGCTTTCGATAAGATTATCGACCTAGATGCAACCCAATTAGCACCATTTGTTTCATGGGGCACGAACCCTGGAATGGCAATTCGGATTGATGACACCACGCCTGAAATTAGGGATGCAAATGATAAGAAGGCCTATGATTACGTCGGCTTGAAGCCGGGCACTTCCCTTAAGGATGTCGATATCAAATGGGCATTCTTCGGTTCTTGTACCAACGGTCGGCTTTCTGATTTAAAGATTGCGGCTAACATCTTAAAGGGCCACCACATCGCGGATGGCTTAACCGCTTGGGTGGTCCCAGCATCACGGACGATCAAGGAAACCGCCGAAAAAATGGGCATCGATAAAATTTTTAAGGATGCCGGTTGTGAATGGCGTGAACCTGGTTGCTCAGCGTGTCTAGGAATGAATCCAGACCACGTCCCAGCTGGCGTGCACTGTGCTTCAACTTCGAACCGGAACTTTGAGGGGCGCCAAGGAGTTGGGTCAAGAACCCACCTTGCTAGTCCCGCCATGGTCGCCGCTGCTGCAATTCATGGTCACTTCATTGATATTAGAGAGGAAGCGATTTAAATGGAAAAAATCAATATTTTTACCTCCACGAGCGTTCCGTTGATGAACAACAATATTGATACGGATCAATTAATCCCCAAGCAATTTCTAAAGAACATTTTAAAGACCGGGTTTGGCAAAAACCTACTATATGATTGGCGCTATTTAAAACCCAACGTTCCCAATCCTGATTTTGTTTTAAATAAACCAGAACGGGCAGGGGCACAAATCCTAGTGACTGGTGACAATTTCGGGTGTGGTTCCTCCCGTGAACATGCGGTATGGGCACTTAAGGATTACGGCTTTCGGGTGATTATTGCAGGTAGTTATAGTGATATCTTCTATATGAATAGTACCAAGAACGGGGTATTAGCAATTAAGTTGCCCCAAGCACAACGCGATTTCTTAGCTCAGCTACCCGCTGATCAACCGATTACCATTAACCTACCGGAACAAAAGGTAATCGCAGCCGGTCATGAATTTGACTTTGACATTGATGAACGAATTAAACACAAACTAGTAAACGGGCTTGATGACATCGCGATTACGATGAAGGAAATGGATAAGATCGAAGCCTACGAAGCAAAGATGCCGAACTTTAATTAATCCAGGGGGAAGAGTAGATGACTAAATTAGAAGTAAAGGACCTACACGTTAGCTTTATCGACGAGGAAGAAGAAACGACTAAGGAAATCCTAAAGGGGGTTAACTTAATCATAAATACCGGTGAGACCCACGCCATCATGGGGCCCAACGGAACTGGGAAATCGACGTTATCTGAAACGATTATGGGGAACCCGAACTACACGGTTACCAGTGGCGATATCATGATCGATGGGCAAAGCATCTTAGATAAGACGGTCGATGAACGGGCCCGGGCAGGATTATTCCTAGCGATGCAGTATCCCGCTGAAATTAAGGGGATTACGAACGCCGAATTTATCCAAGCTGCGGTGAACGCGCGGCGGGCTGAAGATGACCCCGAACCGATTCGCCAGTTCTTAAACCGCTTGGATGATAGTTTAAAGATTTTGAACATGAGCGAAGCAATGGTGGAACGGTACTTAAATGAAGGCTTTTCCGGTGGTGAAAAGAAACGGAACGAAATTTTGCAGATGATGATGATCAAACCGAAGTTTGCCATCCTAGATGAAATTGATTCCGGATTAGATATTGATGCCCTGCAAGTGGTATCTAGAGGGGTAAATTCCATGGATGGCAGTCAATTAGGGACCTTAATGATTACCCACTACCAACGGATTTTGAACTACATTAAACCGGATTTCATTCATGTGATGATGGGTGGACGCATCGTTAAGACCGGTGATATTAGCCTAGCTGAAGAATTGGAAAACAACGGGTATGCAGCTTTGCGGGATGAATTAGGACTAGACATTGATTTGACCGATGAAGACGTTTATTAAGAGGGGGAACGACTGATGATTAAAGACAAGTTTATGCGTCAGGTATCACCGACCATGATTGCTGAAGCTCGATTTGATAACGAACCCGAATGGATGACGCAATATCGGACAGCTACCTTTGAATCAATGGGCCAGTTATCATTACCAGTAATTGCCAAGATGGATTATCATACCTGGCGCTTCGTTAGTAACGCTAGTCAACACCAAGCAGTGACGACTCCGCTTGATGATGATACTAAGCATGAACTGCAGCATTATAACTGCGCAACGATTGGTAAACGGGTCTTTCGTAATGAACCCAATGCTGAAATGATCACCGGTGGGGTGATTTGCTGTGATTTTGCAACCGCGTTACATAAGTATCCGGAAATGATTAAATCATACTTAGTAGATAACCAATCTGGTGCTACGGACCGCCTCAATTGCTTACAAAATTCATTAGTGAATAACGGGATTTTTATTTACGTTCCGGCGGGCGTGCAGTTAAGTGAACCCATCAAAATTGCAATGATGGAGGATAACTATCAACCTGACACGACCTTTAGTCGCGTCATTGTGGTCGCTGCTAATGATAGCAAGGTCGATATTGTGCAGAAGTTGGGCAGTATTGGGGATGCCAAAAAGGTGACCCACGTTAACATTGACGTTTATGCCAAACCCAACAGCGAAGTGCAATTCTTTTCATTAGATGCAATTGGCGCATCCAACACCGCCTACGTAATGCGCCGGGCGCAGGTTGGTCGCAGGGCGAAGATGAACTGGATGATTGGCTCGTTCAATGATGGCAATACCATTTCAGACATCGCCACTAATTTAAACGGTGAGGGTTCCAAGGGTAATACCCGGGTGGTTTCAATTGCAAGCCACCGGCAACAACAAGGAATTAACACGAATATTACGAACTATGGACGACACTCCGATGGTGAAATTAGCCAACGGGGCGCCATTTTAGACCAAGCTCGAATTGTATTTAATGGGATTGGGAAGGTGGCCCATGGTGCGCACGGCGCTAACAACCAACAGGAAAATAGCGTGCTCATGTTATCGGATGACGCCAGTGGTGATGCCAACCCAATTCTACTAATTGATGAAAACGACGTGATTGCCGGCCACAAAGCTAGCATTGGTAAAATTGATGAACGGCAATTGTACTACTTAATGAGCCGGGGGATTAAACCGGAAGTTGCGAAGAAGTTAGTAATTCGTGGTTTCTTAGGGATTATCCTATCACACATTCCATCAGCTACGATTAAACAACAAATGATCGATATTATTGAAGGGAAGCTTGCAAATGATTAAAGCCAACGTTAAAGCGGATTTTCCAATTCTCCACCGGCAAATTAATGACGAACCGATGGTGTACTTAGATAATGCGGCAACCTCGCAAAAACCACGGATGGTGATTGACCGGGTAACTGAATATTACTTTCAGCAAAATGCGAATGTCCACCGCGGGGTGAGTTCGCTTTCGATGGCTGCGACCGATGAATATGAAGCTGCTCGGCAAGCGGTTAGTGATTTTATTCACGCTGAGGGTCCTGATAACGTGGTGTTTACCCGTTCGACGACCGAAAGCCTGAACTGGATTGCCAGTGGGTATGCCGACTCTGTGTTACAACCGGGGGATGAAATTGTCATCACGGTGGCTGAACACCATAGTAACATTGTTCCCTGGCAACAAGTTGCCAAGCGCCACCACGCTAAATTAAAGTACATTCGTTTGAATGCATGTGGGCGGTTAGATTTAATTGATGCTAAGCATCAAATTACCGACCGGACGAAGATCGTTGCCATTAACCACGTTTCCAACGTGATGGGTGCTGAGAATCCGGTGGCAAAGGTGAGTCACCTAGCTCATCAACACGGGGCGGTAATGGTGGTGGATGCTGCCCAATCAGCACCGCACATGCCGATCGATGTTCAAGCACTGGATGCTGACTTCCTGGCCTTTTCAGGACATAAGATGTTAGCGCCGACCGGGATTGGCGTCCTCTATGGAAAGCAAGCAGTGTTGGCCGAAATGAACCCGGTACAATTTGGTGGTGAGATGATCGATGAAGTGACCCAACAAACGGCCACCTTTCAAAAGAGCCCGCTGAAATTTGAAGCGGGCACGCCCAATATTGCGGGAGCGATTGGGCTCCACGCTGCGATTAACTACCTGAGTGCGATGGGGATGGAGTCGATTCATGATCATGACCTCCAATTAACGACTCGGTGTATTGAACGACTCCGGCAATTAGGCGGTGTGACGATTTATGGCGATTCCGATCCCGCAAACCACAACGGGGTGGTGACATTCAACGTGGCGGGCATTCATCCCCACGACGTTGCGACCGGCTTGGATATGGAAGGAATCGAAGTAAGAGCTGGACACCACTGTGCCCAACCACTAATGGATGTCTTGGGAGTCGAGTCAACGGTCCGGGCGAGTTTTTATTTCTATAATGATGCTACCGATGTGGACCGTTTCATTGACGCCCTGAGCAAAGTAAAGGAGTTTTTTACCGATGGCCTTAGCTAAATTAAATCAACTTTACCGAAGCGTGGTGCTAGATCATGCAAGCCACCCGCGCAACTTTGGTGAATTAACCGACCGCACTGCCGACTTAGTATTAAGAAACCCCAGTTGTGGTGACATTATCAACGTACAGGTCCGAATCAACGCTAACGTGGTTGAGGATGTTAAATTCATGGGCGAGGGCTGCACGATTTCAAAGGCTTCCGCTAGCATGATGACCACCGCTGTGAAGGGCAAATCGATTGCTGAATGTAATCAAATTATTCAATTATTCTCAGATAACATTATTAATAAACAAATTGCGCCAGCAGATGAAGAACGGCTTGGCGATGCATTGCTACTAAGTACGGTTGCTAAGTTTCCAACGCGGATTCGCTGTGCGACCCTTGGGTGGCATGCGCTGGATGAATTAATCAACGATAAGGGAGTGGAACAACATGACTGACATTACTGACGTATTGCCCGAAAATGACTATCAATTTGGCTTTCATGACGACGTGACCCCGGTATTTTCCACCGGAGAGGGCTTGAATGAAGACATCATTAGACAGATTTCAAAGGAAAAAAACGAACCTAAGTGGATGCTTGACTACCGGTTACAGTCGTATCACACCTTTTTACAAATGGATGATCCTGACTTTGGTCCGGACTTAAGCGGGTTGGACTTGGAACACATGAAGTACTACCAAAAATCAACCGACCAAAAGTACCGGGATTGGGATGACGTGCCAGATAAAATTAAGGAAACCTTTGATCGAATCGGGGTCCCGGAAGCTGAACGCAAGTACTTAGCTGGGTCTTCGGCCCAATATGAATCTGAATCGGTTTACCATAACATGAAGGACGAGCTTGCAAAGCAGGGGATTATCTTCACGGATACCGATACGGCCCTCCAACAGTACCCGGAATTATTTAAGAAGTGGTTCGGAAAGTTAATCAAACCGACTAATAATAAATACGCGGCATTAAACGGTGCGGTATGGTCAGGGGGAACCTTTATCTACGTTCCTAAGGGGGTAACGGTGTCTGCACCGATCCAAACCTACTTTAGAATCAACGCTGCTAATTCAGGGCAATTCGAACGGACGTTGATTATTGTTGATGAACACGCCCACCTTGAATATGTAGAAGGCTGTACAGCACCTACATATAATTCAGATAGCTTACATGCAGCAGTGGTGGAAGTAAACGTGTTACCACATGCATATTGTCGTTACACTACGATTCAAAACTGGTCCAACAACGTTTATAGTCTAGAAACGAAGCGGGCCCAAGCATTAGAAGATGCCGTAATGGAATGGGTCGACGGAAACTTGGGTTCGAAGGTGACGATGAAGTACCCATCCGTGTACTTAAATGGCCGCGGGGCCAAGGGAACGATGCTTTCGATTGCGGTTGCCGGAAAGAATATCCACTCTGATACCGGAGCCCAGATGATTCACAATGCGCCTGACACCTCATCATCGATCATTTCTAAATCCATCGCTAAAGATGGCGGTTCGGTTGATTATCGAGGGAAGGTCCGGTTTGCAAAGAATAGCCCCGGTTCCCACTGTCACGTGGAATGTGACACGATTATCGTTGATGATCAATCCACCAGTGACACGATCCCCTATAACGAAATTTACAATAGTGATGTGTCAATGGAACACGAAGCAAAGGTCTCGAAGATTTCAGAAGAACAACTTTACTACCTCATGTCACGGGGGATTACAGAACAAAAGGCGACGGAGATGATCATCATGAGCTTCATCGAACCGTTTACTAAGGAACTACCAATGGAATACGCAGTGGAATTGAACCGCTTGATCAGCTTTGAAATGGAAGGCTCGATTGGCTAAGGAGGATATTAACCATGGAAATTGAAAGAAATAAGTATGTGGATGCACTAGAAAACGTGATTGACCCGGAACTATTTATTGATATTGTCAACTTAGGCTTAATCTACAAGGTCGAAGTGGACGATGATAAGCAATGTGTTGTGACCATGACGTTAACAATCATGGGCTGTCCATTAAGTGACTACCTCTTTGATCAAATTAAGGAACAACTAATGGGGTTCCCAGAAATTGATAACGTAGACGTCAACCTAGTATGGGAACCAGCCTGGTCAATTGATAACATGTCACGAGAAGCACGGATGCAACTAGGGATTCATTAAGCTAATAATTAACAACTAGAAGGGAAGTGAGCGTCATGAGCGTAAACGTAGAAACCGAACCAGCGATGGATAATCAAATCGTGATGGATGATTCAAAGCGAAGCTGGCTGAAGCAAATTAAGAACTGGATGATGGTGGTGGGACCGGGGTTAATTGTGATGTTAGCCGACACCGATGCTGGGTATTTAATCACTGCTGCGCAATCCGGGGCTAGCTACGGGTACGCAATGGTGCTGCCACAAATTCTGTTGATTCCAATTTTATTTATGGTGCAAGAAATTACGGTCCGACTGGGGATTATTACCAAGAAGGGCCATGGGGAGCTAATTCGTGAATACTTTGGGAAGAAGTGGGCGTACCTATCTTCGATTACCCTGATGGTCTCATCGGTCGGGGCCTTGATTACCGAATTCATTGGGATCGCCGGGGTCGGCGAACTATTTGGGATTTCGAAGTGGTTTACCGTTCCCGCTAGTACGGCGGTCTTGATCATGATTGCATTCATGGGTAGCTACCGGCGGGTCGAAAAGATTGGAATCATGTTTGGGATTTTCGAATTGACCTTTATTATTGGAATCTTCATGGTTCACCCCAACATGGGGTCTTTGATGGAGGGAATTCAAACGATTCCACTCCATGATTCGTCATACGTCTACCTAATTGCAGCCAACGTGGGTTCTGTGATCATGCCCTGGATGATTTTTTATCAACAAAGTGCAGTCGTTGATAAACGCCTGACCCCGAGCATGATTAAAAAGGAGCAAACCGACACCTTTGTGGGTACCTTTATTACCCAGGGAATCATGATTGGCTTCGTAATGCTATTTGCAGCAACGGTGTTCAAAGATCACCTTCATGCTAATGAGGAAACGGTCGGTGACTTGGTCAATTCATTGGCGAACTACATTGGGATGGGCGCCTCCAAAGCAATTCTGGGCTCTAGCATTCTAGGTGGTGCGCTAGTGGCAGCAATTGTGGTGGTCCTAGCTGGGACTTGGGGTATGACCGAGGTGTTGAACTGGAAGCATAGCTTGAACGAACGGTTGAACCGTTCTAATTGGGGCTTCTATAGTATGTACGCAGGAACATTGATTTTCAGTGCCGCATTGGTCCTATTCAACCAAAACTTGGTATCAATTGCAATTAGTGTTGAAGTCGTAAATGCATTGATGATTCCAGTAGTGCTAGGGTTCTTGTTGCTACTAGAAGCCCGCGCATTGCCTAAAAAATACCGGATGAAGGGGATTTACCGCTTTACCGTAATTAGCCTATCACTAGTGGTGATGGCCTTCGGTGTGTACATGATTGGCCCCGCACTGGGAATGTAGTTTAATTAAGAAGGGGAGTAAGATTGTGAAAATTAAAGATCAGTTATATATTAACCCGTTAGAAAACGTTCAGAGTGATGAAATTAGTAAGTTACGCTCCGAACAATCAGATAGTAATTTATTGAAGATTGCCCATGTAGCAGCCGTTCGAGAAGTACATTTAAATGACTACCACTCAGAAATGGACCTACATAAGATGACGGTTCCGCAAAAGGCGGAGCAGCAATCACAAATTGTAAATCGATTTTTTGCGGAACAACCAGTAACGATTAACCGGGTAAGGAGAAATGCCACGTTAACGAACTACTTACGCGATTGGTACGGCCGTGATTTAGGGATGACCGACCAAGAAAGTGCCCTCAGCATGGCCAAACAAGTGCACGGCTTTTTAGATAGTGGTGCTGATTGGTACTACCTATCCCAAGTGAACAATGGTGAGCATGCATTTGATGCTGACTTATTAGGGGGAACCGGCGACGGTAGTTTCATGGATTACTTTACGACCTACTATACGCAGGGCGATAAGTACATGAATGAAGCGACTGCTGACGGTCGCGATGAAGAATGGGTCAGAATGATTTTTACCCAACGAATCAAGAATGCGACCGCCTTTTTAAAGCCAGACCGGTTAATTGAAATTGCTGATCAATTTAAAGATGATATGGAGATATATAATGCGATAATTAGCAACCAGAACTAGTGGTTGCGCCTAGGGAGATGGATGGTTATGAAAACGCAAGCAAAGATGGTTACCGATATTTTGAAGATTAAATACCCGATTATTCAAGGGCCAATGTCATGGATTACGAACGCTGAATTTGTCAGTGCCGTGTCCAATGCAGGGGGCTTAGGGGTGTTAGGTGCAAATGCCGGTCAACGCCAAAAAGCCGATGGACCGGCCGATGCGGCTGAAAAAATGCGGCGTGAAATTCGCCGGGTCCATACATTAACGAACCATTCGTTTGGCATCAACATTGTAATGCATGATGCTAGCGATGACGTGAGTGAATATACCCAGTTAATGTTAAACACCGCATTTGAAGAGGGCGTACACTACTTTGTAACGGTCGGAGCACCGAATCCAGTGGTGTTTGATCAAATCAAGGCCCACCATGGCGTAATCATTCACCGTCCATTAACCCCAACGGTTGCTAACATGCAGGCTGCCGAAGCAAACGGGGCTGACATCCTAGTTGCAACTGGGTGTGAGGCTGGTGGTGTTTATCCTAATCAACGGGTAAGTACCGCTGAAATCATCGCAAAGGTGGTCGACCATGTGCACGTCCCAGTGATGGCTGCTGGTGGCATCAACAGTGTTGATGACATTCGCGCTTTAGAATCATACCATGTGGCGGGCTTGTTCGTGGGGACGCTATTTATCGCCACCACGGAATCGCCATTAGCCGCTAGCGCAAAGCGGTTGATCATTCAATCTAAATCTGGTGATTTGATCGATGTTTCAGCAAAGCTTCGTTCCATCAATACTGCAAAGGCCAAGCGCTTAAATCGGGCGTTTACCAATGCGGATAGTAACGTTGATGTGAATGCTGAAATCAAGAAGATGGGTGGTATGAAGCGGGGGATGCTTGATGGTGAAATCGATGACGGAATTGTTTCCGTTAATACCAAAATTGATAGCATTAACCAAGAACGCTCAGTTGCTGAATTAATGGTCACCCTGGGTCACTCCTGGGAAATAGTAATGAATCACGACGTTTCGATGGCATCGGAATAGCTGAGAATGAATTAAAGGACTGCCTTACGATCTTTGATCGTGAGCAGTCCTTTTTAGTGTATAAAGATTAGATTGAGGGACTAAAAAGGCCCCATCATCGTTAGCGTTTGGCTAATGATGATGGGGCCTTTATTGTGCACTATTTATTAAATGCTTGGCGCATTATCCTCTTTATTTCTCAATAGACTTGAGAGATAGATCAATCCTGCAGCAACGACTCCAATGATCAAGATTACCCATACTGCGGGGGCCATTGTTGATGAACCATCTTGGTAGTAAAGGGAGTTATTGAACATTTGAAGACTGAAGCGTAGTGGGAGCCAACTGTAAATGAAGGTTCTGTAGAATGAACCGAGCATTTCTGGAGCATAGCTCATCATCGAAGTGGAGAAAATCCAAATAACGATTAGAATTGGCCAACCACCCAATCCGGTCCAATCGAGGACGGTCGTTTGAATCAGGTAGAAGACAAACATATTGAAGAATAGTAGTAGAATTACCTGACCTACGTTCGGGAATGGAACTCCATAAGCAACTAATAATAGGTAAATAGTAACTGAAAGGATGATTGACATTACAGCGCCTGAAAGCATTTGACTATTAATTTCAGAAATTGAGAAACGGCCATCTGGGCTGGTCTTCTTGTGTTCACGCCATAATAGGATGGCAGGAATCATGGAACCAAACCATGCAAGGACCACGAGCAACATTGGTGCGGCCCCACGGGCACTCTTACTAGGAATCTTGTGAACGTTAGTGGTTTTTACGTTAATTGATTGGTTAACAGTCGCCCATTGAGCAGCCGTTAATGAAACGTTTTGCTTAGCAAGAACGGCTTGCTTTTGTTGGGTAATTCTTTGATTCAAAGCTTGCCCCATTTGAGGAAGGGCAGTTGTCAATGCGTTTGCGGCAGTGGCGTTCATCCCTTGGTTAATGATAACGTCGATGCCAGCAGTTGTTGGCTTCTTTTGTAAGGTTGCAGTCGCAGCCTTTAGTTGTGCTTCCATTTGGGTCGGGAGCGCAGTTGCCTTTTGTTTAGCAGCAGTTAGTTTTTGGCTAATGATGGTGGCCTTCAAGTAATTTTGCTGGTCAGTTAAGTTAGTGTCAAAATCTTTTTTGATCACCACAGCGCCATAGTACTTCTTATTCTTGAAGCCCTGATTAAGTTCAGATTCCTTCTTAACGTGGATCCACTTAATAGCGGATGATTTCTTATCGAACTTCTTTTTCAATTGGTGTTCAATTTTATTACTGGTCGTGCCGTTTGAACTATTTACCAATGCAACCGGAAGTTGTTTCATCTTCATGGTGGTATTGGTACCAACCTGTGCGACTGAGAATAGTCCAAGAACTACGATCATTAAAATGGCGTATAGCCAAAATGCTTTACTCTTAATTACTTTAAACATATTAACGATCTCCTTTAGAATTAATTTATCTTTCTATCTAATATCTTAAATTATTCTAAAGCAGATTCAATCATCAATTTACGATAAATGTCTTATTTTCAAAATAAACCTAAAATCCCCTTACTGGTAACAGCTTGAGTGAATGCGATTACCTGTTCATTGTTATATTGGGGATTATTGATCCACAGTTTAATGATCCCCACGATTCCGTTAGCGTGGTAACTACTCAGCAAGTTAGCTTCTTGGAGCGAAAGATTGGGATTTATTTCCATTAACGAGTTCCGGACTAATTCAATCATTTTAGCTGCTAATCTGTCATCAAAGCCGCTTTTTGACTGGGGATTGAGTAAAATTTGTAACTGTTCCTTATCATCTGCAAAAATCTGGATGATATTACGGACGTTTTCATCGGCAAAAAAGGAATGGCTTTTCTGAAAATCAGAAATCATTTTATAACGATGGGCTTCTAATCTAGCGATGATTTGATTTTCATAAAATTCCACTAGTGCTTCTTTATCAACAAAGTAACGGTAGAACGTACTCCGATTAACTTTGGCTTGAGCAGTAATCTCGTTAATCGAAATTCGATTGAGGGGCTTCTTAGATAACAGTTTTAAGGTCACGTCAATTAGTTTCTGGCGTGTTTGGTTTGCTTTATTAGCATAAATTCCGATGGGAAGGACCTCCTTGATGAGACTAAAAGGAGCTACTGGATTGACCAGTAGCTCCTGAAAAGATGTGCTTTTATTTATTATTTATTTCTCATTTCTTGATTTAAATCTTGGTTTTCCTCAGTATCACGTTGATCAGCAATCGTTGAATTAGCGTGGGTAATACTGTAAGTGAAGTAAATGATAACTCCAATAACGAACCAAACTAATGAGTAAATCTTAGCTTCAACATCAAGACCCCAGAAGATTACGAGAGAACCTAAGAAACCAAGGGCAGGGAAGATGGGGTAGAATGGAGCTCTAAATGGAGCAACTGGTAAGTCCTTACCTTCCCGCTTTCTAAGTGGGTACATTGCAAGTGATACGAACATGAATGCAATCAAAGTCCCAGTAGAAATCAATTCAGCTAGGAATGTGAATGGGAAGACCCCACCCATTACGATTCCTACAATCGTGATGATCCAAAGAGCAGTACTTGGCAAGTGGTTCTTGTTAAGCTTACCAACACCCTTTGGTAGCATCTTGTCACGACCGAATGAGTAAATCAACCGTGAACCAGCCATCATCATGGCGATCAATGCAGTGAACATTCCAAGCACAGCAACTGCAGTAACCACTGAAGCGATGATAACGTGACCTTGTTGTCTCAATGCCCAACCAACTGGTTCTGCATTGTTAGCGTAGTTGGTGTATTTGAACATCCCAACCAATACTAATGACACACAGACGAAGAAGATGGTTCCGATAATTAATGAACCGATGATTCCACGTGGCATCGTCTTCTTAGGGTTCTTGGCTTCAGCAGAATTAGAAGCAATTGAATCAAATCCAATGTAGGATAGGAAGATAGTGGAAGCTCCGGCGTAGATTCCTTGCCAACCACCAAAGTCAGTGCCTGGCTTGTGAGCAGGGACGAATGGAACGTAGTTTTGCGCCTTGATCGCAGTCGCACCAACGACGATGAACGTAACGATAGCAAGTAGCTTAAGTACAACCAATAGGTTCGCAACCTTAGAACTCTTATCATCACCTAAGAATAGGATGAAGGAAACAATTGCAACGGTTAGAACGGCGATGATATCAACCACCCCACCGTTAGTTCCTAATCCAAATGCAAGTGCATTTGGTAATTTCCAGCCCAATGGCGAAATTAATCCTTGCACATTGGCGGATAGCCCGGATGCCACGAAGGCAACGGCAATTAAGTATTCAGCTAGCAACGCCCAACCGACGATCCAGCCCCAGAACTTTCCAAAGACCACGCTGACCCATGAATAAGCGGATCCAGCAAATGGTAATGATGACGCCATTTCGGCATAGTTTAAAGCAACTAATCCAGCCACGATGGCCGCAACTAGATATGAAAACACAACCGCTGGACCGGTATGTTGCGCAGCAACAATTCCGGGCAACGTAAAGATTGAAGTCGAAAGGATGGTTCCAAGTCCTAACGCCAAGAAGTCCTTAACGGTAAGCTTCTTTTCGAGGGCCTGATCCTTTTGTTGATAAAAGTGGAAGTCCACTTTTTCATTCATTTTTTTCCATACTGACATAGACAAAACTCCTTTGTATTTTACCAGCCGATTCCCTTAAGAGCGGCCGACTCTTTTATTTTACCATTTTTTAAGTCTTCCATGGCATGTTTTATGATTTCTAATCCGCTTGTTAATTCATCTTCGGTGATGACTAACGGAGGCTGAAACCGTAAGATGTTACCACGGACGGTAATCATTAGGGCCCCTAATTCAAAAATCCGGTAAATTAACTTAGTCGCAGCAAGCCCATCGGCCTTACCGGTTTTGGGATCAACAATGTCAATTCCACCATTTAATCCGTATAATCGGACGTCACCGATAAAATCGAATTGCTTTGCGAGGGATTGAAAGTATTTTTCAGCAACAAGCCCCAGGTCGTGACTGCGTTGAACGAGGTGTTCTTCTTCAATCACATCTAATGTCGCATTGGCTGCAGCCGTCGTCACCGGGTTACCAGCTGTCGTGTAGACATTCCCTGGTGCATCTAAGGCATCGATGACCTCCTTGCGACCGACCACAGCGCTAAGTGGTAATCCGGACGCAATGGACTTACCAACCGCGATTAAATCAGGGGTAACTTCTGGGAAGTGGTCGATTGACCACATTTTACCAGTCCGACCCATTCCCTGGTTGACCTCATCCACCGCTAATAAAATGCCATTAGCATGGGCAAATTCGGCGACTTGATTTAAGTAGCGTTCTGGCACCTTAGCGAACCCACCATCACCTTGAATAGCCTCGATTTCAATCAATGCGGTTTCATCGGCAGGCAGGTAGGTATCAAATGGTAATTTGAAGGCTTCAAACATCCGATCAATGAACGCATCTTCGCTTTCGCCAGCATGCCGATACCAAGGACTAGGAAATGGCACTTTAACGACGCCCGGTAAGAGGGGGCCAATTTTTCTAGTCATGTTTAAACTGACGCCTGAAGTGGTAATCGAACCATAGGTGGATCCATGGTAAGCACCGGTAAAGCTAACTATGTATTGCCGACCCGTGTAGGCACGTGCATACTTGATAATTGCATCATTAGCATCAGAACCCGAATTCCCCCAGGTTACCTTAGCGGGACCATCAATCGGGGCGATTTCAGCAAGCCGTTTGGCTAACTTAACCTCCGGTTCGTTTGCGAAGTAGGCAGGCGTATATTGAATTAGCTTACTAGCTTGCTCCTGAATCTCCTTAACGACTTTGGGATGTGAATGACCGGTATTGGTAGAAGATGCACTCGATAGTAAATCGATGTATTGATTTCCATCAGCATCGGTTAAAATTGCACCTTGCCCTGATTCGATTACGATATCAAAGTACTTAATTCTAGAACCCTTAGCAAAGTACTGATGTTCTTCGTCCATCAAATGCTTGTTATCATCAGTCATATTGAGCATTCCTCCTTTGATAATTTCATCATAATTTAATGTTATAAATGTTAAAATTATGATTTTATAATCAGTTTTTAATTATATATCAATTGCTTAAAATGTCAATCATGTTTTTGGTTTCGAAGTCACTTAATATTAGAAATACTTATGTAAAAAAACACTGCCCAGCAACGAGCAGCGTTTTAGCATGTTATTTATAGTAATTACCAAATTCCATTGCGAGATAGACGTCATTGGTTCCTGAAACGGTGTAGACACTAATCCCGACTTCCTTATTATTAGCATCCATGTCGTTAATGTAGTGACCATGTTCATTCCCGTCATTATTTTCAGGACCTTCAGCTTGAAATGCGTTGATGATCTTAGCACTAACGGTGCTAGGGGTATCGCCATCAGTGTAGAAACTTTTCCCGAGGTTTTCTGACAGTGAATATGAGTGACTATCAATGTCTAAGCCGAGTTGTTGGGCATCATCGAATGCAATTAACTGCCCATTACTATCCCAGTGATTGAAATTAGTGGCGATTTGTTGGGCCCGCATTTGCGCAATTTTAGTGAGTTGATCATTAATGATCAATGCTGGCAGTCCTGCGGTGGCCCGGGCACTGTTAACCTGATTCAAAGCAGCTTGGGCGGTGGCAGCAAGGACGGTGGAGTTATTCCAATTATCAGTGGATTGGTTAATGGCACTCAAAACGTCGCTGCTTGGGTTGTTAGTGGCAGCATTGGTATAATCCATGTTTGCAATCGAAGTCGCTGCATTGGCGGCGCTGGCATCGACTGAACTACTGGAGGTAGCGCTGCTAAAAGTAGTGGTATAATTGCTTGAATTATTGGCAGTATTTGCAGAGCTAGCGTTAGTGGAAGCACTGCTGGAACTAGTAGTAGCATTGCTTAAGCTAGCAATGGCGCTTCCCAGATTATTGGCACTACTTGAACTCGCTTGACTAGCTGTTTGATTGTTACTAGTAGTAGCGACTTTTTTTCTTACCTTAGTGGTGGTAGTCGTTGTTGTGACCTTGTCCAGGTTACTGAGCTTGAACCAACCCACTTTATTGCCGTTATTTGTCAAAAGGGCGTATCTGATTCCGCGAACTGAGCTAAAGGAAGCAGCTAAAAACGCCCCCCTTAACTTAAAGTTCTTTTGACCCTTGACCTTACTTGAAGTGGGGAGTTGATTGTATTTTACCACCCGGCTAGTTCTAGCCTTATATGTAATCGTTTTGGTAACCTTAGCATGCGCAGCAAGTGGCACCGTAGAAAGTAGTGTGGCGGCTGTAATTCCAGAAATGAAGTATTTTTTTATTTTCATAAATAGGACCCCTAAAAATTAATTATAGTGTTAACAATGATTAGTATAACTTATTTTCATGAATGGTTACAATTTTGCGAAAAATAAAAAGGAAATCAATTCGATTTCCTTCGTATCTATATTTTATCCATTATATCCAAAGTCAACTGCAAGGTATGTGTTGCCAGAATTGGGATCATAGCTAAACCCGATGCCGACCGCGTTAAATTCAGTGGACATATCATTTTCATAGTGACCGTGTTCTTGACCATCACCATTATCGGGTCCTTCGGATTGGAACATGTCGATGCCCTGAGCACCAGCAGCTTGGATGGTATCTGCCGGATTGCCCTGGGCAATGTTTTCACCCCAGGTCCCAAACGGGTCATCTGACCATGAGTACCCCAGTTGTTCAGCGTCTTTTTGTGCATATATGGTGCCGGATGAATCTCGATGGTTAAAGTCTGCTATTAAATCATTGGAACGCATCTCTGCGACCTTGGCTAATTTAGGATCCCACTGCAAGGCCGGTAATCCAGCTTTGGACCGGGCTTGATTGAGTTCGTTGAACGCCGCCTGAGCTGCAGCTTGCCTAGTGCTATCACTAGTCCAATTAATGGTTGAACTAGGGTCTTGCTCATTTGATGACGTCTGATTATCATTAGAAGCTTCTTGAGCATTTGTTGCTGTCTGGTTATCACTAGAAGTCCCTTGATTATTTGCAAATGGACTGTAATTATTCATGTTATTCAGCTGATTGTTATTACTATTATTGGCACTTTGGGTGCTATTAGCACTGTTATCAGCATTACTAGTGCTCTGGTTGCTACCAACACTGACGGGATTCCCATTTGCATCCACCGTAAAGGTATTGCCATTAATGGTGGTGGAATTACCATTGCCGTCAGTAGCGGTGATGGTATGACTAATTTTGACGCCACCGTTATCATCACTAGGTTGAGTCGTGGTGGTATTCGGGGTAGGGGTCGTTACGCTACTCTGGGTCCCATTATTGTTAGCATTAGGTGTGGAGTAATTGGCACTGGCTGGGGTAGTTGATGAACTAGTGTTGTTGTTATTCCCGACCCCAAAATCAACGGCAAGGTAGGTATTTTGCGAAGCGGGGTCGTACTTGAAGCCGATGCCGACCTGATTAAATGATGTCGACATATCATTTTCGTAGTGGCCGTGTTCGTTGCCATCATTATTTTCGGGCCCTTCAGATTGAAACGACTTGATGCCCTGTTGACCAGCCGTTTGGGGCGTATCGGTATCGCCAACGTAGCCCTGGTAAATGTTTTCCCCCCAGGTCCCGAATGGACTTTGGTTGCCACTATAACCTAGCTGTTTTGCAGTCGTCTCGAACGCTAAATTGCCATTGGAATCATAGTGTGAGAAATTAGAAACGAGTTGGCTCGCCCGTAAATTAGCGACTTGGGCTAACTTTTGATTTAATTGGAATGCCGGTAGTCCCGCTTGGGTCCGGACTTGATTTAAGTAGGTGAGCGCTGCTTGCACGGCTAGCTGGGTATTATTGGTGTCGTTCCAATTGATTGTTGATGAATTGTTGTTGCTACTTGCACTTAACGGACTGGTCAAATTGTGATTGGATGTGTCACTGCTGGAACTGCTGCTAGCATTGTCCGTGTTACTATCATCATTAGAATTACTAGTGGCATCATTATTACCAGTGGGCGTTGCTGAATGTTGCTTAGCTTTAGCTTTAGCCTTAACCTTAGTCAACTGATCAAATTGGACCCACTTGCTGCCCACCTTAGCATATTTAACGTGGTGGACGGTCTTTACTTTATGGACCTTAACGTGAACCCCTTTAAGATCATACTTAACGGTCTTTTTAACGTGCTTGAACTTGCCCTTGGCGTTCGGTAATTGAGAATAATAGTGGACCGTGTTTACTTTATATTGGTATGTAGTGGTGTTAGCGGAGACGGTCGCCGTGGCTGTCCATCCACCAATTAAGACTGCAGTTAAACCAACGGTTAGATATTTACTAAACTTCATTGATTAATCACTCCTAATATTATGCTATTAAATAAATTGTTTACGATACTTTTAGGATACACGCTGTGATATTTAAAAACAATTAAAAAGTGGGGCCAATTCAAATGAATTAACCCCACTTAGTTCGATATATCCAATTAATGTCCTTGTTTAACTTTTATAATAGTCGCTTTATTGAAAACCGCAAGTAAATTGCTTTCTTATTTTTCAACGTGTAACGTCATGGCGTTAATGGCAACGATCACGGTACTAAGTGACATTAGGACCGCTCCAGCCATTGGGCTTAACGTGATACCGATAAATGCCAAAATCCCAGCAGCAAGTGGGAGGGCAACGATGTTATAACCAGCTCCCCACCATAGGTTTTCGACCATCTTTGATTCAGATGCCCGGGCTAGTTTCAAGAGGGCAATGACATCCTTTGGATCACTATTGACCAATACGACGTCGGCTGAATCGATTGCGACGTCGGTTCCAGAACCAATTGCAACGCCTAAGTTGGCCTTTGCCAAACTGGGTGCGTCGTTGACCCCATCCCCGATGAACATAACTGCCCCTGATTGTTGATACTTGGTAACCAGTTTTTGCTTATCTTCCGGCTTTAAATTGGCCTCGACCTTAGCAATTCCAAGCGTCTTAGCCACCTTTTGAGCGGTTTGAGCATTATCACCAGTCAACATTACGGGTTGAATGCCGTTTTCATTTAAATATTGAACCATTTTATCCGAATCGGGCTTGATTTGATCACCTTCAGCAACGATGGCAAGCGCTTGATTGCCTTGAACAAGATAGCTGACCGTGTTCCCCTGTGAAGCGACGGTATCAAATTGTTGTTGGTCAAATTGAATTTGGTGTTCGGTCAGGTACTTTCCAGAGACCACTTGGTATGGTTTCCCGTCAATGGTGGCCTCCATCCCAGCACCGGTGATTTGCTTAACGTTATCTGCGTTTGCTAGCTTTAGGCCCTTGGCCCTTGCTGCGGATAGGATCCCACTCGCAAGGGGATGGCTAGAAGTTTGTTCAACGCTAGCGATTAACTTAAGGGCGTCATCATCAGAAATTGCATCAGTAAGGCTCTTAACCAAATTGACCTTGAATTGGCCCTGGGTTAACGTTCCGGTCTTATCCATTAATGCGAACTTGAGCTTTTTGGTGCCTTCTAGTGCATCACGGTTACGAATTAAAAGCCCGTTGGTAGCCGCTAGGGAAGTGGTCCGTGAAACCACTAGTGGAATTGCAAGGCCCAGTGCATGGGGGCAAGCAATGATCAACACGGTCACTGCAGTCGTGGTAGCATATGAAACCCCGTTGATCAAACTCCAAATGATCCAGGCGACAACTGCGATTGATAGTGATGCATAGAATAGATAACCGGAGACCCGGTCAGCTAGATTTTGATTCTTAGACTTACTGTTTTGTGCACTTGAAACCAGGTTCTTGACCTTGGAAAGATAGCCTGAATCACCAGTTCCGGTAACTTTGAATTGTAAACTACCATCGTCATTGGTCGAACCACCGATCACCTTATCGTTAACGGTTTTCTGGATACTTCTAGATTCACCGGTCACTAACGATTCGTTGACTTTACCATTGCCTGCGGTAATGACCCCATCGGCTGGAATCTTTTCACCAGCTTTGACTAGCACGATTGCACCAGTTTGAAGCTGGTCCAATGAAACAGCCTTGAACTGACCATCTGCTTGCTTAACACTGGCGGTGTTAGGGAGTAAGTTGGAAAGCTTATCGACTGCTGAACCGGCGTTCATGATCGTATTCATTTCAATCCAATGGCCCAGGAGCATAATGACGATTAACGTCGATAACTCCCAAAAGAAGTTACTGACCATCATGCCAGAATGGGTGAGGTTATTATTGATGACTGAGTAAATACTGTAAACATAGGCCACCGTAATCCCCATTGAAATTAATGACATCATGGCTGGCTTTTTGGCTTCGATTTCGCCCTTTGCACCACTAAAGAATGGCTTCCCACCATAGAAGAAGAGGATGGTTCCAAGAATTGCGACGACCCAATCCGATCCCTTAAAGAAGAATTGGAATGGTAGTCGCATCCCCATCATTGGTGACATGATTAAAATTGGAATCATTAGGGCGAAAGAACCCCAGAACTTATGCTTAAGGTTCCCCATATTCATCATGTGGCCACCATGCATCATCATCATGCCGCCGCCACTCATGTCCATGCTGCCCATGTCGTGGCCACCGTGATCCATGTTCATATTCCCCATGTCGTGGCTGCTATGATCCATGTTCATATTGCCCATGTCGTGGTCACTACCATTCATGTTCATATTACCCATGTCGTGGTTGCTATGATCCATCTTCATGTTCCCCATGGCATGGTCTTTGCCATCCATTTTCATATTTGACATGTTTTGATACTTATCATCTGAATCCTTCATATTCATACCCTTCATGTTATCATCTTTCACTTCATATCATCTCCACATTTCATATATTGATCATCAACGCAGTTACATTTGACCTGATCAGGAGCGGTTTTTTGTTTTTCAGTTAGTTTATCAATCAACATTTGAATATCATTTTTACTAATATCGAAGTGGTCAATAATCGTCCCGACTTCTTTACCAACCTTCATTTCACACATGTTAGAAAATAAGTCGACTGAAACAGCATTCATCGCATCCCGTTCGCTAATTTTAGGTGAATAGGTAAAGCTGCCGCCGTGCTTATCAGCATTGAGGTAGTCCTTATTTTTCAACCTAGTGATCAGGGTCTTAGTCGTTGACGGGCTCCAGTCATTTTTGGCAGTCATTTCATCAATGATTTGCCGGCTGGTGCATTGCTTAAGTGTCCAAACGATCCGCATTACGCACCATTCGGAATTCGTGATACTAACGGTATCGCTCATTATGATTCCCCCTTCAAAACTTTCCAAGGAATAATATACCATTTAGGTTTACACATGTAAACCAAAACGCTCAAACTGCACCAGGGGCTGATGTATTGTAAAATGGGGGTATTAATATCAAGGAGGCACTAGATGGTAAAAACGAAGTTTCAACCCAACCCAATTACGCAGTTAGCTGATTACTACGATTTGATCATAGTGGGGTCCGGGGCGACTGGATTAGTAGCAGCGCTGCAAGCATATGAACTGGGCTTACACCCGGTGATTTTAGAAAAAATGGCACAACTAGGTGGGAACACTAATCGAGCATCTTCTGGGATGAACGCTGCCGAAACGGAGGTGCAATTAAAGCATCACATTGTTGATAGCTTCGCTGCCTTTTATGATGATACCCTCAACGGTGGCGATCGCCAGAATAATCCGGAGTTACTGCATTATTTTACGACCCATGCGGCACTAGCGGTAGATTGGTTAGCAGATCATGACATCGAATTAGATGATGTAACGATTACCGGTGGGATGGGGACCAAGCGGACCCACCGGCCCAGCAGCATGGCACCGATTGGCAATTTTTTGGTCACTGCGTTGTTGAATTTAATTCAGGAAGCACAAATTCCCGTGTTTACCCAAGTCACGGTGCAAAAAATCCGAATGAACGCCAAACAAGTTTGCGGAGTCAGCGCAGAGCTTTTCGATGGCACTAATCGACAAATTAATGGAGCTGCAGTGATTTTAGCCACCGGTGGATTCGGGGCCAATCAACAACTGATTGGCTCGTACCGTCCGGACCTAGTTCATTATCGAACTACGAATCAACCTGGGGCTACTGGGGATGGGTTAACGCTAGCAACCGATGTCGGAGCGGCGTTAGTCGATATGGAAAAAATCCAAGTCCATCCGACCGTCCAACAGGATCATGACCATGCCTTTTTAATTGGGGAGGCGGTCCGTGGGGAAGGGGCCATCTTAGTGGACCGAACCGGGCATCGCTTTGTGAATGAGCTAGCAACTAGAAAGATGGTAACTGCCGCGATCAATACCCGACCAGAACACGACGCTTACCTGATTTTGGATCAGGGCGTGCGTGACCACGCCAAGGCAATCGAATTTTACGATTCAATCGGGCTGGTTATCCATGGTTCTGATTTAGCGTCGTTAGCAGCCAACATCGGAGTGGATGAAACGAACCTGCGCACTACGGTCGAGCAGTGGAACCAAGCGGTTGCAATCCATACTGATGCACAATTTCACCGCACGACTGGGATGGACCGGCAGTTGAACCAGCCCCCGTTTTTTGCAATTCATGTGAAACCTGCGGTGCATTATACGATGGGCGGATTGAAAGTTAATCATCAGACGGAGGTCCTGAATTCAGCTGCCGAACCAATTGCCGGCTTATTTGCCGGTGGGGAAGTCGCTGGTGGTCTGCATGGTGATAACCGAATTGGTGGCAATTCAATTGCTGAGACGGTCGTCTTTGGCCGACAAGCGGGGCAACAAGCATTCCGTTATCTACAAAATAGTAATAAATAAAAATCAGCCAGTGGCGATAATTGAATCGTCACTGGCTGATTTAGCGAAAAGCTTAAAGCTTAATCGAGGCCATTTAAATTAGTGGTGTATTGGCTAAGCCGCAACACGGTCTTAGGGTCGGTATGATCGGCTGAGACACCTTCCTTGCGGTCGAGAGCAGCAATTTGCTTCATTTCAGCATCAGAAAGGGTAAAGTCAAAGATATCAACATTTTCTTTAATCCGTTCTGGTTTAGCACTCTTGGCAATTGAAACGATACCACGTTGGAATAACCATCTGAGCATTACTTGCCCCACACCCTTATTATGGGCATCGGCAATTTGCTTTAATGTGGGGTTAGTAAAGATGTGGTCATAACCCTGTGCAAATGGGGCCCATGCTTCTGGTTGGATTCCGTAGCCCTTAAGGTAATCAACGCTAGCTTGTTCTTGGTTCCAAGGGTTAATTTCAATTTGATTAATAGCTGGTTTAACCTTATTAAATTGGGCTAAGTCGGTAATTTGGTAGTCAGGGAAGTTAGAAACCCCAAGTGATTTAATCTTACCCGCAGTTTGAGCTTCTTCCATTGCACGCCATGAACCGTAGTTATCACCATAGGGTTGGTGAATTAGGTATAAATCAAGGTAGTCCAATTGAAGGGCTTTTAACGATTCATCAATCGCCTTTTTGGTATTTTCGTACCCATTGTCACTGATCCAAACCTTAGAAGTAAGGAATAACTGGTCACGCGGAATGCCGTTTTGCTTAATCCCTTGGCCAACTAGTGATTCGTTGGAGTAGACCCGAGCGGTATCGATTAATCGATATCCGGCGTTAATGGCTGCATCAACGGCCTTTGGGGTTTCAACTGGGTCGGTTAACTTGTAAGTCCCAAATCCAACTGCGGGCATTTTGTTTCCATCGTTTAGTTCAAAGAATTCCATTTTTAATTTTCCTCCAATTAATTATTCCCAGGCATCGGTGTCATCTGGGTTATCAAAGTTTTGCTCATCAGAATCATCCGGATCATCATCGACGGGATTGTCATCATCATCCTCGTCCTCAGCGGTATCTTCGCCAATATCGTCGGTGATGTCACGATCATCATCGTCAGCGGTGTCGGTATCGAAGTCATCGGTCGTATCGTCATCATTATCGTCCCAATTATCACCGTTATCATCAGGGGTATTATCATCAATGGTCCGGTTACCGTCACCGCTTAAATCTTCGAGCGGATCTTGGTCCTCATCACTGTAGTTATCTTCATCAAAAATGTCGTTTAAATCATCAATATTATCTAAGTCATCGTTATCATTCTTGTATGACATATTTATCACCTTACTATTTAGTAATTTAATTTTAGTTTAGCACATTGGATAACAAGATTATATGATTATGAATTATGGTGGGGGATTTTACAAAAATGGTTAATTTGGGTTGACTTTACGATTCAACGTGGTATTATATAAATAGAAACAAACGAATCGAGAATATCGGCTAAGAGTTGTAACAGGTAAACGGTGTTAAGTCACTATTACCTGTTATTTTTGTATTCAGGGAGTGATTATGAAATGCAACAATGGCAAAGCGAGTGGGCCCACAATAAATACTGGGTCATGGCCCATTCCCAGCAAGCATATAACCGCATTCGAACGTTAGCCCGGAATAATGATTGGACGCCGGATAAACAGGCAGAGTATCAGCAGATTATAAGAGATCTAGACCACCAACCACCGACTAAAGCGACCCTGACGACTGCCTATCAACACGTCTGGGGCTATTTAAAAAAAAATGCCACCCAGGCGGAACGTGATCGCTACGTTTATTTATTAGCTAAGTTAACCCCCAGTGATGACGAACTGGGGTCGTTTTTAGTGGACTTAACTGATCAGTATCAGGTGAAATACCTGTTAAAATCAAGATTAATCCAGGACTTAAGGAATGATTGTGATTAAATGCGTTTATGGCATCAAGCATTGATTACTAAATTGCCACGCCAACAACTATTAGGCCAACATCGTGAGGTCTGTGCACTCCGTGGCAATGGGTGGGGCAAAAAGCATGCCACCGTTGACTATGTATTTACCCACTCGCCATACCGGCTATTTCAGTTTCATCAACTGGTGATGGCTGAGATGCACCGGCGTGGGTACCATCCAGATGAACGGTGGTTAAATGCTAATTACCGGGGCACCAGCTGTGTTGCATATCAAAAGCTAACGCCAGTCTTGTTAACGGATCCCATTTATCCAGAACACGATGCAGATTACTTAGCAACCTGTTTGGCTAATTTACAGGCCAAGGGAATTCAGATTGATTTAAAATAGATTGTATGCTAATTAATTGCTAAATAATCAATTTGTCCTATAATATTAAAAAGATAGGACGAAAAGGGGGCCATTATAATGGATCAAGCAAGACAAACAGAGGTATTAACTTCATTGCGGAGAACGCGTTCCCACATTATTAATGCTCTGGACGGGACGAATGAAAATAGCAACGTGATTAAGGATATTGACCACTTTGTTAAGGTGCTCAATGAAACGCCGTTGGATCAAATTACTGAAAAGGATGTTGATTATCACTTTTCAATCATCAAAGCAGAAATTAATTGTTCCCTAAACTGTTTTACCCACGCATTGAACGCAATTAAATAAACGAAAACAAAATCCCATGCCTGAGATCAACAGCATGGGATTTTTGACTGCCCCGGTTGGACTCGAACCAACAACCTACGCATTAACAGTGCGGCATTCTACCATTGAACTACGGGGCAAAAAATATATTTAACTAATGATTCCAAAACGGAATCAACTGCCCCGGTTGGACTCGAACCAACAACCTACGCATTAACAGTGCGGCATTCTACCATTGAACTACGGGGCAAAAAGATATTTAATTAAGATTCCAAAACGGAATCGACTGCCCCGGTTGGACTCGAACCAACAACCTACGCATTAACAGTGCGGCATTCTACCATTGAACTACGGGGCAAAAAAGATATTTAATTAAGATTCCAAAACGGAATCGACTGCCCCGGTTGGACTCGAACCAACAACCTACGCATTAACAGTGCGGCATTCTACCATTGAACTACGGGGCAAAAAAGATATTTAATTAAGATTCCAAAGCAGAATCAACTGCCCCGGTTGGACTCGAACCAACAACCTACGCATTAACAGTGCGGCATTCTACCATTGAACTACGGGGCAATAAAGATATTTAATCGAAATATAAAAGGACTCGCATGCTTGTAAGCTGAAATGCGGGTCCTTTTGGAAGTTCAGAATTTGAAAGGTATCCACACGCTTGCTTACGTATGGATACAATTTATTTTAGGCGGTCACCATGTTAAATAAATACCCATACAGATTACAATTATTATTTCGATTTAAATTATTATTATTATTGTAATTTGAATTGGTATTATTATTTAGTCCGTTATTTAAAGCTAAAACTAACTCTAACATGGGTGCGCCTCCTTTGATTTCGATTTAATTTATATTTACATAATAGTATGATTAAAAAAGAAAGTCAACCCTTATCTTGATTTAATCGATTATTAATTTAATTTCACCATTCATTACATTATCTTTACATTCGTTCAGAAATGCTTATTATTTTATTTTGTATACTATATAATATGATTAATAATATTTAATTAGTTGGAGTGATCAATATTTTAAATCATAATTTGAAGCGGAGTTTTTACGTGCTATCTGTAGTTTCAGCCTCGTTTGCGGGGTTAGCTTACATGAACACAACATCAGCGAATGCTGATACTACTAGTACGACCCAAACCCAAAGTAAACAAACTGAATCGCAAGATGGGAATACTAAATCAACGACGGTGACTAAGACCGTTAAGAAATCAAATGCTGGCACTAGCGTTGATACGACTAAGGATTCTACATATAACCAGGCATACAATGCCACTAAGAAGCTTTATCAAACCCGTTATCATTTTTACAAACAATTGAACAACGTTGGGAAAGTGGCTTCTGCTAAGGGTGACTATGGGAAATCATTTAAGTTAACCCGGATTGCTAAGACCAATAAGGATACCTACGTCAAAACGGCCCGTGGTTGGATCAGCAGTAATGCATTCAATCAATACGTTAAGGAACAGGGGAGCATGAATGAAAAAATGAAGGTAACGAATGCCAGTACCGCTGTTTATTCTGCGCCTGCTGCCACTAAAAACGCTCAAAAGTTAGGGACCGCAAGTAGCCTTGGATTAACTGACCAATGGTTAAACGTGAACTACCGGAAGTACACGAACACCAAGGAGGGCTATTTCCGGGTAACTAAGGATGGCCAAAATTACTACATTAACGGTCGGGATATGGAATTTAACCTCAGTGGCTTGAATAGCCACAATGCAAAAATTGAAAAGGCGATTAAGGTCGGTGAAGCATTGGTTGGCAAGTCACCTTATTCATGGGGTGGCGGGAGAACCGCTGCTAGTATTGCTGCTCGGCGGTTCGACTGCTCCTCATTTATTCACTACATCTACGCCAAAGCGGGAGTTAACTTAGGTTCGGTTACCGCTACGACCTATACATTAGCAAAGGAAGGCCGCGCCGTTAACTATAAGAACATGAAGCGTGGTGACATCTTCTTCTTTAATGATAAGAAGGAGGGGGCATTTTGTCACGTCGGGATTTACCTTGGCCGTGGGTTGTTCTTGAACGACTCACCTTCAACTGATACCCATGGAGTGGGCATTTCAAGCCTTAGTGATCCACACTGGGCAAGACGCTTTAACCACGTTGTAAGACGGGTAGTCTAATTAAAACGAACTGTTGAATTTAATTCAGCAGTTCGTTTTTCATTTGGCGCGGTTGAAATTTTTGTAACACCATGCAACTTATGAAACAATAGGTTAGTAAGCTTAGTTTTCAGAAATTAGGAGGATTTGCGATGAAGGATACAAAAACGTTATTTCAACATGGGACGTTAGCACTATTGGTCCCAGGATTATTCGATGGCACCATTAAGATGGACGAATTTATGAAGCACGGTGATACTGGCATTGGGACCGGTGAAGGGCTTGATGGTGAATTGATCGTAGTAGCTGGAGTGGCCTACCAAATCGATGGGGCGGGCAACGTTAATAAGTTAGATAGTCGTTTTACGTTACCATTCGGGAACATGCACTTTGCTGATTATCAACCACTTAAGCAGGTTGACGGCTTAGACTTTGTGAACTTTCCTGAAAATATTTTAGCGACCGGTGGGCTAGCCAATAGCTTCTTTTCAGTGAAACTACATGGGACCTTTAAGACCATGCAGACCCGTTCGATCGATAAGCAAAGCAAGCCTTACCATACGTTAGCTGAATGTGCCGGTAAGCAACACGTTTTTGATGGCGAGGACAAAACCGGGACCGTAATTGCTTACTATGCACCCCAATTATTTAACGGGGTCGCAGTCGGGGGCTTTCATAGCCACTTCTTAGCAGATGATTTATCACAGGGGGGCCATATCTTAGACTTTACCGGATTCAGCGGAGATGTTGAACTCCAGGTCTTTGATAACTTAGCCCAATCACTCCCTGTCAATGATCCTGAATTTAAGAATCATGATTTCTCAAAGGATGATATTGAAGGGGCAATTAAAGCGTCTGAATAATTTTACTGCAAACAAAAAATGCGTTGATGATTTTAAATCATCAGCGCATTTTTTAGTGAAGCGATGAATGCTTATTTGTAAACGTATTCCAATGTGTTATTAACAACCTTAGTCTTAACCCAGTTATTTGAAGCAGCTTGGTAGATGTAAACATTCTTTGGCGTTTTATCTGATGAACCATCTACCACGTACCAAAGTGAACCGCTAGTAGCCTTAAAGGTGGTTGGAACCACGGCACTACTAGAATCAGGAGTGAACTTAGAAATGTAGTTGTTAGCGGAGCTACTAGTAGAACCAGTAGTGGTCATTCCATAGACATTATCGTTTAAGAACGTAAGATCACTGGATTGTGGAACCGTAACGGTCTTGTCACCCATTTGGATTTGGTAAATAATTGAGTCACCAGATTGCGCTACCTTAACTTGGGCGGAATCCATTGGGTTAACGGTTACGCCATTGCTAGTGTAAGCCTTTGATGCTGGTGAAAGGTATGCAGTCCCGGTACTAGTGCCAACGTAAGCATCAGATGATGCGGTCTTGTAAGCACCCTTAACCGTAACTGGTTGCTTAGTAGTAGTGCTGTTCTTAGTAGAAACCTTTAACCAGTTAGTGGTTCCGGTATACTTCTTATCAGTGGTTACGTAGTAAGTAACCTTGCCGCTCTTAGAAGTTTGGAAGAACATCCAGGCACCATTACTCTTTTTAACAAACGTAGTTACGCCCTTTTTCAAGGTTTTAGTGGACTTTTCAATCACAATTCCCTTATTGTTAACTAACTTTGCGTTGTTAACCTTGACATTTTTAGTAAGGTTAACTTGGTGAACATCCTTAGTCCAGTAAGTGGAAGTCGCTTTAGGGGTAGTGGCTGCATTAACACTGGTTAATGCAGGGGCTAATCCTAGTGTAACAGTAGCAGCTACTGCCGCTAGTGTTTTCTTGTAATTCATATTAATTCCTCCATTTAATTCTTTGACTTGGCTACATTTTAACATGAATTAATAGCTACGTCTAAGTTCCGCATTTTGAAAATAGTTTGTGTGCAATCTATTTGCAAAACCTGATTGATTAATCTACAATGGTAAACGTAAATGAATTTATTAATGGGGGTTATCTGATGAAAAATATGAAAATAGTTGCTGGTTTAACCGCTGCTGCGGTCGCTGCATTATTGATCGTACCGGTAGGGGTCAACGCAATGAGCAGTCATTCTAGTGCAAAGACTAGCAGTAGCACTTCAATGAAAGATATGAGTAGTAGTTCATCAATGCATAAGATGATGGACATGAGTAGTAGTTCATCAATGCATAAGATGATGGACATGAGCAGTAGTTCATCAATGCATAAAATGGGTAGCGCAAGTGGCATGAGCCATATGAAGATGGGCTCAATGATGATGAAGGCAAATGGTGGTAAGGCGCCTAAGGGGCTTAAGATGGATCCAAATGCTAAGTATCAACGGGGCAGTAAGGTCAAAATCTTAGCAAGCCACATGCCCGGTATGAAGGGCGCTACCGCAACCGTTACGGGTGCTTACAAAACTGATTTATACACAATTGACTTTACGCCTACTAATGGTGGGAAGGAAGTTAAAAACCATAAGTACGTAGTGGCTAAGGAAGTTAAGGCTGCTAACAAGGGTCAATTGAAGGTAGGGACTAAGATTACCGTTAAAGCTGACCATATGACTGGCATGAAGGGTGCTAAGGGTAAAATTGTTGCCGTTAAGAAGGGCCCTGCATACATGGTTAATTTTAAGGCTACTAACAGTAGCATGGTTTATAAGAATCATAAGTGGCTCGCCCAATCAGATTTAACCAGTATCAAATAATCACACTTAAATGTGCAAAAGCCACTACGTTTGTAGTGGCTTTTTTGGTTAAATCAATTATAATTTGGTATGATAGGTGGTAATAAAAGAATAAATGAGAGTGATTTTAAATGATTAAGAAATTATTAATGTACGGGGTGGACGACCCGTACTGGTTTTATGTCGGAATTATCTCTGCAATTGTGATCGCAGCCGCCGATTTTAAACGGTTATGGTGGCTGTCCGTGATTTTTTTACTAATTACGTTACTTACGGTCCTAAAAACAATTCGAAAGTTTCAAATCATTAACAGCCTTTTGACCGACCAAGCTTTACTACCGGTGGAGCGGGGGTTAGATTTGAGCGTCGGGACTGGTTATTCTACCGTGCGGTTAGCCCGTGCGGCGCTGTATGGTCAAATCACCGGAATTGAAGATGCTTACCAAAGTAGCGGTGACCACGCTAGAAATAACGTTTATAAACGAATGGTCGGCAATCGGGTCAATGTAATGGCCGGTGATATTACCCACTTGCCATTCCCGGATGATAGCTTTGATGTGATTACCGGCAATTATTCCAAGATGACCGAGTTATCAATTAATAATCGTAAAAAGCGAAAGGCAATCTGTGATGAGGTGGAACGGTTAATCAAAAAGGATGGGACCGGAAGCATTCTAATGGTCAATACCAAACGCCAGATTCGTAAAATGGCAATCGAGTTTAGTAAAAAAGAGGGGTTTCAGGTCTACCTTGCAGATCCAGAGCTGCGCGTCAAGTTTGGCTATGGCGCGCTGAAAATTGAAGTAAAATAAAAAGATGGGATTCCTTGGGGGAGGAAAGCCATCTTTTTATTTTGTAATAAAACGAACATATGTTTGTTTACGTATATTATAATACTATTAACTGATCATTTAGTCAATCGATTAGTTATCCTTTAGGTGCTTTGGATCGTAAAAGACAAGCACCGTCATCACGTAGGATAACCCGAATACAAAGCAGCTGAATTCAATTACGGAGCTTGCTTCAAAATTAAGCGGTTCGCTAGCTAATGATGAATCGATGGTGTGCCCCAGAAAGCGCACGGTTAAATTAAAAATAAAGATAATCAACCAAGTAAACAGGAAGGTGCCGTGCACCCGCCCATTTGTGAAGGTCAAATGGCGACGGTGGGCAACTGCAAAAACGCTGGCAATTAAGAACAACGCGATTGAAATTAATGGAACGTTCATCCCACCCACATGGAGAAACTCCAGGTAGCTAGGCACGATCCAAATTGCCATCACGTAGTATAACCCCTGCAAAAGCTTAATTTGTTTGTTTGTTTTTAATTGATAATCGTCTAAATTTTTATCAGGTTGAATAATGCTCAACACACTCCTTATTAACAACAAACCCAAATTATACATGCAAAAAAAGATTATATCAATAAAGCACGGCGAAGCCGGACATAACGCCGCATTCTGTTTAGCAACCCTAGTTTTTCATTTGGGCAGCCCGGGTGAAGAAATCAACCAGGAGTTGGTTTTCTTCTGGCATGTGCTTCCAGATGTTTTCTGGATGCCACTGCACACATTGAATTGATGCATCATCATTTTCAAGCCCCTCGATCACCCCATCGGGTGCGGTGGCCGTCACGTGAAGCGATGGGGCCACCTGCTTTGCAGCTTGGTGGTGGATGGAGTTCACCAGTGGATGGGTTCCAACGCTTTGGCCCATTTGACTGTCTGCGGCCACATTAATGTGGTGGGTCGGCATGAAGACCTTCGCTTGTTGGGTGTGTTGAATCAGCGGTTGCGATCCAGTGGGGTGGAATTGACTGTTTAAATCTTGGAATAGGGTGCCGCCCAGTGCAACGTTGACCATTTGTAATCCTCTACAAATGGCTAGGATGGGTTTGTGCATTGCTACGGCATCCTTGACTAGTTGTAATTCAAAGTAGTCACGGGGGAGATACGACATGCCGGTGTTTGCTGTGGGTTCTTCATTGTAAAAGACGGGGGCTACATCTGGGCCACCAGTCATGATGATGCCATCAACGGTTTCCAACAGTTCCTTTGCCATCGCTGGTTTAACCACTGGGAATACGACGGGGACGATATCGTTTGCGACCAGGGCATTGACCAGGGTTCGTTGGGCAATGTGGGCGCGGGTAAGTCTAAAACTAGTATTTTGGGTCATGTTAACATCTGCTGTAATTCCAATTCTCATAGTGAATCTTTCCCTTCAAATTTATAATGTAATGGTACTGAAATATTAAGCTTAAAAGTTGGTGAAGACAAGCAGGGGCGATTTGTCCTATAATGTAATTGATACTTAAATCTGGAGCGAATTAATAATGAAATTAAAACCAACTGGTCTGCATTGGCCTGCAATCATTGGAACGTTACTATTTAGTTTCTTAGTGATGCTGTTTATATCCACTTCCTCACCACTGTATACGGTGAACTCCTCACCCGATGCGAATATCATGATGACCGTTGGGAAGGGGCTTTTACACAATCTGCTGCCCTATCGAGATCTATTTGATAACCGGGGCCCGCTAATCTATTTATTATACTCCCTGGCGGCATTGGTGAGTTACCATTCTTTTATCTTTATCTACGTTTTTGAATCAATCTTATTGTTCTTTGACCTTATTTTAGGGTATTTGATTCTAAGGCAGTTCATCATCGCCCGCCTGGCGTATCCGTTGACGCTGTTCATGCTACCGTTGATGTTCAATGAATACTTCTTTCAACACGGTGATACACCCGAGAGCATCGCAATTCCGTTCTTGTTGTTAATGATTTATCAACTCCTAAAGCACCAAGATTTGAAATTTACGAAGCTGACGCTTTACAGTCAGGGGTTGTTCGTCGGGATTGCCTTTTGGATCAAGTATACCTTCCTATTTCCATGGTTTGGGGTGGGGTTAGTATTAATGAGTGCCTACTTCTTAGAGAAGCGCTTTGCCGATTTCTTCAAGCTAATTGGATTTGGGTTACTGGGCTATTTGACCGTGACCGTGCCAATTATCATCTTCTACCACCTGCACCATAGTTTAGCGACAATGCTTAAGGTATACTTCCTATTTAACGTGAAGTATTATCAACATTCTAATTTTGACCTAACGCAGTTCGTCAAACTCCCCCAGATCGACCCGGTGTCAATGTGGGTGGAGGGACTCGTGGTGGTGATGGTACTCACGATCATTTTATTACCACGGGTGATTTGGACGATTAAAGCGGCATTGCTCGTTAGTTTGAGTTTAGAGACACTGTCGATCATTACCGTGAAGGTAACCGCTACTTATTATTATACATTGATTTCAGTTTTTAGTATTTTAATTTTGGTGTTGCTAGGAATCGTTCTGCAAAAAATATTGCCAAAACTAGCAATTGAAAATCCATTCCTGATTTGCTTGTTAGTCGTTTTATCTGCATATGGGATGTTAACATTAAACCAAAACTACCGTTATTCAAGCATGTTTCCACATAATGCGGTTTATAGTCTTGATCATCATCAAACCACCCCATATCAAGAACGCTTTGCTAAAATCATTAACCGCAGTAGCGACCGTTCGTTGCTGGTTTATCGGACGATCGATGTTAGTATGTACACGACACTTGGCACATTGCCACAATCAAAGTATTTTGTGAAAAATAATCTTGATTACCAGCCGATGATCAATTCACAAAAAGAGCAATTAAAGTCGCTTAAAAATAAGTTCGTGGTCACCATTTCGTTACCGCCCACTAATGATTCTGCGATGACCCGCAAATCACTAAAAAGATTACAGAACAAGACGCTTCGCCGCCACTACCATTTAGTGGATACCGCAACCGTTTTGAAATATACTTCATTCGTTTATCAATACCCATTAAAGTACTACCTGTATGAACGAAATGATTAAGCATGCATCCCGTTTCCAATCATCATTTGGAAACGGGATTTTTAATTTGGCATTAACTTGACTTAGAGTTAACTCGAAGGAATACAGTATTTATAAATCTGGAGGGGGGTAAGCTTTACAATGACCAAATACCTAATTGGTGAATTTGCGCACCTGGTGGGACTAACGACCTATACGCTGCGTTATTACGAACAAGAGCGCTTAATTATTCCCAGGCGTGATCAAAATCAGCGCCGCTACTACACCGAAGCAGACATTAAGTGGGTCGGCTTTTTACTGCACCTGAAGGGAACTGGGATGTCAATGGTCGAAATTAAGCGCTACGTTCAACTAAGGGCGGCTGGTGATAAGACGATTCCGCAACGGCGGGCGCTACTGGCCACCGTCCGTGAACGAAGCCTCGCCCAGATTAGAGCGGTTGAGGCGAATCTAACCGTTTTATCGCATAAGATCGATTGGTATGACGGTAAAATCGACCACACGATTTCAGAAGATTTTGAACACTATTTAGAACGGTTTCATGAATAGAAAGGAAGCTTAAGATGACAGAACAACCATTAGCAAATGCCGGTGGACTTTTTGGCCGCGGGGCGAAAAACGATGCATATGCACAATATTTTACTGGCCAGAGTTATTTGAACGGCTTGGTAACCCCTGGCGCTGACGTTAACGTAGGCGTGGGGAACGTGACCTTCGAACCGGGCTGTCGAAACCATTGGCACATTCACCACCATGGCTATCAAATTTTGTTGGTCACCGATGGGACCGGACTATACCAAGAAGCGGGGAAACCAGCACGGCTACTTCACCCTGGTGATGTGGTCGTGACCCACGATGGGGTCAAGCATTGGCACGGGGCCACGCCCGACAGTTGTTTCACCCACGTGGCAATTACTACCGGCACCCCAGAATGGCTCGAAGCAGTATCCGATGCACAATTTACAGCTGCATTTGAACAGGGAAGGGGGGATGCATAATGGCGAAACAAACTGCTGGTCATGATCATTTAGGATCGTTCGCTCCCCAATTCGCAGCATTAAACGATGACGTTTTATTTGGTGAAGTCTGGTCGCGTACGGACCAACTATCCGCTCACGACCGAAGCATGATTACGATTTCGGCACTGATTGCGGGTGGCAACTTCGCACAATTAAAAGCGCACTTAACCATCGGGAAGCAAAATGGAATTACCCAGGATGAAATTGCTGCAATGATTACCCACCTTGCCTTTTACGTCGGTTGGCCCAAAGCGTGGTCGGCATTTGGGATCGCAAAGGAAGTCTATGGTGCATAGCTACCAAAAAACCACTCAATTACTAATTGGGTGGTTTATTTTTGGTATTTGTCGATGATGATCTGGATGTGGTTAACATTATCTGATTGGTAAGTTGTTTTGGGTCGTAGTTCGTAGCAATTAAAGACTAATAATTGCTCCGCTAACTTAATGCTTAACTGGGTATAATTTAATTTCTGCTTAATTTGAATTGATGCAAAATCACGTTGGTTAATGAACTCGTTTTGATTATTGAAGTGGCCATTAATATCCATTCCAATGATGACCACTCCGTAAGGTTCGAACGACAGCACGACCCGTTGTTCAAGGGCGCCGATCATGTAAGGTTGAACCATCCACTTGCCGACCCCCAAATCTTTTCTGGCAGCAATGACGGTTTCGATGCCGGTGGTCAAGCCCATTTGGTGTTTATAATTGAGAATGTTGGTTGCATCATAGTCGCTGTTGATTTTAGCATGCGGAAATTGAGCCGCTTTCACGTGAATATTGATGGGAACTCCCCCTTTTTGATTGTCATTTTACACCACTTAGGCGCTAATTTCGACCACTTACCAACGATGGAGCTTTGGAAATGAGTTGAATGTTATACTGATAAAAAATGAAACGAGGGATGGACATGACATTATTAAAGGTAAGCAATTTAACCCAGCGCTATGGTAACCATGTAGCGGTAAACCACATCGACCTATCAGTTGAAGCGGGCCAACTAGTCGCCTTCTTGGGACCCAACGGGGCTGGGAAGTCAACGACGATCAATATGTTGACCGGGATTACGCGACCCCAAAGTGGCACGATCGATTTAGCCGGCTTAAAACCGGGGACGAGGGCGTATCGTCATCAAATCGGGGTCGTGTTTCAAAATAGCGTCTTGGATGCCGATCTAACCGTACGGCAAAATCTGATGTGGCGGGCGGGGATGTACAAGCAGATTGACAATGCGTTTGTCACTCGTTTGATGCAGGCGTTTGATATTGAAACGATTGCAGGGCAAAAATACGGTTCACTCTCGGGCGGGCAACGACGGCGGGTCGATATTACTCGGGCGTTATTACATAAACCACGGTTGCTATTCCTAGACGAACCGTCGACTGGATTAGATATTCAAACCCGCAATAAAATTTGGGCGGTCTTGAATCAACTGCGGGTGGAATTTCAAATGACGATTATTTTAACCACCCACTACCTTGAAGAGGCCAATATTGCTGATTACGTCTACGTAATTGACCATGGTGAGATCATCGCCGCTGACACCGTTAGTGATCTAAAGGCCAAGTACGCTAAGGATGTCCTAAGGGTAACGACCACCGACATGGCCAAGTTGACCGCGCTAGTGGACCCACAGTGGCCAACGACCGTAAAGGGGCACCAAGTGGAGATAATGGTGCCAGATGTGGATGCAACGATTCGGTTCCTAACGGCTGCGCGGCCCTTGATTACCGGGATGGAGCTAAAGCGTGGCGACATGAACGACATCTTTGTGGCGCTAACTGGAAAGGAGATTCGCTAATGATTAATTTAATTAAACGCAACGTGACCATTTATTTTGCTAACCGGACCGCCGTCTTTTTCTCACTGTTAGCATCGTTGATTTCATTTATTCTATACATCCTATTTTTGAAAAATAATATGCAACAATCATTTCAACACATTCCCGATACCACTAAATTACTGGATCCGTGGTTGATTGGTGGGACACTATCCGTAACTGGATTGACGTCGATTGGAACCGTCCTCTCCCAATTAGTGGCAGATCGGGAAAGCCACCGCTTGGACGATTTAGCGATGACCGACTTATCGCAGTTGCAGATTCAAAGCGCCTACTTAGTTGGGGCGGTATTTGTAGGGACGTTCAACCAAATTGTGGTGTATCTCGTGATGAGTCTATACTTTCAACTAGTGGATGGCATTAGCGTTGACTGGAGTCAAAGCGGCAGCGTGTTATTGATTGCGTTATTCAGTAGCTTGGTCTGGACGGCATTTAACCTAATTGTCTACACAACGATTCAACGGCAGGCAACGATTTCCACGGTTTCTTCCATCATCAGTACGATTTCCGGGTTCTTTGCTGGCGTTTACGTCCCAATCAGTGTGATGCCTAGCGTTGCTCAGACCGTGATGAAGTTTACCCCGACACCATACGTTTCTGCAGCATTTCGGGATGTGATTATGCATCAACAGTTAAAGAAGTCGTTTCAGCATTTGTCGACAAGCCAGTTGAATGATTTTCGCTTGGCAATGGGAATTGATTTAAAAGTTAATGGGACCCAGCTCAACATGGCCCAAATGGTGCTAATTTTAGGTGGATTCCTATTTCTGTTCGTTGTATGGTTGTTGGTAAGCAACTACTTTAGAACGAAAGAAGGGATTAAGCGTGCAAGTTGATTTTCATCAAGATGACCACCTCTCACCAGATGAAATTAAGCTCCTGGTTAGCGCGAAGCAACTAACGCCTGAAGTGGTGGCGTTGATTAACCACCTTTCTGTGGTGCAGACCCAATCGACGTCGGTATTGCCACTATCAATTGACGACCGTGTGGAAATGGTGAACCTAAGTGCCATTATCTCAATTGAGGTATTTGGGAGTGATCTGACGATTGCGACCACGACCCATGAATACACGTTTCATGGTCAGTTGAAAACGATCCTAGCTAAAATCGATGACCAACGGTTCATCCGGATTGCCCGGGGAACTGCGATTAATATTGACCACCTGAACTCATTAGAAGCTGGCTTTTCCGGCAATATGACGGCTTTTTTGGATCATGAAATTAAGCTGAACGTTAGTCGTAAGTACCTACCGGATTTGAAAGCGAGGTTAAGAATGTGATGAATAGATTTAAAATGGCGGTTCAGTTTGGGTTGATTGGCATCTGCATTGGTTCAGCCACTTTTTTAATTTCTTTATTAAATTATAAACAATCATTAGTCACCCCATCCCAAATTATCAGCTTGTTTATTGCTAGCGGCTTAGTCGGTGAATTATCGATGATCTTTAAGTTCAAACGATTTCAGTTTATCCCTAGATTAGTAATCCACTATCTGGGAACCACCTTAATTATGGTGGCTTTTGGAGCCTATAATCACTTTATCGATAACTGGTGGGCACTTGGGTCATTCGTAGAAAGTGTGACGGTCGCTTACGTCATTATTTCGGTGGTCCAATACATTATGAATATTAGATATGCCAACAATGTTAATCAATTGATCAAAGCCCGTAAAAAGGACCGCCATTAAAGCAAGTTGACTTTTAAAATGTGAATAGCTATCATTATATTTAAAGTTTCTTTAATGATGGAATGGTTAGAATGACCCGCTCCGTGCAAGACTGACAGAGACGGGTTTTTCTAGTCTACTGGGGGATAAAATGAATAGAAAACACTTAAGTATTCGGACCGTGGTTGCGATTGGCATTGGAACCGCCATCGTCTTTTTATTAAAACGGTGGGTTTCAATTCCAAGTGGGGTTCCCAATACGAACATTGATACTTCATACGGCTTTTTGGGCTTTGCAGCCGTTTTATTTGGCCCAATCGCTGGTTTTTGTATGGGCTTTTTGGGGCATGCACTCACTGACTTCACAATGTATGGGATGCCCTGGTGGAGCTGGGTAATTTCCACCGGCTTCGTTGGTCTGGGGATGGGGTTATTACACCACCACCTCGGCGTTGATGATGGCATGTTCACCACCAACAAGATGGTCATCTATAACGTGTGGCAAATCTTGATTAACTTCATCGCTTGGACGTTGATCGCCCCGACCGGGGATATTTTAATTTATGCCGAACCGGCGAATAAGGTCTTTTTACAGGGGTTCGTTTCAACGATTACCAACAGCCTCTCGACCGGGGTAATCGGCACGATTCTGCTAGCTTCGTATGCTGCTACTAAGCTTAAAAGGGGTAGCCTTAGAAAAGAGGATTAACGATGACTGAACAATCAGGAATTCAATTTGACCACGTTAGTTTCCAGTACTATAGCCAGGCCGAGCCGACGTTAAGGGACATTAATCTCACCATCAATCCGGGGGAAAAGGTGTTGATCGTTGGGCCTTCTGGATCCGGGAAATCGACGTTGGGGAACCTCATTAACGGGATTATCCCCCATAATTATCGTGGTGACCTTACCGGGACGGTAACGGTCGATGGAATTAACGTTGCCACTTCCAGTGTCTTTGACCTCTCACTTAAGGTCGGGACCGTTTTACAAAACGCCAATGATCAGTTCGTGGGCCTCACGATGGCTGAGGATATGGCATTTGGGATGGAAAACGATGCCACGGCGGTCCCTGAAATGCACCGTCGCGTGGCCCAATGGGCCGACTATTTAAACCTAACGGACCATCTCGCCCAATCTCCGCAAAGCCTTTCCGGGGGCCAAAAGCAACGGGTCGCAATGGGTGACGTCTTGATCGATGAGGGCAACATCATGCTCTTTGATGAACCGTTGGCCGCCCTGGACCCTGCCACTGGCTACCAAACGATTCAATTAATCGAGCGTTTACACCGTGAATTTGAAATGACCGTGGTAATTATTGAACACCGCCTAGAAGAAGTTTTGACCCAATCTGTTGACCGCTTGATCGTATTGAACGATGGTCAAATCGTTGCAAATGGGCATCCAGATGCGATTTTAAAAAGTGATATCATGCCACAATTGGGGCTACGTGAACCGTTGTACGTGGAAGCGCTCAAGGCTGCAAACGTTGATTTAGAAACGGTCCAAGACATTGCCGATGTTGAACGAGTGAATGCACCACAGCTTGCCACTCAACTCGCCACGTTGACGACTCAAGAACAGCCAGCAGGATCCACCAGCGCCAGTCCGTTGTTAACGATTGCGGACCTAAGCTTTGGGTATCCTGACCAAGCACCACTGTTTAAGGACCTTAACCTAACGGTGAATCGGGGGGACCACCTTGCATTGGTCGGGCGTAACGGAATTGGCAAGTCAACGCTTAGTAAGTTGATTACTGGCTTTTTGACGCCGACTGCCGGTCGAATTAGTCTCAACGGGCAGCCCTTAGCTAATGATTCGATTAAGGAGCGTGCTGACCATATCGGGTATGTAATGCAGGATCCGGACAAGATGATTAGTCAGGTCACGATTAAGGATGAAGTCGGCCTGGGCTTAAAGCTCCGCGGGGTGACTGGGACTGAAATGACGAGCCGGGTCAATGCCATTTTGAAGGTGTGTGGACTATACCCATACCGCAACTGGCCAATTTCCGCCCTGAGCTTTGGCCAAAAGAAGCGGGTCACGATTGCTAGCATCTTGGTATTGAAGCCGGAAGTGTTGATTTTAGATGAACCCACGGCGGGCCAGGATTTCAGGCACTATACTGAAATGATGAACTTTTTGACCGCCTTAAATCACCAGGGGACCACGTTGATCACGATTACCCACGATATGCACTTGATGTTGGAATATGCCAATCGAGCAGTCGTGTTGGGTGAACGCGAGGTGCTGGCCGATACTAAACCGGTCGAGGTCCTTTCCGATGCTAACCTATGCCAATTTTCAGATTTGCGTCCGACCAGTTTATACCAGTTGGCAAAGCGGTTTGATTTAAATCCAGAAACCTTTACCAACCGGGTGATTGAATACGAATTGGGGGCGACTAAGCATGAGTAACAACCTATTTGGCTATGACCACGGGGATACCTGGATTCATCGGCTCAGCGGGAGCAGTAAACTCTTCTTTTTTATCCTGGTATCGATTATTGCGATGGTCAGTTATGACCCACGCTTTATTGGCTTGGTGTTGGTACTATCGATGGTTGCTTTACAGCAATCCCACATTCGTTGGGCCCAGATTCGGTTAGTCGTAAAGTTAATTGTGGTGTTTTCACTGCTGAATTTGGTCATGATCTACGTCTTTTCACCTGAAAACGGGGTCGCCATCTATGGCACTAAGCACGTTATTTTGGGGAGTGGCTTCTATGCGCTCACCCAGGAGCAGCTATTCTATGAAGTGAACCTAGCGTTGAAGTACTTCGTAACCGTGCCGTTAGCGTTAATTTTTCTAATTACCACCAACCCCAGTGAATTTGCGGCTAGCTTAAATCGGTTAGGGGTTTCCTATCGGATCAGCTACTCGGTTTCACTGGCGTTACGCTACATTCCGGATGTCCAAAACGACTACCAAGAAATTAGCCGGGCCCAACAAGCCCGTGGCTATGAAATTTCCAAAAAGGGCAAGTTGATGGCCCGCTTAAGGGGGGCCGTTCGAATTATTATGCCGCTTATTTTTACCAGTATTGCTAAAATCGATACGATCAGTCAGGCGATGGAGCTGCGTCGCTTTGGCCGGAATAAGAAGCGCAGTTGGTATCTGCAACGACCCGTTACCAAGAACGATTGGTTCGTTTGGATTGCGACCATCATAATTGTGTTGGTCGGAATCTGGTTTTTCCATTTAGATGGTGGTCGCTTCTTTAACCCGTTTAAATAATTTATCCAGCCACCCTAATTGGGGTGGCTGTTGTGGTATATTAGAGATAATACTTACAAAAGGGAAATGATATTATCTTAATACTACTCGTAATCATTGGCTTCATTATTGGTGGCTTCATCATTGCAATGGGTGGGGGTGGCGCAACCTTTTACCTAGGGATTTTGACTGGATTAGTCAATATTGCCCCGGCTAGTGCCACTGCGACTTCATTGTTTACTGCGTTACCATCGTTATGCATCGGTGCTTACAGCCATTATCGAACCGGCAACATGCGCTTTCATTTTGGTAATCGCATGTTGATTACCGCAGTCCCAGCAACGGTAGTCGGGAGCTTGATATCCGGATACCTATCAGATACGGTTTACCGCTGGTTGTTATTCCTGTTGTTTATTTGTTTAGGCAGTCAAATTCTTTGGCAATCGTTCGGGCCACATCGCAATCGGCAACGGCAGCATTCTAACGATTCGAAACTAGGACAAGCGTTTCTGTTTGGGGCATTAAGCGGTCTAATGGTTGGCATCGCTGGCCTTAGTGGTGGCAGTCCGTTGGTTGCCGGCATGCTTTTAATGGGCCTTTCAATGCAGGAGGCTGCTGCCACTTCTTCGTACGTGTTGATCGTGACTTCATTGGTTGGAATTATGCTCCACTCCACTTCTGGTGCCATTGCGTGGGCGCCTGGGATTGCATTGATGATCGGTGCCATTTGTGGAGCAGCGTTCATGCCTTATTGGTTAAATAAATTTAATGCAAGCCAGGTGACCAGCGTCTTGCGGCCGATTATGGGAACGGTTATGATAATAATGGCAATTACAACGATTCTTTAGGAGGATTTTTATGCAAAAAAAATTAAATGTCGGTGACTATATAAACCGCATCTGTATCTTGGTCGGAATGTGGTTCTTTATTGAATTAATTCAGTTGCCAGTTGCTTTTATCGCTAGGGTTGATCAAATTGCAGCCAAATTATTATTGATCGTGGTGTACTTTGGAATGTATGCGGGTGCAATTGCGATTGCCTGGCATTATTATCGGCAATACCATCCAGAACCAGTAGGTAAGATGACGAGAGGCAATGTTATGCTGGTCGTGATCGCATACGTCTTATTTATGATTTTTCAAGCGGTAATGATATTACTATCTAACGCTGTTTATCATCAAGCATCCTCTGAGAATAATGATTCGATTCAAAGGATTTTAAGTTCGAGTCACCTTACAATGGTGGTAATGTTGATTGGAATTGTGATTTTATCACCGATTGTTGAGGAACTGGTGTTTCGGGGGATGATCGTGGACGGGCTATTCAAAACCGCGCCCATCATTTGGCCGATGTTAGTTAGTGGGGTGGCGTTTGCGATGGCCCATGCATTCAGTAACCCGTTCTTATTCTTAGCTTATGGTGGGATGGGTGCAACGATGGTGTACCTTTACCGCAAGACTGGCACGCTTAAGACCAACATTAGTTTCCATATGTTAAATAACTTGATTGCTTCACTGGGAATGTTACCATTGCTCTTTAAGTAGTTAAGATGGGGGGCTTAAAAATGAATAAAAAACTATATCGGTCTAATGACCGGATCATTTGCGGGGTATTAGGCGGGATTGCTGAATATTTTGGCTGGGATAAGACCTGGACCCGCTTGATTTATGCCGCTTTGACGATTCTGAGTTTTGCCTTTGCTGGCTTGATTTTATACATTGTTGCGGCAATCATCATCCCTAACCAACCCAAGCGCCGGGAAGTGGATGCGCAAGAATTTGATCAAAAATAATTAAAATGATTAACGATTTACCCTAGTCACGAATGATACATTCGTGACTTTTTTGTTTGATAAATGATTTTTGTAACATGAATGTAATAGTTTTGAAATCATTTTGTATTAATTTTGTGTTTGTTTAGTATTATTCGGTCCCTATAATTAAAAATAGTTAAGATAATGTTAAAAATAAATGCGTGTTTTATTTACTGGGGATGAATAAATTGAACTACCAAAAACTACTAAAAACCATGTTAGTACCATTAGCTTCGCTGACCATTTTTGCTGGGGTGAGCGCAAGCCAGCAGCCATCAGCGAGTGCCGCCAGTAAGAGAGCGGTTAACCAGGCCTATAAAGTGGCTGAATCCGAACTCGGCTCACCATACGTTTACGGGGCAGTCGGGCCCACTTCATTTGATTGCTCAGGATTTACCCAGTACATATACCAACAAGCCCATGTAACACTTGCACGGACTGCACAGGGTCAATACAACACAACAAAGCCAGTGTTACGAAGCCAATTGAAAAAGGGTGATTTAGTTTACTTTGGTGATGATGTTAATTCAATCAGCCACGTTGGTTTCTACATTGGGAACGGTCAAATGATCGACGCCCAAGATAACGGAGTGGTCACTGAAAGTATTGATGCACCATGGTGGAGCATCGTTGGTTATTCCAGACCATAAGATTCAGCCGAATGGCGTTGTTAGAACTTTCTAACAGCGCTTTTTTGATCCAAATAAATAGAGCAGCCAGCATCTTCATTGCTGGTTGCTCTATTTATTAGTTAATGCAAAGCATTAATTTGCATCACTAGTCAAATCAATTACGTTTGGATTCTTAACCGGCTTTTCAACGGTGGTGGAAACCTTCGTCGTAGTCGTTTTAGTGGTGGTCTTAGTAGCAGTGGTGGAAGTGGTGCTACCGCCGATCCAGAAGGAAAGCGGCTTACTATTTGCAGGAATCTTACTTGCATCCACCCGCTTGTTTAGTGCGGCACTATAGTATTTATCAGTATATTGCCAAAGGTCGTATTTATAACTAGTGCTTGGGGCGTTGGAAGTGTAACTAGCTAACCAAATGGCATCGTAAGCGCTTTTGGCACTGGTGAAGTGCCCCATGAATGATTGGTAACTGTACAATACGATGGGCCGCTTAGTGAGTTGCCGAGCCCGGTTGGCCCATGCCACGGTCGCACCGTTCAGCGTCCCGGAAGTAACGTGGTTTGATTCAGCATCGTTCACGTAGAATGAGGCGCCCGGAGCGGCCTTGACTAATTTAGCAGCTTCGGTTGCTGCGCCACTGGCGTTTTTATAGAGGCTGTAACTATACACCCCGTACTTCACGCCGTTGCTAGCAAGAACCCGAACGTTATTCCGGAAGACCTTGTCATTATAATTCGCCCCGTATTGAACCCGTAGGATTAGGAACTGGGTCTCTGATTTTAACTTTTTGGCCTGTGCATTAGTGATGTTTCCCTGCCACTCGGACAGGTCATAAATGGGTTTGGCCGCATTTGCGGTAATGGTAAATATTGGTGCAACGATGGCGAGCCCTAACACTACGACCAAGCTGCAGATCCTTTTTAATGTTTTCATTTTAATCTTCACTCCATATTATTTAATTACTAATCACTAGTTTAACATTAATAGCCCCCTAAAAACCGCTTGCAATGGATTTACAACCAGATTGTAACTTATCGGTAATAGTTTTATTTTTAGTTAAAAAAAGGTTAAAAAACCGGCCAGAAGCGAACAATTTCGCTCCTGACCGGTTTGGATTTAATCAATATATCGCCACAAAAAGACGATGGCGGTTACTAGTGCAGCCCAAAAGATGCTTTGGATGCGATCCTTGGTTTCCACTTTTTGGGCCTTAGTTTCCTTATTTTTACCAGTAAAATACTTCATTTCATAAACTACCTTCTACTTAGATTGACGGTCAATATTGGTCATGGCCCGAGCGTCGACCCAGCGGTTGAACTCGGATTCAGTAACGCCACTTGCTAGTGCAGCCGCCTTTAATGTTAAGCCCTCCCGTTGGGCCTTCTGGGCAATCTTAGCACTCCGCTCGTAGCCGATGTGGGGGCTTAGGGCGGTAACTAACATTAATGAATTTTCGAGTAATTCCGTCATCCGGGCTTGGTTGACGGTTAACCCAGCAACTAGGTGGTGGTTAAACGATGTAATTGCCTCTGTTAATAGGTTAGTGCTATCTAGAAAATCATAAATAATAATCGGTTTGTAAACGTTCATTTCAAAATTACCCTGACTATTGGCGATGTTAATGGTCGTGTCATGACCGATGACCTGGGCACAAACCATCGTAAGCGCCTCGACTTGGGTCGGATTGACCTTTCCGGGCATGATGGATGATCCGGGTTCATTGCTAGGAATGTTTAATTCATTGTAACCGGCTCTAGGGCCGCTGGCAAGGAACCGCACGTCGTTGCCAATTTTAATTAAGTCGGTGGCAAGCGTCTTTAAAATCCCATGGACCATTGTGATGCCGGTGTGATTGGCCAGCCCCTGAAACTTATTCGGGGCCACGGTGAATTGAATCCCAGTTTGGCGGCTCAACTGAGCAACCATCGCTTGATCAAATCCATCCGGGGTGTTCAATCCGGTTCCAACCGCAGTGGCGCCGATTGGAAGTTCCAATAGGGTTGCTTGATTGGCCTTAAGGTATGCTAAGTCGTGTTGCAAGGCACTGACCCAACCACTGATTTCTTGGCCGAACGTAATCGGTGTGGCGTCTTGGAGGTGGGTTCGGCCGACCTTTACGACCGTTTTAAATGCGGCTTGCTTTTCTTGCAGGGCGCGAATTAATGCGCTGAGGGCGGGAATCAATTTATCAATCGCCTGAGTGGCGGCCATCATCATTGCAGTCGGAAAGGTATCATTAGAACTTTGCGACTGGTTGACGTCGTCATTGGGATGAATTAACTGGGTCCCAGCGGTTTGGTTTGCAATGTGGGTAATAACCTCATTGACGTTCATATTGGTTTGAGTCCCACTCCCGGTTTGAAACACCACTAATGGGAAGGCATCATGATGCGGTGCGGCTAACAACTGGTCAACGGTTTTAGTGATTAATTGAGCTTTTTCAGCTGAGAGGTTCCCAATTTGTTGGTTAACAATCGCTGCTGCCTTCTTAATTTGTAATAGGTTATCAATGATTTCAATCGGCATTTGCTGCCCAATTTTAAAGTTATTGCGACTCCGTTCGGTTTGGGGACCCCAGAGGGCCTCCTTTGGGACCTTTACTTCTCCCAATGAGTCATGTTCAATTCGATATTCCAACCTAATCCACCCCTTATCAATTTACCTCTAATTATAATTAAATTATTAAAAAAATGTCAAAACGTTTATTAAATTAGAATTAAATTTGAATATTTAATTGTTTTGGGGTTATTTGTTAACTAAAAAATTAAAATTTTTAGACTTACCTAAAAAAGACTTTAAAAATTCTTAAAAGAGTGTACAATATGCTTTGGTTAACAAATTATATATTAGATTGTATCAACTCAAAATGATACCTTACAGAAAGGTGGAGTTTCACGTGAGTGAAAAACACAGTATGATTCACTACGCTAACGGTCCTTCCTTGGAGGAAATTAACCACACCGTTACCGTACCTAGAGATTGGGGATTCTGGAAGACGCTGTTTGCCTATTCAGGTCCTGGGGCACTAGTTGCCGTTGGATACATGGATCCAGGTAACTGGTCTACTTCAATCACTGGTGGTCAAGATTTTGGGTACCTGTTGATGTCGATTATCTTGATTTCAAGTTTGATTGCGATGTTACTACAATACATGGCGGCTAAACTTGGAATTGTGACGCAAATGGATTTAGCGCAAGCAATTCGTGCGCGGACTTCAAAGGGACTTGGAATTGTTCTATGGATCATGACGGAATTTGCCATTATGGCAACCGATATCGCCGAAGTTATCGGAGGGGCGATTGCTTTGAACCTGTTATTCCATATTCCACTAGTCATCTCGGTATTTATTACTGTTTTTGATGTTTTACTATTGTTGTTACTAACTAAGATCGGGTTCAGAAAAATTGAAGCCATCGTGGTTTGTTTGATTATTGTAATTCTAGTGGTCTTTGCTTACCAAGTTGCATTATCAAATGCAGACTGGGGCGGCGTATTCAAGGGCTTGATTCCAACTGCAGATACATTATCACAAACTAGAAAAGCTTCTGATGGCTTAACTCCTTACGCTGGTGCGTTGGGGATTATCGGAGCAACCGTTATGCCACATAACCTTTACTTACATTCAGCCATCTCACAAACTCGTGATTATGATCCAAAGGACAAAAAGGACGTTGCACGGGCCATCAAGTTTACGACTTGGGACTCTAACATTCAATTAACCTTTGCATTCTTCGTTAACGCATTGCTATTGATCATGGGGGTTGCCGTATTTAAGACCGGTGCCGTTAAGGATTCATCATTCTTCGGATTGTTTGATGCCTTAAACAACACTTCGACTTTAAGTAATCCGGTCCTAATTAGTGTTGCAAAGTCTGGAATTTTATCAACGTTATTCGCCGTTGCACTATTAGCTTCAGGACAAAATTCCACCATTACTGGGACCTTAACAGGTCAAGTAATCATGGAAGGGTTCATTCACATGAAGATGCCACTTTGGTTACGGCGGTTAATCACCCGGTTAATTTCAGTGATTCCGGTGCTAATCTGTGTATCACTAACTAGTGGTGAATCAGAACTTCAAGAACATACCGCTTTGAATAATTTGATGGAAAATTCGCAAATCTTCTTAGCCTTGGCATTACCATTCTCAATGCTACCATTGATTTTAATGACCGATAACAAGCACCAAATGGGAATGGAATTTAAGAACACCCTTTGGGTTAAGATTCTTGGTTGGGTTTCCGTAATTGGTTTAATTTACTTAAACTTAAACGGACTTCCATCTGCCGTTTCTGGATTCTTCAGTGATAACCCAACGACTGCACAAACGAACTTGGCAACCACCATTGCTTACATTCTAGATATCTTAATTCTAGGACTATTGATTTGGACGTTAGTTGAATTCCACTTTGGAAACAAGCGGATTGATGCTGAAAGACGCGCTCAACAAAATCAACAAAAGGGTAACGCATAATTAACCAATTTTAAATAAGAGGTGTAATTAATGGACCAATTTAAACGAATCTTAGTCGGCGTGGATGATTCCGATGATGCAATCTTAGCATTTCGGTACGCCATTGACCGGGCTAAACGTGATGATGCACAGTTATACTTAGTTTCAGTTTTGGAAACTGAAGAAATTAACGTTTTTGAAGCATTAACTAAGGACTATGTGCATGGAGAACGCAAGGATCTCGAACAACACATGCAAAAGTATGTTGAAGAAGCTCAAAAGGCAGGGGTCAAAGATGTCCAAGCCGTGGTTGCTTCCGGAAATGCTGGTGAAACCATCGTGAAGGATGTTATTCCGCACGTGGAACCAGACCTATTGGTAATCGGCTCACATTCAAAGAAGGGCATTGCCAGACACTTTGGGAGTCAAGCTGCTTACATGGCACAGTACTCACCCACTTCAGTAATGGTAATTAGATAGTTTAAATTAAGCTGAAGGAGCCACCGTTCCGTTATGGAACGGTGGCTTTTTTGTCTATAATGGGATTAAAAGGAAGTGATCGCGTGATTCAATTGAAAGCTTGGCAACTAAAAGTAGTGCAGGGCTTATTGATCATCTACTTACTGGCTGTGGGCGTGCTCTGTTTTACGCCCCGCTTTCCGGTCGCCATTCAGCTCGGTAGTTATCCGGAGCTAAGCTCGTTTACCTATGGGCATGCGCAAATTGTGTATATGCCATTCCAGGAGTTATTGACCGAGGGCTTTTGGCTCAACGTGGTGATGACGATGCCACTGGGTGGGTTTATCGGCTTATTAAGTCGACAACGCTTACGCATGGCGCAGGTTACTGGCTGTGGGCTATTAACCGGATTGTTAATTGAATCGGGCCAACTATTCCTAGACAACCTAGCTGACTTTCAACGGACGGTGGATATTAACGATGTGATTTCGAATTTACTGGGGGTGGTGGTAGGCTACTATCTGTTACGGTTAATTGAAAGGGGGCTTATTAAGTGGCAGAGTTGATTCAGGTGTTGGAACGGCACCAGCATTTAATTAAGGTGAAGTACCGCGGTGAATTTGGTTATTTTTGGCCATCCACGAATTTAACCGGGCATGGCCATCAATTGGGATCATTTGATGATGCTGATGCATGGTTATTAAAGTCATTGGGACGGTCGGCGAATACGCTAATTTTAGTCCCGATTGCTTTTGATCCGCACCAGTTGGTGTTTATCATTCAGGTCTTGGATAAGCACGCAATGCAGACTGGTGGCGATGGAGAAGTCAGGACCTTTAGCGTGACTGCTGATGGTCAAATTAAAAACAGCGCCGTTGATTAATTTCAACAGCGCTGTTTTGTTAGGCACTCAGCCGATTATAGTAGTTCATCATTGTGATTTGGTAGTACGGGTACACAAAGATGCCCAAGACCGGAAGAATGGTAAACGAGGTAACGATTGATAATAAGATCCACCAGCCGATGAAGCTCAGCGACAGGAGGAACAATTCACCCTTGTGGCCATCCATTAACCGCCGACTAAGCGTAATTGCTTGCAACGGGGTAATTCGATTACCACTAACGTAGGCGTCCCGATAAATGTAGACCGCCTGTGAATATGAAAATGATTTAACCACTCCAGGAACGATGAATAGCAATAGCCATAGGAAGATAAAAATGTATTCTAACAGGATTGTTGCAATCACCCCGAAGATGAGCTTGGTGCTAAAGATAGCGGTGGATTTACCGAACGCGCCGGTGTGCTCAGTCTGATTACGAATTAGTGATAGGATTTGGAAACTAATTCCAGCACCTACAATTGCAGTAATGAATGAAATGAGGTAGTAAAAATTAATTTCACCATTATAGTGCCCCGTAAAATTAGTGATTGCATCCGTCGTTCCAGCTAAGAGGGCGTTGGACGCCTGCCCACTAATGTGATTGGCCACTAATCCGCTTAGTGATTGTAAGATCAAGAATGGTAAATATAAGATGAAGTAGAATCCGAAGTTTTTTAATAATTCTTGATTCGCATCCCGCTTTAAATCTGCAAAGTTCATTGTGTGCCTCCAGTAATTAAGATACTAATATTTTAACATAAAAAGCTGATGGAATTTTCTCCATCAGCTTTGCTAATCATTATGCCTTTTTACTAAAGCGTTTTGAAATTAGTTTATCCAATTCAGATAGGGTCAGAACTACGATTCCGGCTGCGATTGAAATTAACCAACCGGAGAATGGAATGCTAGCAGTCTTGAATGCTTCTTGCATGAATGGCAAGTAAGTCAACAGGAGTTGTAACCCAATCATAATCCCAATAATCCAGAATGCAGCTGGATTACTGAAGAGGGCCTTGGAGAAGAGTGGTTCGCTAGTCCGAATGTAGAACAGGTAGAAAATCTTCCCGAACACGATTACGTTTACGACCACCGTACTTGCAACTTCAACGCTCCAGCCACTTGCGATTAATGAATCAAAAACCACGATTCCACAAATGGCCATTACAGAAGCAATGTATGCCATTCGCAGCATATCAAATTTATTCAACAGCGAGCTATTGTTATCCCGGGGTTGTTTTAACATGATATCCTTTTCAGCCGGCTCAAAGATGAACACGAATTGAATCGTAATGGCCGAAACCATGTTAATCCATAGTAACTGCGTCGCATTTAACGGCATGTCATTCTTAGTCAAGATTGTAAATGCAATGATTAACCCTTCAGCAAATGAGGTGGGTAGCAAGAATTTGATACTCTTCTTGATATTATCATAGATCCGCCGGCCTTCCTTGATGGCGGTGGATAACGTACCGAAGTTATCATCGGTCAAGACCATGTCGGCAGAATCCTTAGCAACGTCGGTTCCCTTGATTCCCATGGCAACCCCGATGTCAGCCCGTTTTAATGCGGGGGCATCGTTGATCCCATCACCGGTCATGGCAGTGACCTTTCCGGCAGCTTGAAGCGCCTTAATGATTTGAAGCTTGTTTTGCGGTGTGGTTCTAGCGAAGACTTGGTTTTCTAAGACCGCCTTCGTGAATTCCGCTTCTGAAAGTTGGTCTAACTCGGCTCCGGTAATTGCATGAATTTCAGGAGCAAGCCCTAATTTTTCACCAATTGCCTTAGCAGTGACCGGGTTATCACCGGTAATCATCTTGACTTCCACTCCCGCGGCGTTCATTTCACGGAGGGCTTGGACCACTTCTTCACGTGGTGGATCAATGATGCCGGCTAAGCCTAAGAACTGGATTCCGGAATTAATTAGCTCGTGGCTAATCTCAGTGGTGTCATCAGCAACCGGTTTGTAACCAACTGCGATGACCCGTTTCCCAGTCTTAGAGAGGGCATGGACCTTAGCTGCCCAGTCCTCGGTATCAAAGTCTGAATCCGCCTTTTTAGCAAGGGCTAAGACCTTATCGGGCGCCCCCTTAACAAAGAGCGTCTTGTTACCATCTGGATCTTGAACGACCTTCCCCATGTAACGAAAAGCGGAATCGAATGGTAATAAATCAACTTCCGTAAAATCAGGGTCAGTGGTGGTCTGCATCCCCTTATGATAAAGGGTTAAGAAGGCTCCATCGGTCGGTTCACCGTTAATTTCCCACCGGCCATCTTCTAGGTTTAGGGTCGTATCGTTAGCCTCAAATCCAGCGGTCAAGAAGCGGGTAAGCTCCTGACTCTGCACGGGTTGATTTTGAGCGTCTAAAATCTGGCCCTCTGGTTGATAACCAGTTCCGGTCACGTGGTAGGTCCCATTTGGTAATAACACATCGGTCGCCGTCATTTCATTTTGAGTCAGCGTCCCGGTCTTATCAGTGGCCACCACATCGACGGACCCCAGCGTTTCAACGGCTGGCAGGCTCTTAACGATGGTGTTTTTGTTCTTAGCCATGTCACTAACCCCACGGGATAGGACCACGGAAGTCGTGGCTGGTAATCCTTCTGGAATCGATCCCACGACCATTGCTACGACGGCGAGGGCGAGGACTGAAACTGAGTAGGTCTCAAAGTATAGTCCAATCAAGAAGAGGATGACTGAGACCCCCATGATCACGTATGAAACCCACTTCCCAAGGCTGTCTAGTTCCTTCATTAACGGCGTTTTTCGTTCGGTCGTATTGTTAACTTCCTGGGAAATCTGGCCGATTTCAGTGTCATTTCCAGTCGCGATTACGACTCCGGTCCCACTTCCGGAAGTAACGGAAGTATAGGAGAAGGCCATGTTCGCCTGTTCGGCTAGCGATGGATTATCCTGGGTCATCACGGCGGCATCCTTTTCGATTGAATCGGATTCACCGGTCAACGCAGATTCTTGAATCCGGAGGTTATCGGTATCCACTAGCCGTAAGTCGGCGGGAACCCGGTCACCGGCTTCAAGGAAGACGACGTCGCCCACGACGATGTCGCTGGTCGGAATGTCGATTCGCTTGCCGTCACGGTAAACGGTCGAATTAGTGGCTAAAATCGATTTAATTTTTTCTAATGCGTTCGAAGCGTTTGCTTCCTGGTAGTAACCAATGATGGCGTTTGCTAGGACCACTAACGTAATGATCAGTGAGTCTGAGTAGTGACGCATCAAGAGGGTTATGATTGCAGAAAGAATTAGTACATAGATAATGACTTCATTAAATTGGCGCAGGAATAGCTTTAATTTGGAGTCCTTCTTGAACTTTAGCTCATTGGGTCCATTTTGGGCTAGTCGTTCACTTGCTTGTGAGCTCGTCAGTCCGCTTTCAAAATCTTTAATCTGATACTTATTCTGAATTTCCTTGTCAGTTAATTTAAAATCCTTCATTGTGTTCTCCTTAAGTATAAGCTAAAACTAATGGTCAACATTAACTTAGCTAACTACTCAATTAGAATGTAATGAAGAGCAATGATGAACCTTGGTCTTAACAGATCAGGGCCACTATCCATGTGCTACACCTCCTCTTAAAGTAATCATTATCATATCAAAAATAATGGCCATTGGGTATAGTTGTTAATAAAATTTTAACAAAATGATGGTAAGAAACATTAAATATTGGTAAAATAAGCATAAAGAGTCATATCGATGCTAAAGGATTTTAATCACAGGAGAGTAATTATGAAATTAAAACAATTAGGAACCGGACTATTGCTAGCACTACCATTATTAATGGTCCCTGCTGTTACTAGCGCAAGCGCTGATACCCAGGCCGTGGGAGCAGTGAACGCTGGAAAGTCGTCGTCCCAATCGAACAACTCGACTCGTTCTGATTTCTTCAAAATGAGAATGAAGGGCCGCCAACACCGGATGACGCATTTCAATATGCATAAGAAGTTGACGAACTTAAATCCACGTCCCCAATTAAATAAGTAAATTAAAAACGCCTTCTGGATGCTTCCAGGAGGCGTTTTATTGAAGATTGAAATTATTTTTGGCCGTCTACTAGTTTAACGTAGTAATTAGCATAGGTTAGTTTGGTGTATGGAGTGACATAGAAGATGCCCGCAAGCCCTAAGGTTACTGCACTTAATACATACCAGAAGAAGAAACTCCACCATAAGAGGAAGAATTGCCCCTTGTGGCCATCCATTAATTGGCGGCTTTGCGTAATCGCTTCATTATAACTAATGGGGCTATCACTATCAATTGCATCCCGGAAAATGAATTGGGACTGGGAGTAGGCCAGGTTAGTCTTGATGTACACAAAAATCGCTCCCGCAATGAAGATCACCGTGCCCAAAAAGACTGCAACTGCAGCTCCAGCACTTTCGTGGTTAATCAACAATACGATTCCGACTACAATCCCAGTGGCTAAAACAACTGCCAGGGTCCATAGGATCGTGTAAACCAACTTGAGCAGGCCGACCATGAAGGCGCCGAAGAAGTAATCTCCCCGGGTAAAGATGTTAAAGGCCTTTTGGAAGCCACCCTTAAAGTCATTTTCTTGGCCACGCATCGCTTTGATCATGATGAACATGGCACTTAACAATAGGGCACCGGTCAATAAGCCTAATAATCCGGGTCCATATGAAACGTTATCGTTTAGACTTTCGTAGTATGCACTGGGATCATTACTAACCATTCTGCTAACGTTGAAGTAATTCGGGTAAGTGAGCCCAAATGAAATAACGTTTAATATATAAGTCGGCAATAACAACAATAAGAAGAAGCCATAGTGTGGATTTAACTGTTCCTTGGCCTCATTCTTTAAATCAGCAAATTTCAAAATATCCCTCCTAGAGTAATCATTTTCCATTATACCGAATTTTTCACTCAGTTTAAACAATTATTAAGAATTAGTAATTGCTTTTAAGAGCTGCTGCTGTAAAGCCGTTAACTCTGGAAATGGGTAGTTCGCCCGGTTTAAGAAGAAAAACTGCCGTTCAAAGTTGCTGTCGAGCGGTTCGAAGGGGATGCCAACCGGGAGGACGTCCCGGGAGATGATCGACTGTCCAATCCCAGCCGCTAACAACCTGACGATTAGATCGTTATTATCGATTAAAATCCGGTTTGCCGGCGCGAAATTACGTTGTTTGAAGAATTCCTCGGTGTAGTGGTACACCCCCGAGCCATTTTCGCGTTCTAACCAGGTGTCGCTATTGAAGTTCCCAGCGTGGACTAATACGTCGGTTTGAAAGGCCGTCCGCTCGATGTTGGGGGTCACAATTGCCTTTTCGATTAGTCCGAATTCCAGTTGGTGGTTTTCCATTTGTTCAGCGATGACGGTCGAATTGGTCACGGTCAGTTCCAAACTGATTGATTGGGGAATTTTGAGCTGCTTTAATACGGTGGTGATGACAACGTCGGCAGTCGTGTTTGAAATCCCGATCCGACATGGAATCCGGTGGGGGTGGTGGTTAGTTAACTGGCGTTGCAGCGCTTGTTCCTTTTCAAAGATACTGACACCCGCGGCATAGAGTTGCTCGGCTAGCCCGGTCGGGACGACCTGACTGCGTGAATTACGGGTAAATAACTGGCCGTTCAATAGGGTCTCTAGCTTCTTAATCTGTTGGGAGATCGATGATTGGGAGACGAACAGTTGCTTTGCAGCTTGCGAAAAGTTACGGTTCTCGTACACGGCCCGAAAGGCTAGGAAGTATTTAAACATTTGGCGTGCTCCTTTTAATTCGTTTTAGTAATAGTAACTATTATAATTATTAACTTCTCTTATCAAAAGTCAATTGTTATAATGAAAACATTAATAAATGCGGAGATGATAAAATGGTAAGCACGATTAAAGATAGAACCCCTGGCTTTGCGGTTGCACTAGTGGTTGCAATCGTAAGTCAATTTTTGACATTGGTGATTCCAGACGTTGGGGCCGCCACGATTTCAATTATTTTAGGGATTATTCTGGGCAATACGTTCGTGAAGCAGGCGGTACTAAGCGCCGGCACTAAGTTTGCTGAAAAACGCTTATTGGAATATTCAGTAATGTTGTTGGGCCTAACAATTACGTTCCAAACGATTATCCAGCTCCACTGGTCCGGATTGTTGTTCATCGTGATTCAAATGAGTGTGACGATTGTGGCCGCAATCATGATTGGAAAGTGGTTGCAATTCGATGATGGGATTTATCTCTCAATGGCTGGGGGGAATGCCGTTTGTGGTTCATCTGCGATTGCATCGATCAAGCCGGTGATTAACGCTAGCGATGAGGATGCCGGGATGGCAATTACGTTGGTCAACCTAATGGGAACCGTTTTAATGCTGTTACTGCCCATTTTAGGGACGGTGGTGTTTGGGAGTTCTGATATGCATCGGGGGGCCCTAATTGGGGGGACCGTTCAGTCAGTGGGCCAAGTAATCGCCAGTGCCACGATGGTTAATCAATCGACCGTTGAATTTGCGACGCTGTTTAAGATTATGCGGATCATCATGTTGGTGGTCATCGTAATGGTATTTGCGCGCATTCACCAACACAACGTGAGTGAAAAGCAAACCGTTGAGGAGGTCGAAGCAGACGTTAAGAAGCATAAGATTGACTTTTTGCCATGGTACGTCCTTTGGTTCTTAATCTTCTGTATTGCTAATAGTTTTGTGCACCTTCCAAGCTTGGTGGGAACGACCGCTCACTTCCTTAGCAGTTGGTGTGAAATCATTGCATTAGCCGCAATTGGATTACGACTGAACTTACAAGCCTTTTTGAAGGCCGGGAAGCGGTTTGCAATCTATAGTTTAGGGGTTGGCACCATCCAAGTGGTGGTGGCGTTAGTACTAATTAAACTGTTGATTCATTAATAATGGAATCACGTTTCAATCAAAAAACCAGCTTATTCAGGAACGCCCTGATTAAGCTGGTTTTTTATATTTTCAATTGAAATTAGAAGAGGTAAACCTTACTTTCAAATGGGCGTAATTCAGTTCCTTGGTCATCAGCATAGTTACCAATTAACAATTGGGCTCCTGCTGGGATCTGGTAATCACGCGCAACGCTTTCGGCGGTAAAGTTATTGATCGAAACTAACGTTAAATCGTTGTAATGGCGCTTGTAAGCAAAGACAGCGTCGTCTTTAGGATCTAGCGCTTCAAAACGACCGTATCTGATGATGTCATTGTCGCGTCTTAGTTGAATCAACTTTTGGTAGTAGTAGAAAACGGAATCTTGATCTACTAACTCATCGGCAGCGTTAATTTCAGGGTAGTTAGCGTTCAACCGGTACCATGGCTTGTCACCCGTGGTGAAGCCTGCGTACTTACCATTATCCCATTGCATTGGGGTTCTGGCGTTATCACGGGAACGGGATGCAAGGTAACTTAGCATCTTGTCGCCACTAACGAGGTGTTCTTGATCCACAATTTGCTTGTAGGCGTTGATTGATTCAATGTCTTCGTATTGGTCGAGGCTAGTGAAGTGGCCGTTGGTCATCCCTAATTCTTCACCTTCGTAGACATAGGGGGTCCCTTGCAACATGTGGAGGGTCGTCCCTAGCATCTTAGCAGCTCGAACCCGAAATTCAGGTTCGTCATTAGCAAACCGCGAAACGGCCCGTGGTTGGTCGTGGTTGTTCCAGTAAAGACTGTTCCAACTCTTACCGTCCAAGCCCGCTTGCCAACGGGATAGGGAGTGCTTTAGTTCGGTCAATTTCACCGGTTCATCGTTCCACTTACCAATGGCTTGGTCTGGATTGAACGAGAGGCTGACGTGTTCGAATTGGAAGATCATGTTCAAACCACTCCCGTCCAAGTTGGCATACCGGACTGCATCTTCGGGGTTGGTAGCGGGCATTTCACCCACCGTCATCATGTCGTACTTGGAAAGGACCTTATCGTTCATTTCGTTAAGGTATTCTAACAGGTGGGGACCATTAGTGGTCAGTGGTTCACAAGGTGAGTACTTTGAACCAGCTGGAACGGGTCCGTCTGGGAGCCCGTCTGGCTTTGAGATGTAGTTAATAACGTCCATCCGGAAGCCATCCACACCCTTGTCGAGCCAAAAACGCATTAAACTGTAAACGGCCTCCCGCACTTCAGGATTGCGCCAGTTTAAATCGGGTTGGCCTTCCGCAAAACAGTGGAGGTAGTATTGCCCCCGTTCTGGAACGAACGTCCACGCCGAACCAGCGAAATTGGAGCCCCAGTTATTAGGCGCGTGACCATCAACGGGGTCGCGCCAGATGTAGAAGTCAGCGTACTTGTTATCACGCGACTTTTTACTTTCTTGGAACCATTCGTTTTGATCAGAAGTATGGTTGACCACGAGGTCCATTAATAATTTAATCCCCTTGGAGTGCATGGCTGCGAGTAGTGAATCAAAGTCGGCCATGGTCCCGTATGCGGGTTGAATGGATTCATAATCAGCGATATCGTATCCATTATCCTTATTTGGTGACTTATAAATGGGGTTGAGCCAAATTGTGTTCGCCCCTAATTTTTTAACGTAGTCGAGGCGGCTTTCAATTCCCTTTAGGTCACCAATGCCGTCGCCATTACTGTCTTGGAAACTCATTGGATAGATTTGATAAACCACTGAATCTTTGAACCAATCATTTTTTGCCATAATGTAACTCCCCCTTGCTAATAATTATCACAATCTTATTTTAGCATAGGGAGCAAAAATGGCCCAAATTAAACGACTTAAGCGCTTACATTTTTTAAAGCTTTTTCCAAACTTCGTGCGTGATGGATGGGAAGAGTGGAATGATTGATTGAATTTGCTTGGGGGTCATCTGTAATGCAATTGCTGGCAGAAGCGAATTGATGGCGGTATCAGCCTGTTCGCTCATTTCAGTCGCACCGACCAAGTGGTGTTTGCGGTCGAACACGAGCGCCTGTTGAGCTAGGTGTTGGTGGTCGACCTGGCGGAACCAATCCTTAGTCAAGTCGGCAAAGACGACTTGGTATTCATCACTAGCGGTCGCCTCAGCAATTGAAACACCGGCTTCGGCAATTCGTGGCGATGTGAAGGTCACCGATGGAATGACTGGATCTTCAATTGGGGCAGCGGTTTCACCACTAATGAAGCGGGCAATATATTTCGATTGGAAGGTGGCCGATGGAGTCAGGTTAGGATACTTAGTATCGGTAATGTCACCAGCCGCAAAGATGTTTGACACGTTGGTCTGCAGGTGGTCATTGACCTTGATGCCGTGACGATCATATTCAATCCCTAGTTCATCCAGCCCGTAACCAGCAACGTTTGGGACCCGGCCGGTCGCGTCTAAGATCCAATCGGTCGTTTTGGTTTGACCATCGCCGTATGCAACGCTAAACCGATGACCATCCTGAGTAAACCCACTCACGTTAGCGGTGGGGACGAATTGAACGCCGCGCTTCGTTAAATCGGCTACGATGGCTTCCGCATATGGTTGGTAGAATTTCCGTAGAGCGCGGTCACCATGCATCATGACCGTCACGTTAGCGCCGAACTGATTGGCGATCGTGGCAAATTCCATGGCGATGTAGCCACTCCCGACGATGACGATGTCGTCGGGCAGGTCGGTTAGGGCTAAAAAGTCCTTACTATTGTGGGCCAATTCCGTGCCAGGCACGTCGATTTGGTTGGGGTGCAGGCCGGTCGCAATGACGATTTGATCGGCAGTCTTTTGCGTGCCGTCAATGTCGACGGTGTGGGCGTCCTTTAGCGTTGCCCATCCGTGCAGCATGTCGATACCCAGGTTAGTGAATTTATTTTCCAAACCATTGGCAAGTGGGTCGATGACCGCATGCTTGTAGCGCATGTTAGCCGCCCAGTCGGGGGTCAGGTTTCCGTTGACGACGCTTTGCATCCGTTCTTGTTGTCGGGTGAGTTCGACTGGCCCATCTAAAACGAGCTTGGCGTTACAGCCCCAATTGGTACAGGTACCGCCGACCCGTTCGGCTTCGACTTTAGCGACCCGATAGCCCGCCTTGGCTAGCAGTGGAGCACCGTCTGAGCCGTGCCCAGCACCGATGAATAAGACATCATAATCATAATTTGCCATGTAGATTTCCTCCTGAAGATACAAAAAAGCGAAGTGTTGACCACTTCGTTTTTTGATTGTTATTAGTAATTTTTAAATTAAATGGTTGCCCAAACGTCACTTGCAACTGATGGGAAGATTTGAATAATCCGGCCCAATTGTTCCTTCGTGTACTTGAATTCAATTGCAGGCAACAAGGTGTTGATGGATTCAACAGCGTGGGAGCTAACTTCGGAAGCACCAACGAGGTGGCCTTCCTTGTCAAATACCAATGCCCGTTCAGCAATGCTGTCATTGTCAACTTGGTAGTACCAATCAGCACTTAGGTCAGCTTTAACGACCTTGTAGTTATCATCCTTTTCAGCTTCAGCAACTGAAACACCAGCTTCTGAAATCCGTGGGGAAGTAAAGGCGTTGGTTCCAACGGCTGGGAAGTCGATTGGATCAGTGGTTTGACCTGAGAATAGTGAAGTCAAGTAGGTCGTTTCAAAGATGGCCGTTGGGGTCAACTTAGGTTGCTTACTGTTGATGACATCTCCTGAAGCGTAGATGTTTTCAACGCTAGTTTGGAGATGGTCGTTAACGTCAATTCCATGGCGTTCATCGAACTTAACCCCAACTTCTTCAAGGCCTAAGCCATGAACGTTAGGAACCCGACCAGTAGCATCTAAGATCCAGTCAGTAGCAAGGGTGTCGTCTTCACCGTATTCAACGGCAAGCGCATCATCGACCTTCTTAAAGCCGCGGACGTTACTGTTCTTAACGAAGTGAACCCCACGCCGTTGTAAGTCTACCAAGACCTTCTTAACGAATGGTTGGTAGAATGGACGGAGTGCAACGTCACTGTGGAGCATTACGGTAACTTCAGCACCAGCGGCGTTAGCAATCGTAGCAAATTCCATGGCGATGTAACCACCACCAACGATGGTGATCCGCTTTGGTAAGTGGGTCAATGCAAGGAAGTCCTTGCTGTTGTGAGCTAATTCAGTGCCAGGGATGTTTAACTTATGTGGAGTCAAACCAGTGGCAATTACAATCTTGTCAGCGGTCTTTTGTTCGCCATCCACTTCAACGGTGTGGGCATCGGTTAACTTACCGTAACCCTTGATAACGTCAATTCCAGCATCCTTCATCATGCCTTCAATTGCACCAGGCAACACGTCGATGATGGAGTGCTTGCGTGACATGTTAGCAGTCCAGTTAATGGTGGATTGTTCACCGTTTAATTGGTCTTTGATGCGTTCTTGTTCACGAGTTAAAGCAACTGGTGCGTCCAAAGCGATCTTAGCGTTACAACCCCAGTTAGGGCAGGTCCCACCAATTGCTTCTGCTTCGACAACGGCAACCTTCTTGCCGGTACCTGCCAAAGGAATCGCACCATCAAAGGTTCCGTGTCCGGCACCTAAATAAAGAACATCATAATCGTAATTTGTAGCCATAGAAAAATGCCTCCAATTAAGTTATTTAATACTTTTTTTATCTTACATCTTTCATACAACGGTAATTCTAGCATTTAGTTGCTTAGTGTACAAACCATTTGCTCATGAAAGCCAAAAAAGGTTCAGACCGCAGTCTGAACCATGTTGGGATTAATATTCAGGGGTCCACTTAGTGTCCTTGATCGCCTGATCAACATCGGCAATCGGTTTACGGGTCAAGCCCTGCTTAACGGCACTATTGGCCACCGCCTTAGCGACGGTTTCTGAGAAGACGTAGAGTTTAGAAACTGGTGGCAACACCGCCGCCCCCGGTTTGGTAGTATCGACAATTCCACTGAGCGAGTGGGCAGCTGCTGAAATCATTTCATCATTTAAAACGGTCGCAGTGGATGCGATGGCGCCCAGGCCTAACCCGGGGTAAACTAAGGCGTTGTTAGCTTGCCCGATTTGGTAGGTAACGCCGTTATATTCAATATCATCAACTGGGATTCCAGTTCCGATTAGGGCACGTCCGTCAGTCCACTTCAATAAGTCCTGAGCCTTTGCTTCTGCTAACTTAGTCGGATTGGAAATCGGGAAGATGATTGGCCGGTCGGTGTGGGCAGCCATTTCTTTGATGATTGCTTTGGTAAACGACCCTGGTTGCGTCGATGTCCCGACCATGATGGTCGGGTGGACTGCTTTCACCACTGCGGCTAGGTTGGTCAATTCATCGGCATTGGCAAATTCAGCACGCGACCGGGCAAATGGCTTTTGTTCTGGGGTTAACGTCTCATCGTCATCGAACAATAAGCCCTGTTTATCAACTAGGTAGAAGTGTTTTTTAGCTTCCGCTTCACTTAGGCCCTGTTGAACAAATTCTTCACAGACTCGCGATACGATTCCAGCCCCGGCGGTCCCGGCACCAAAACAGAGGTACTTTTGGTCGGTCAATTTTTCACCAGAGATGTTCAACGCCCCCAGAATTCCGGCCAAGACAATAATCCCGGTTCCCTGAATATCATCATTAAAGATGGTGTATCGTTCCTTATACTGATTTAAGATCTTAGCGGCATTGGAACGGCCAAAATCTTCAAAGTGGAGGTACATCTCTGGGAAGAGGCGTTCTGCGCTTTGAACGAACTTATCGACGAATGCGTAGTATTGATCACCGTAGACCCGCTTTTGGTGGTTACCAAGGTATAACGGATCATTTAATAGCTTTTCATTATTAGTCCCGGCATCTAAAATCACTGGGAGGACTTGGGATGGATCGATGCCAGCGGCGGCGGTGTAGACCATTAATTTACCAACTGCGATGTCGACCCCGTTGGTTCCCCAATCACCAATTCCTAGGATTCCTTCGGCATCTGAGACCACGATTAAGCGGATGTCCCGACCATCGGCAGCGTTCTTCAATGATTGTTCAATTGAATCTTGATCATTGATGGAAAGAAACGTCGCGTTTTGCGGTTGGATGAATAATTCACTGTAGTTTTCAATTGATTCCGCAATCGTTGGGTCGTATACGATGGGCATGAATTCTACTACGTGTTGGCTAAAGAGCTTGTAGAATAGGACCCGGTTTTCGTTGAAGAGCGTCATTAAAAAGATGCGTTTTTCAATTGCCGATGGCTTAGCTTGGTATTGGCCATACGCTTGCTTAGCTTGGTCATCCAATGACTGGACGAATGGTGGCAAGAGCCCCTCTAAGCCCAGTGCCTTTCTTTCTGCCATTGTGAATGCGGTGCCCTTGTTCTTGAATGGATCGTTTAAAATATTGTATCCCATGGTAAATCCCCCTCTAAAATAAGTCGATTCCTGATTGATGCACCTATCTTAATCCCCGTTATCTTTAATAGTCAAATGTGTAATTTGTGATAAAATATTTTTATAAGTAGTTAATTAACATTGGCGAAGGAAGGCTAAAAATGAACACTCGTGATTTAGAATATTTTATATCATTGACCCAAATTAAAAATTTTTCAAAGGTCGCGCATGAATTCAACGTTAGTCAACCGACGATTACCTTTGCCCTCCAACGACTGGAACGGGAAATGGATAGTCGCTTGATTATTCGCCATCGGGGGCAGGATTTAATGGTTACTGATAGCGGCGAGCAACTATTGATGCATGCCCGGGCAATGATTAAGCATTTTCAACTAGCCCGGGCTGAAATTGCCAACCTAAAGCAGGCCCGGTTAGTGTTAGGCTTACCACCGACCATTGAGGACCACTACTTTGCCCGGGTGGCCACCAGGTTAAAGCAGGCTAATTTGATCGATCGGATTGATACGATTGAGACCGGTTCATCAGCAACCCTGGCCGCGTTGAAAAATGGTGAAATTGATTTAGCGCTGATCGGTTCGATTAATTCATTGGAGGAACCGACGGTGATTTCTGAGGAATTTGACCGTCGTCCGTTTGCAATTTATGTCTCTAAGCGCCACCCCCTGGCAAAAAAGCGGGGCGTTTACTTTAAGGATTTAAAAAATGAAGATTTTATTCTGTTTAAAAGTGGCTTTATCCATAACAGCGTCATTAATACGATGGCAAAACGAAACCACTTCAGGCCCCACGTTACTTTTAGGTCCAGTGGCATCCACAGTATTTTAAAGATGATTCGTGCTAATGTTGGAATTAGTTTGTTAAGTACGTTGATTTCTGATTCAAATCCGGATATTATCAAGGTTGATTTATTGGATCAGGATGTGCCAAAATTTGTAACCAGTATTGTCTACCGCCGCTCACACCGGTTCAATCATGTTCAAACCGCTATTTTACAACAAATTAGAGCAGCGTTAATCGACCATTCAAATTAATTAATTGGAGGTGAAATAATTGAATGGAGTTATATCTACTAAAGCTGGGCAATTAAATGATTTAAAAATTGAGCAACTACGGCGCCCCGAACCAACTGCCAACCAGGTATTAGTCCGGGTTAAAAATTCTTCCTTAAATTATTTGGATTATGCTCGGTTTAGACGGGCTAAAAAGCCACGCCAACGCTTCTTTAATAACCGCTTCTTAAACCGGTTTACGAATCCGAACTTGAATAAAATTCTGGGCTGTGATTTTGCTGGGATCGTGGAGGGGGTCGGTGCCGACGTCCAGGATATTCAAATCGGTGATAAGGTGTTTGGGATTACCGATAATTTTCAGGATGGGGCCTGGGCTGAATATGTCTGCGCCAACGAAAACAACGTGGCGTTTACACCGTCCAATTTAAATTTTAGGGACTGCGCGACCCTCCCGATGGCTGCAGGGACTGCGGTCACCGCCATTAACGGGGCTAAGGTGGAAATGAATAAACGGATCCTGTTAATTGGGATTACCGGAGGCGTCGGCCTGTTTGCCCTCCAATACGCGAGTTCATTGGGAGCGAACGTGACCGGGGTCTGTTCACCGGAAACGATTAATTATGTTCAATCTACCTATATGGAAACGTTAATTGAAGCCAAACCAAATTGGCAAAAACAACTGAAGGGGAAGTTTGATAGTGTCATCGTAATCAACGGGAAGCGCTCGCCGAGCTACATTCGCCGCTTCTTAAACCCCAATGGCTACTACGTGGAAGTCCACCAAAGTAAATTAGATATTGAGACCAATCCATTTGGTGACATGATGGAAGTTGGCTTTCGATGGTATCAGGGCCACTTTGAGCACCTGTTCGTCCGCCCCGATTGGTTGTGGAAGGTCGCTAACTTAGCACAGCGGGGGGTCTTACATCCTGAAATCGACGCTAGCTTTTCGATTCGTTACGTCCAAGACGCCATTAAATACGCGGTTAAAAATCCGATTGATGGCAAAATTGCATTAAAGATGGACTTTGATGGTCATTACAATGAAGAGAGATAACACTACTCGTTTATTAACGGGTGGTGTTTTTTAGTTGCGCGAACTGATGTTGACAACGGGTTATGAATGTTGAATAATTGATATAATTTTAGACGAATTGGAAATGGGGATTATAAATGCAAACTGTTGACTTACTAGTTCAGGGGCACAACGTGTTAAATGTTTTTGCACGGCGCTTTGAGCCGAACCAACTCTGGATTGATCAGGGAAAAATTATCGCGACTGGGGAACAGGACTTACAGGCTCGTGAAACCTACGATGCGAAGGAACAATACGTGGTGCCGGGCTTTATTGATAGCCACGTCCACGTTGAAAGCTCACTGTTAGTACCATCCGAATTAGCCAAAGTCATTCTACCAAAGGGAACCACGACTATCTTTACCGACCCGCATGAAATTGGCAATGTTGCGGGGGCCGCTGGCGTTCAGTACATGATTGATGATGCGCGTCAGACACCATTAGATGTGGACGTCATGTTACCATCGTCGGTCCCAGCAACGCCGTTTGAACATAACGGGGCGACTTTGAACGCCAGTGACCTCCGGCCGTTTTATGATGAACCGGAGGTCAAGGGGTTAGCCGAAGTCATGGACTACCCGGCCGTTGAAAAGCGCGAACCGGGGATTATGGCTAAAATCAACGACGCCCTTAGTCGTGGCTACCAAGTCGATGGGCATGGTGCTGGATTTACCCGCCACATGTTAGATACATACCGGCAAGTCGGCATTAACACCGACCATGAAAGCGTGGATTTACAACAAATTCAAGACCGCCTTGCAGAGGGCTTTAACATCTTCTTACGGGAAGGGACGGTTGAACGCGACTTACAAAACACCATTCAAGTTGTAAATGAAGGCAATGCCCAGCAGTTTTCATTTTGTACCGATGATAAATTTGTCAATACCCTGTTAGACGAGGGGGGCATTAACGATTGCATTCGATTAGCAATTCAATTTGGCATTCGCCCTGAAACCGCGTATACGATGGCCAGTTACAACGCCGCATTGTCACATCGGGTAGCCAACCTGGGGATGTTAAACCCGAATGCTGCCGCTGACCTGGTGGTCGTTAGTGATCCATACCAAGTCGATGTTCAACGGGTAATGAAGGCTGGCAAGTGGGTTGGCGATGCTGATTTTAATACGCAGCCGTTACCATTTGCGCATAATTCCATCCACCACCACGTCACCATGGCTGATTTAGTATTACCACTGACTGGTTCACATCCCAAGTGCAATGTAATTGGGATTCAAAATAACCATATTGAAACCGACCACTTAGTGTGTGAGGTTCCGGTAAAGGACGGCCAATTCAGTGCTGACTTAGAGCATGATATTTTAAAAATGGTCGTCGTTGAACGCCACCATGATCTAGGCACGGTGGGCGTGGGATTGGTCCATGGCTTTAACATAAAGGCGGGCGCGGTCGCCACCACGATTGCTCATGATTCACATAACTTGGTGGTCGTTGGGACGAACTATGCTGCAATCTACCGTGCAATTCAGGCGGTGACCCAGGCTGGTGGAGGAATCAGCGTGGTGGATGATGAATAGGTCCTAGCCACGATGCCGCTTGCGGTCGGGGGCTTAATGTCCAATCGTGATTGGCAGACTGCTAGTGCAGATTTAACTGCAATTTCCGCCGCGTATGAACAAATCTGCAATGGAATTGATTTTAATCCGTTTATCACGTTGTCGTTCTTGACGTTGACCGTGATTCCAACGATTAAGTTAACTGACCAGGGGTTATACGATTTTGAAAAACAAGCGTTTATTAACGTTCAAGTTGATTAACAATTAGGATTAAGCTAACCGGCTTAATCCTTTTTTTGTGAGTTTGATTAGAAGGAATTGTAAATTATTGAAAAACACGATTACTTTGCACCGTTTGTATAGTAAAAGCAATCATAAAATGGTAAACTCATTGTATTAATACAATTTGTGTGCAATTGGATTGTAAATTGCAACCGAAACGGATTCCGAATGATTAGGGGGACGATAATTTTGCTTTATAACAAATTTAATCTTAATAAAGTTAACGATAAAAAAGTATTGCGTAAGGTCAAAAAGCAATGGGTAGTAGTATCACTATCAATGTTTTCACTGCTGGGGGCTGGGGCTGCATACGGTGAAACATCCGTTCATGCCAACGTAAGTACCCACTACACAGCACCTGATTCCACCGGGAATGCTGATGCCGCTGATGGAACGACGGGTTCAAGTGCCAGCGCCAGTGCCAGTATTAGTGCGGATGCTAGTGCTGATAGTGCTACTAGTTCAGCCACTGAAAGTGCAAGCTCTGAATCCGCAGTTTCAGCGAATCAAAGCAGTAGCGCTGTTAGTAACGATAGTGCTAGTAGCACCAGCTCGTCCGTAGATTCCAGTGCATCGGATAGTAGTAGCGAAAGCATTGACAGTCGTTTAGTTACTCAGTCATTGCAATCCGCCAGCGCCACTAGTAATGATAGTGATAGTACTGTTAACTCACTTGACCAGTTTGCAGACCTTAAAATTGCATCTGATGGTGCCATCGACAGTGGGAGTAGTAATTCCAGCGGGAGTAGTGATAGTTCCACGACCGCTTCTTTGGCGTCCGCTCAATCAGCTGAACAAAGTGCCACTAGCAACGAGAGTGGATCTTCCGATGGTAATAATAGTGATAGCGTGACCAATGTTGACGGGCTAATTGCAACCATTTTTGACTCCTCATCGGCAATTGATAGCAGCGATGCGACGGCATTATTAGCGGCTTCATTAACTGCGGCGAACCCTGATTCTGACGTGGTGACCGACAGCTTGATGAACCGGATGGCAAGTACGTCTGATAGTGTGGATACAGTCCCAGAACAAAGCGTTAGTACCAGTGCTACAAGGTATGTGGGCACTTGGAATGATTTTGTTAATGCTGTTACTGATAGCTCGGTGCATTTGATTAAGATCACGAATGACTTTGGAAGCAAAGGTACTGGTGGAACTAATACTGAAATCAAAAATAATACAAACCTAACGATTGATGGACAGGGGCATTCTGTTGATTTTGGAAGGTATGGGTTTGGATTGAACATTGATGACCCTAGCACGGTCTTGACTGTCAAAAACATTAATATGTATGGGACCAATTATTATGGGCCGTTTAAAATTGGAAGAGGTGGTAGCGACAAACAGGGAACGATTAATTATTCCAATGTTAACTACACCGGACCGCAGTTGGTAAATGCGACTAATGCGACTGTGCGAATCTATGGGACCGTAAATGTTAATTCTGTTGGTCGCTACACCAGTGTCATTAATGGGACTGACTTTCAAACTGTTAACACCCAAGGAGTGAACACATCTGATTATTCCAATAACCAACAAAACTTAGAAATATCTAACATGGAATTAATGAAGGGTAGTAGTTATACCGGGTCCTCATTTGGTGGGAATACTATCGACCTTGCTGGTAACTTGACCCTTCACGAGGGCTCTACAATGACCCTAATTCCTAAGAATGGTAGAACCACTCCCGAAGGTACACTTAGGGATGGATTGAATTCCTCTGGATTAATTATTAAACAGGGTGGTAATGTTTTAATTGATAACGCCAAGTTAATAATTACTCCACAAAATAATGCTAGTGCAATGATTACTAGTGGGAATATTGACGTTACGAATAATGGACTTTTAGATATCGAACATACTGATAATCCAAACTCTACTAAACCTACCCAGATTGGTGGAACCCTTACCGTTGATAATGGTGCCACTTTTATTGCACATGGGAACAGTAACATGAATGCTTCTAAGGGTTCTTTAGTGGATATTGCCGGAAACTTAAGAATTCTAAATGACGGGAATGCTAAGATATCCACGGATGGTGCGACTGGTTCTGATTTTACATTACTAAGTAACGGTGGAAATATCTTAATTAATAACCCTGGTAGCCAGGTGATTTTTAGTTTAAGTGGTGATAAAAATCAATATGCATCTTCTACCAGTAAGGGGAAGCTATTCGCAAAGATTCCACTGGAAGCATACTCAGTAATTCCACAGGTGGATAATTTAATTGACAATGATCCACAGTTCTATATCTATGTTTCTAATGGAAATGTAAAAGTGTTAGACGTTAATGGGAAGCAAGTTACTAGTGATTCCTTAAGTAAATTTTCAAATGGGACTACCCAATACCTTAAATTCTCTGCTGTGCCAAGTGTTTACATTAGTGGAGACTCAACACTAAGAACGACTTTAAATGGAGCTGCTTCAGGTTATGACGTGGCCACTAACTTAGTTTTAGCGAACCTCCCTAGTGATTTTGCGAACTTACCAGCATCCGCTAAGGACGTTTACGTTCGGGTAACTACGAATGGAAAAAATGAAGTGACTTCTTCTGGGATGATTACCAACCCTTATCAACCGACTAAGAGCACTAACGATAGTGATTATTCCAATCAATACACGCTTCAGATTCCAATTACTGAATTTAAAAAACAAGCGGATGGTAGATACTACTATACCCTAGTTCAACCATTGAGCGTGAACGGGAGTGCTAAGCCGACTAGTGTTACCGTTACTGCTCAGTATGGGGTAACTAATCAGAGTAACACGATTAGCAATAGTGACGGTAATACAATTTCTCAAACTTACATCCATAACCCGAATAAAAGTGCTGATAAGGTTGATGGTAGTAAGGTATCCGGAACCATTACCGATAATGCAGTCGTAATGATCCCCGACACCTCTGGTTCTAATGCTAATAACGCCAGCAATTATGCTACTTCTGCGGGTGAATCAGCCCTAGAAGCCAGCAAGGCTGCCCATGGGGGCGTTTCCAATAATGATGAAACTATTTATAGCGGGGCCGATCAGTTCACTGCTCAAACGGGAATGGACTCCCAGGCAATTAACGAATACCTTGATTCATTGAATGCCAAAGTGGGCGACTTAGCGCAGAACAGTAACGCATTGAGCAGAAGTGACTATGCCGCAACTTCAGCCGCTTTAAGTAGCGCCAGTAGCTTACTAAATAGTTATCATGATGTGGCTAGTCAACAGGCCCAAGCAGCTGCCAATGCCCAAACGAGTGCGAGCCAATACGCCGCAAACGCTAGTAATCAAGCTAGCATTGCTAGTTCAGCCGCATCACTTGCGCAGAGTATTTCAGATTACATTGCCTCAACTGGGATGACCCAAGAAGATAGCAGTTACACCCAGTTACTCTCCAGTGCTGCTCAGGCTGAAGCTACAGCGTTAGCCGCTAGCAGCATTGCATCCGGGGCTAATCAATCTGCAAGTGCCCAACGAGCAATCGCTTCACAAGCAGCTTCCACAGTTAGTGATACGTTGAAATCAGCTAGTGCTGCCTATAGTAACGCTGCTAGCTTATTTGACTCTGCCACCGCTGCCAACCACAACGTCGCAGCTAGCGATGCCGTCAAGGATGCTTCATTAGCACAATCGAATGCCCAAACTGCCCAGGACCAAGTGGCTTCGTTAGGCAACCAGACCAGCACTAACGCTAGTGCGGTTTCCAGTGCCTACACGGCCGTTTCGAGTGCGAATGATGCAGCTAGTTCAGCGGCTAGTGTAACTGCTAGCATTGCATCGTTACACCCAGATGATACCATCATCAATAGTGCCAATGCGGCCGCAAGTAAAGCTGCTTCCCAAGCATTAGCAGCTTCGCAAACAGCGGCCTCTTTAAGTGTGGTTGCTAGTGCCACTGCCAGTTCGGCTACCGATGCGAACCAAAAGGCTAGTGCTGCCGTATCCAGTGCCGCAGTTGCAAAGCAAAGTGCCATTGACGCCTCCGTTGCCGTGGCCAGCCTATCAGCAGCTGGCAATGCTGATCAAGCTTCGAGTGCCGTCGATTCAGCTAGAAACGCTGCCATTGCAGCTTCAGAAGCTGCGGTAGTTGCTAGCCAAGCAATTAACGCTGCTAGTAACGCTTCGCAAGTGGCAAGTGACACCCTAAACAGTGCCTTGAACCAAAGTGTGGTGGCAAGCAATGCGAATACGACCGCTTCTTCAGCTGCTAGCGTTGCCAGTTCACAAGCAGCTACGCTGGTCCAAAATAGCAATACCAACGCTAGTTCCGTGGCCAGTTCCGCCTCTGAGACTGCTAGTTATGCCGCCTTTGGGAAGTCTGATGCCGATGGTGCCAGTCAACATGCTGACTCGGCAGCATTAGTAGCCCAAAGCATTGCTGAAAACAACACCAACGCTAGTTCCTACGCGGCTCAAGCAACTTCAGATCGGGATAACGTTAAATCGATTGCGAGTGCTTATCCAAACGATTCAATTATTCAAAATGCCGTGAATGCCGTTGACCAGGCAATGACGGATGCTAGTAACGCTTCATTGGTAGCTTCAAATGCTACCAGCTTAGCGCAAAGCGCCGAAGCTGATGCTAAGAGTCAAGCGGCAATTGCTGCCAGTCAAGCAGCCAGTGCCGCCAATGCTGATTCCGCTACTAAGAGTGCGATTGCGGCTGCTGATCAGGCCATTCAAAATAACGACCACTCCCTTGCTAGTTCGTATGCTGATCAGGCCAGTCAAGCGGCAGCACAAGCCAGTGATGCTGCGACTGCTGCTAATCGGGCCAATGATGCCGCTAACGCTGCGGTCAACGCCGCTAGTGTTGCCCAAAACCAAGCTAGTGATGCTGAACGGTCTGCTGCATCTGCAGCACAAGCCGCAAGCCAAGCTGCTGCCACTGCTTCAAACCGGGCAAAGGAAATTAATACCGGTGCATTGGATTCAGCTAGTTCACAAGCTTCATCTGCCAATAGCGCTGCAAGTTACGCTGCCTTTGGGAGTAGTGCTGCTGAAGGGGCTAAGCAAGAAGCTAGTTCAGCCCAAACCAACGCAAGTAATGCTGAAGTGGCTCAAACCAGTGCTAGTTCATACACCGCCGACGCTAGTTCGGCCACTAATACCGTTAGTAGCGCTGCTGCTCAGTACCCGAAGGATACGGTAATGCAGTCGATTGCAAGCCAAGCTAGTTCGGCCCAAAGTAGTGCTGACCAAGCTAGTCAGGCTGCGTCCAGTGCATTTAGTGCGGCCCAAAGTGCCCGCGACGAGGCCATTACTCAGTCATCCGTAGCTGCCTCATATGCAGCTGAAGCTTCTGCACAGGATGATGCTACCAAAGCGGCTTCTAATGCTGCACACGAGGCCCTAAGCAACGGGGACCATTCGCTTGCTAGTTCATACGCAGCCGTTGCAAGTACAGCGGCAGACCATGCCAGTGCTGCTGCTGCTAGTGCCGAGAATGCCAAGAGTATTGCTACGACTGCCAACCAAACGGCCAGTCAACAAAACACAACTGCTCAACAGGCCGCTACCGATGCTGAGGCGGCTGCCAATGCAGCTAAGGATGCCTTAAACCAGGCTAATAACCGGTTGAACGAGCTCGGTAACCAAGCCAGTGATTTGAACCAATCGTTAGCTGGTTATCAAAATAGTGCGTCCTCATACGCCAGTGTGGCCAGTCAGTCAGCCGTTGGGGCTCAAGTTAGTACTGATTCAGCGAATGCAGCTTCAGTAGCAACGCTAGACTTGACCAATACCGCAAGTGACTATGCGGTGAAAACGGGAAGTGCTAATTCACTTGCCCAATCGATTGCCAGCGTCTACCCAACGGACGATGAAATTCAAAGTGCCGCTAAGGATGCCGTGGTCGCGGTTGCGAGTGCCAATGTTGCTGCCACTAGTGCATCCAGTGCGCTAACTGCTGCTAAATCAGCAGCTGATCAGGCCGTTGCACAGTCGTCAGCCGCTAATTCCTACGCTGCTCAAGCTGGGAGTGAATCAAATAACGTTAGTTCTGCCGTTGCTGCGGCTTCCAAGGCGCTTGCTGAAAATGACCATGTATCCGCTAGCTCATACGCTTCAATTGCTAGCCTTGCGGTGTTGCAAGCTAGCATTGCCGCCACGAGTGCTGCCAGTGCCAGTGCAATTGCTGCTGCAGCCAGTGAGACTGCTAAACAACAGGCCCTGCAGGCCAGCCAAGCGGCAGTCAATGCTTCCAATGCTTACGGAGTAGCTAGTTCTGCGTTGAACCTAATTGACCAACGGGCAAACTCATCTGCCAACAGTAAGGCCAGTTCAGCAAACTCTGCTGCGCAAAGTGAACACAGTGCCGCTAGTCAAGCCGCCTTTGGTTCTTCTAAAGCCCACGGCGCTAGTCAATATTCCGACCAGGTTAGTTCGTACGCCAGTCAAGTTGCGAGTGCCAACACCGACGTTAATAGCAACGCCGTCGTTGCAAATGATGCAACTCAGGCGGTGAATAGCTTAGTCAACCAATTCTCAGATAATCCTGACGTGAGTGCCGCTGCTGACAAGGCGCGTGCTGCCAATTCGACTGCCGATGCAGCTGCTAGCACCGCGATTGAAGCGACCGACCAGGCTGCTGCGGCCCAAACTAGCGCTAACAACGCTTATGCTGCTGCTTCAACCGCGGCTGCGAGTGCTTCTAGTGCTGCAGACCGGGCATCATTAGCCTCATCCCAGGCCTCAAGTGCTGCGCAGGCTGGTGATCACGTTGCTGCAGATAGCTATGCTGACCAGGCTAGCCTAGCTGAAATTGATGCTAGCAATGCTGCTAGCGAGGCCCAAACAGCTTTTGATAGCGCTGAAATGATTAACCAAGCGGCCAGTGCCGCGTTCAGTACTGCTTCATCAGCAAGTGCGGTGGCTAGCCAAGCTGCAGCGGATGCTAAGGATGCATTGAACGCTGCCCAAAGCGCTGCGAATAACAATGCGAATGAGACCGCCAGCTTAGCTAGCAGCGTGGCTTCAGTTGCCAATAGCGTGGCCAGTTTTGCGGCCTCCGGTTCATCTGATGCCCAGGGAGCTTCTCAACACGCTGATTCGACTGCCGTTATTGCTGGTTCAACGGCAAACTTACAACCATCCGTTGCAAGTGACCACCAATTGACCAGTAGCATTGCTAGCGATGCTAGTTCAATGGTTGCAAACAACCCGAATAACACCGTAGTTAGCAGTGCTGCTGAGGTCATTAATTCTGCCAATGCAGTGGCTGAACAAGCCGATGCGAGCGTCTCCCAAGCAGTTCAGGATGCTAATCAGGCTAAGCAATCAGCAGCCGAAAATTCATTAGCGGCTTCTATTTCAGCATCACTAGCTTCCAGTGCTGCTGCATACACTTCCAGTGCATCGGTCGCAGTCTCCAACGCAGTTGCCAGCGGTGACATTAACCGGGCCTCTGCAATGGCGAGTGAAGCTTCATTAGTAGCTAGCAGCGCTAGTTCCGCTGCCATTCGGGCCAGTGAAGCCAATTCGATTGCTGCCCACCAAGAAGCACTAGCCAGTTCAGCGTTATCCACTGCCAATGCGTCTAGTGATACCGCTAGTTCAGCGCGTTCTGCTGCCCAAAGTGCATTTAACGATGCGTACGAGAATGCCGGAAATGGCTCTAAGTACGCTAGTTCTGCCGCCAGTGCGAACGATCAGGTCGCCCAAACCAGCCAAGCTGTTTCACAAGCCACTAGTAATGCACAGACCAATCAATCACAAATTAGCACCGCCACCGCTCAGGCTGACGCTGCTTCTTCAGCGAACAATCAGGGCGTTTCAAGCGTGGCAAATGCAAGTGAAATCATCAGTAGCTTAAACGCATTAAATAGCGCTAATCCAGCGGTTTCAAGTGCATCGGTTGCAATTAGTAATGCTGCCGTGGATGCCGCTAGTGCTTCAACGAAGGCTTCAGCTGCTGCTAGTGCTGCCCAGCAGGCAAGCAATGATGCAATCAAAGCTAGTCAAGCAGCTAGTTCAGCGAATGCCACTTTAAGTCAAGCTGCACAGGATGCATCATCCTTTGCCGACCAAGCGAAGGTAGCTGCTGAACATGGTGATCAAAGTGGCGCTTCAATTGCAAACTCAAACGCCCAATCCGCATCCGCTGCAGCGAGTGCCGCTGCGGACCAAGCTAATGCTGCTAACGATCAGTTGAATTCAGCCGCACAGGCTGCCGTTAGTGCGGCTCAAGAAGCCCAACGGGAAAATGAGGTTGTGAATTCAGCCGCTCAAACGGCTTCAAATGCTGCTAGTGCGGCCTCTCAAGCTGTGGCTGATGGCATGGGTAGCGATAGTGATAAAGCCACTCAGGCTAGTTCACATGCATCAAATGACGCTAGTCAAGCTAGTCAGGCTGCCAATGGCACGCAAGCAAGTGCTGATGCGGCCAGTTCGTTTGCCGTGCAAGCTAGTTCAGCGAATGAACAGACCAGTCACTTTGCTTCTGAGACCGCTAGTGCGGCCGAACAGGCGAGTCAATTTGCCTCCAATAATCCGAATAACAAAGAAATTGCTGCTGCCGCTAGTGTTGCTAGTTCAGCTAATTCAGATGCCCAGTCCGCTTCCGCAGTGGCGAGTCAGGCTTCTGATGCTGCTTCCAACGCTTATTCAACTGCGAGTTCTGCGGTGGCGGTAGCTAGTCAAGCCGTTATTGAAGCCAGTGTTGCTGCTTCGAATGCCGCCAGCGCTTCAATTGCAACTGCTGACGCTGTTAACCGTGGTGATAGTGTCGCTGCTGCTAGTCATGCTGCTGCTGCCTCCTCAGCTGCCAGTGTGGCCCAAAGTGCCACTAACCATGCGACCCAGGCAAGTACTGCTGCCAGTCAAGCCACGCAACAGGCTTCCGCTGCTGCGAGTCAGGCCATTTCAGCCCAAGCCGTTGCATCGAATGCCGCTTCAATTGCCACTAGTGCTGAACAACGGGCTAGTGAATTGAACAGCTTTGAATCCAGCGCTGCTAATGATACGCAGGCTGGTAATAGTAGTGCCGCTTCCGCCTCGACTGCCGCTAGTCAAAATGCTGATCAAACTAACTCGATCTATGAATCCCTTGCAGCCGTTGCCGTTAGCTCCGCTAATCAATTCTCACAAGCCACCAGCGCAATTAGTGAGTACGCTAGTTCCGCAACCGACACGGTCGCAAGTGCTAATCAAGATGTTCAAAGCCACCTCAGTCAATATCCAGGCCATCCAGCCCTGAGTGCGGTAGCCCAAAGTGCTAGTGCTGCCAATAGTGCCGCAAATAGTGCTAATCAGGTTGCCAGTCAAGCTAGTCAACAGGCTTCGATTGCGAAGTCGATCGTTGATTCAGCTACGAATACGGCCAGTTACCAAAAATCAATCGCAGACTCTGCCAATAGTGCCGCTGCAGCCAACAGCGTTGCTGCGAGCCAGGCCTATGCCAACTCCGACTTTGCCGCTGGAAATGAATATGCTAAGCAGGCTTCGCATGCTGCTAATGACGCATCCAATGCCCACAGTAGTGCACTGCTTGCCTCAACTGCAGCTGCTAATGCCATCAATGATGGGAACACCGCATTGCAAAGTGCTCAAGCAGCCTCTGCTGCTGCAAGTGACGCTAATTCCTTAGCGCAAAGTGCTAGTTCCGCGGCCGAATCAATTGCCAATTCAATTGCCCAGGCTGCTAAGGATGCCAACGGGGACGTAGAACGGGCGACTAGTGCTGCCCATGGTGCAAATGGGGATGCCGAACAGGCTGCCGTTGACAATGCCCAAACGGAAACCGCCACTAGCAACGCCCACGTGGCCGCTAGCAATGCCACTGTGGCTGCTAGTCACGCTTCAACGGCTGCCAATGAGGCAAATGTTGCTTCCATCGCCGCTAGCAACGCCGCCAGTGGGCATGAAGACGTTGCCGGGATGAGCGAGGCCACGGCTCAAGCTACCAGTGCGAACACGACTGCTGTTAGTGCGGCTTCAGTGGCTAATTCCGCCAATGCCGATGCCCAAACTGCGTCTGCGAACGCAAGCAGTGCAACTGCTGATGCGCAAAAGTACGGTTCGGCTGCCGCCAGCCATGCGGCCACTGCATCGACTGCCGCGCAATCAGCAATTGATGCTGCGAACCGTGGTGATCAAAGCACTGCCGATTCATACAGTAATGCTGCTAGCCAGGCTGCTGACGCTGCTGTAGCCGCTTCTAACAGTGCGGCGCTTGCTTCTAGTGCAGCTACCGATGCTAAATCAGCTGCCATGACCGCTGAATCGATTGCAAACGCGGCTAATCAATCCGCTAGTTCCGCTGCGAACGAAGCCGGTGCTGCCGCATCCACTGCCCAATCACTGGCTGCATTTGCCGATGCTTCCCAAAGTGCCAAGCGGGCTAGCAACGCCGTTGATGATGTTAATAAGCACAGTGCCGCCATTTCAGTGGATGCTGATCAGGTAACGCAGGCCTCGATTGCCACTTCGAGCGCAACGGTTGCAACTGGTTCGGTCAATGCTGAATTAAGTTCGGCGGTAACTAGTGCTAGTCAACAAGCAGCACAATATTCTACTAACCCAATCGTTAGTTCCGCTGCGAGTGTAATTAGCAACGCAAGCCAGCAGGCTAGTTGGGCGTTAAGTGATGCCCACCAGGCTAGCCTTGCTGCCGATGCTGCTAAGTCGACTGCTGATTCCGCCACCGTTGTGGCTAACCAGGCGCAAGCCGCTGCAAGTAGTCACTATGCAGCTGCGAGTTCAGCCGCTGCTAATAACGACCCAACTACCGCTGAAGCTGCTGCTGATGCCGCTGCCGCCGCTGACCAATTGGCCAGTCAAGCTGCAGTGGCCGCAAGCAACGCGACCGTCAGTGCGAATAATGCTTCCGCACGGGCCAACAGTGATTTAGCGGTGGCCCAAAGTGCCGCTAACGCAGTGAATGCTGCTAGTTCAGCCATTCGGGATGCTGCCAGTGCCGCAGATGGACTGGTAACCGGCGTTCAATCGGATGCTGAGCGGGCCAAGAGTGCCGCCAGCGACGCTGAGCATAGTAACCAAGCGGTGATCGATGCATCATCCGTAGCGCAAAATAGCGCCCACCAAGTGGGAGCTGATCAACAAACGGTCAGCGCTACCGTAGATAACATTAGTCAAGCTGCTCAACAGGCCCAAACTGCATCATCAATCGCCGCTAGCGCCGGGCTTAGTAGCCATGCTGAAATGAGCAGTGCGGTTGCTACCATCACCAGCGCCCAAGGCGTCGCTGATTCAGCTGCGCAGGCCATTAGTGTTGCAAACAGCGGGGTTCAATCAGCAACTACTGAAATGAATACTGCTAGTTCGACTGCAAGCAGTGCGGCGGATGCTGCGAATAGCCATGCCCACCTTGCAAGTAGTGCGGCTGCTGATGCGGTTGCCGCTAATGACCGTGGTGACCTATCCGCAGCGCAATCAGCTAGTCAGGCTGCAAAACAATATGCCGACCAAGCGGTTGCTGCTTCCAGTGTTGCCGCTGCCGCTCAATCACAAGCTGCGCAAGCCGGTGATACGATTAAGCAACTAGCGCAAACGGCTGCTGATAATTCACAAGCTGCCTACCAGGCCAGCCAAGCTGCTAGCCAGGCGTTAGATGCGGCTCAATCAATTGCTGCGTCTGCTGATGCGGATGCTAGCGTGCAACGCGCTTCAGACGCCGTCAGCAATGCGAACGTCCATGCGAGTCAGGCTGCAAGTAACGCTGACGCGGCTAGTGCGAACTTCAATACAGCAAGCCAAGCCGCTGCTTCCACCGCTGCTAACCAGCAAGTGGCCCAAAGTGCGGCTGAACAAACTAGTGGCTTTGCTAGTCAATATCCAAACCACCCTGCAATTAGTAGTGGCGCTGCCGTTGCCCAATCCGCAACGAGTGTGGCCGCTAGTGCCAGTCAAAGCGCCGCAAGCGTTGCCAATGAAGCGGATAGTGCTGCTAAACTTGCCGAACAACAATCCAGTGTTGCAAGCAGTGCCGCAAGCGTTGCTGCTGATTACTTTAAGCAGGCCAGCGCTGCTGCTAGCAACGGGGACGTGTCAGGGGCTGCCAGTGCTGCTGATCAAGCAGTTATAGCACAACAAAGTGCTGCCGCCGCTTCATTTGCTGCAAGTCAAGCGGCTGATTACGCTGCAAGTGCCTTGAACAGTGCAAATGATGCTTCCAAGGTCGCAAGTCAGGCCGCTCAAGCGGCCACTGATGCTGCCCAAGCGGTCAGTGCCGCCGTTGACACGTTAAATAATCTTAATAACGGAGCGGATGCAGATGCAAACCGAGCTGCAAGTGCTGCTAGTTCCGCTACCGCCAGTGCTAGTGTTGCTGCCAATACGCACGCTGCTACCAGCGGGGATTCACAAACGGCTAGTTCCGCCGTTCAAACCGCAATGCAGCAATCAGTTGTTGCTAGTCAAGTCGTAGCCGACCTGCAAACGGCCGTTAGTGATGCCGCTAAGTACAACTTACCTGCGATGGATTCGTATGTAGCTGCGCTTAATAGTCATTCCGCCGTTGCCAGTCAAGCTAGCGATGCGGTGTCAGTGGCGAACGCCTCCGTTAGTGCTGCAATCAGTTCAGCAAGCTCTGCTGCTGTGGTTGCAAGTAGTGCCCAGGTCACTGCGGATTCATTCGCCCAGGCTGCAGCCGATCACGCCAGTGCTGCCAAGTCAGCCGCATTAGCCGGCGACGAAGCTGCCGCTAATCAGTTCAGTCATGCCGCTAGTCAGGCTGCTGATGCCGCCGCTGTTGCTTCTAATACTGCGCAAACGGCCAACCAATCAGCTAATGCTGCGAGTCAAGCTGCTGCTAAATCCGCTAGTGAAGCTGCCAGCGCTGCTGATCAGCTCAAACAAGCGGTCAGTGCAATGAGTAACGTTGCCCAATCAGCTCAATCGGAAGCTGGCGCTGCAAATGCGAACGAAAGTAAGGACCGGGCTAGCAACGCCGCTTCAGCTGCCGGAAGTGCCGCAATCAATGCCGGTAACTACCAACAGCAAGCCGAACATGCTAGTTCAGTGGCCAGTGTCGCTAATAGTGGGGCGAACGCTACTAGCCAATCGATCGACCAAGTCGTTCAATCCGCAGACCAAATCTTAAATGAAAACCCAAGTAATACCGTGGTACAAAGTTTCGTTGCCACTGCTAACCAGGCCGCTAGTCAAGCTGCTTCCGCTACTGCAGTGGGTAATCAGGCGCAGCTAGCTGCTAGCAATGCCGCCAGCCAAGCTGCACAAGCCACTTCACTGGCTGTGAACAACGTTTCGACTGCCAACTCCTATGCTGAAATTGCTAGTGCTGCCGCTGCTAAGAACGACCCAGTCGCTGCAGCTAGTGCTGCCGATGCTGCTAGTCAATATGCTGCTGAAGCAAGTCGTTCCAATGCAATTGCTAGTGCCGCTGCTGATACCGCAAACAGTGCTGCTGAACAAGCGGTTGCTGCTTCCAATGCGGTCAGTGCCGCCTTATCCAATGCTGAATCAGCATTAATGAATGCATCTAACGCCGCTGGGGATGCTGCCCAGACGGTTGACTCCGTCAATCAAGATGCAGCTAACGCTTCGCATGCTAATCAACAGGCCCACGGGCAAGCTGATCAGGTGCAGGACCTTTATAGCGCGGCTCAAGTGACGGTTAATTCGGTTGCTACAAACGTTGACGACACGCTTAGTTCTGCTGCCCAAGCAGCTCAAGCTGCCAATACTGCAAGTCAAGTGGCCGCTAGTTATCAAGACCACGCTGGCATCAGTAGTGCTAATTCCACGGCTACGAGTGCTGCGGTAGCTGCAAGCTCCGCTGCCAGCAATGCAGTGGTTGCTAAGGATGCTGCCGATAGTGCCTTTACTGTGGCCAGTTCTGCTAACTCGGCTGCCAGTAGCGCTGCCTTAGACGCAGCTAGTTATAATGCTGCCGCCCAATCAGCCGCCAGTTCTGCTACCGCTGCCGCCCAAAGTGGCGACCAAAACGCCGCTGAACACTTCAGCAGCGTTGCCAAGGACAATGCGACGGCCGCAAGTACCGCTGCGGGGCAAGTAAGTGCCGCCCTGAGTTCAGCTTCAGTTGCGATGGATGCTGCTAGTCACCAGGCCGCTCAAGTGCACCAGGCTAGTGTGGCTGCAAGTACTGCTAATTCAACTGCCAATTCCGCTGCCCAAGCTGCCCAATCGCTAGCGGGGGCCTTTGATGCCAATCAAAATGCGGACCGGGCCAGCGATGCTGCCAGTCAAGCCACGACTGGAGCCAAGGATGCTTCCGCCCATGCCAATTCAGCTTCCAACGCTTCCAATGCGATTGACCAACTGAATTCACAGACCGCTGATTACGCTGCGACTGCTTCATCAGCAGCTGCCGGCGCCAATGCGCAATCCAGCGCCAATCCACAAAATAGCGTGATTAATTCCGCTGCGGCAGTTGCCAACACCGCCAACCAAGCGGCCAGTGCTGCGATGGCTAGTGCAGAGCAACAGGCGCAAGCCGCAAGTGCTGCTTATGATCAGGCTAAGACTGCTGCTGGTAATGCTAGTGCTGCCGCCAGTGAAGCCAATCACTATGCCGAATTAGCCAGTTCCGCTGCTAAGAACGAGGATCGCTCCGCTGCTGGTTCATACGCGGACCTCGTTGAAAGTGCTAACCAAGTGGTCAATGATAATAACCAACTTGCTAGTCAAGCTGCGCAAACCGCATTTGACGCATCGAATGCAGCTGCGGAGGAGATGAATTCAGCCAGTGTGCAAGCTTCGATCGCAGTATCTGCGAACGAAGCAGCTTCCGCTGCGGCTGACTTTGCTAAGAATGCAATGGACGGGGCCGACCAAAACGCCAGTCGGGCTGCTAGCGCCGCGAGTCAGGCGCACCTTGCCAGTCAGGGGGCTAGTCAGGCCCAGACCAGTGCTGATTCAGCAGTCGTGAATGCCAGTCAAAATGACCAATCCGCAGCGCAAAGTGCAGCGGATGCCCATGATTTCAACCAACAAGCATTGGCAGCTTCCGAAGCCGTTGCTAAACATGGTCTGGTTAGTGGGATGAGTGCCGCCATTCAAGCTGCTAATAGTGCTGATCAAGCCGCATCGAATGCCGCTAGTGGTGCTAATGCAGCCCACTTAGCTGCCCAATCTGAAGCCGATTTAGCTGTTCAGGCAAGTAGTCATGCTGCCCAAGCCAGTGCCCAAGCCAGCTCGTACGCTACGGTGGCTTCTTTAGCTGCGGCTTCTGCTCAGGATGCCGCTACCCGTGGTGATCAACAGGCTGCCACTAGCTATAGTGAGGCCGCCCGCCAAGCTGCTGACGATGCTGTGAGTGCCGCTAGTTCTGCGAGTGCCGCCAATCAAGCGGCCGCCAACCACAGTGCCGCTGCTACTAGTTACACCGACCAGGCCAGTGCGTTCAATCAAACGGCCAGTGCTGCCCGTGAAGCTGCATCCAGTGCTGCTGAAACCGCCCAGGACCTTGCTGCATCTGCCGATGCCGACCAAAGTGCTAAGCGGGCTTCAAACGCCGCTAGTGCCGCCGGCAGTGCCAGTGCTGTTGTTGATAACGATGGCCGGATCGTTAGCTTTGTGAGTCAATCGATTCAGCTCGTTTCAGAAGCAACGTTAATGAACAGTGAAAATGCTTCATTAGCTGCCAGTCGGGCTGAACAAGTGGCGAGTCAAAACCCAGCTAACCAATCAGTTGCCAGTGCGGTGAGTGCTGCTCAAGCAGCTTCCACTGCCGCCAGTCAAGCTGCGCAACAGGCTAGTTCAGCTAGCGACCGGGTCAGCTCAGCCAACGCGACCGTCAGTCAACAAGCTAGCATTGCCGCTGCTGCCAGCGCTGCTGCTAGTTCGTTTGCTGCCCAAGCTCAATCTGCGGCCCAAAACCATGATTCATCCACTGCTGCCCAATTAGCTGACTCTGCAGTTGCCCAGGCACAAATTGCCAGTGCTGCAGCAGCCGCTGCGAATGACGCCCGTTCCGCTGCTGAGGCAGCGGTGCGAAGCGCCACTGCCGCCAACTCCGCTGCTAAATCAGCCGCCAGTGAGGCCGCTAACCAACAAAAAGCTGCTGAATCAGCTGCCAATGCTGCCGGGAACGTGAACACGACCGTTGCTAATGATAGTGCGCGGGCAGCAGCAGCCCTTTCAGCTGCAAGCCTAGCCGCTTCCGGGGCAAACCGTGATTACAGTGGCAATGCCAGCGTGGCCAGCCATGCCAGCGCCTCAGTTTCACAAGCAAACAGTGCCGTTGATACCACCACGAGTGCCCACCAAACGGCTAGTCAAGCCGTTGATCAGGTCAACAGTGTTGCCGTTCAAACGCCACATGTTTCCGGCATGGATTCAGTCATCAGTTCTGCAAGCATTGCTGCTGCTACCGCTAGCTCTGCGATCGATACGGCGACTCAAGCGGCCCAAAGTGCCCGTGATGAATTAGCCCGGGCCAGCGTTGCCGCTAGTACCGCCGATACCGCTCGTGACGATGCCAGTGCGGCCGCCCAAAGTAATGCACTCCATGCATCGCTTGCCAATAGTTACGCCGCTGAAGGCAACCTAGCTAGCGCGACCTTCCATAGTCAAGCTGCGAGTCAGGCTGCCGATAGTGCCGAGGCACAGGTGGCAATCGCTTCACAAAACAGCGTGACTGCTTCAAGCGCTAGTGTGGCGGCTGCTCAATTTGCCCAAACTGCGCTGGATGCAGCAACATTAGCTTCCAACGCCGCTAACTCGGCTACCAACGCGGTCCAAGCGGCCCAATCACTGGCTGATCACTTTAATGCCAGCACAAATGCTGACCGGGCAATCGTGGCTGCTTCCAATGCTAATCAAGCTGCAAGTGCGGCTGGTGTTGACCATCAAGCCGTTACGAGTGCATTATCCAATGTGAATAGTGCTGCTGCCGTTGCTTCTCAAATGACGCACAGTGCGAGTGCAGCTGCTAACCAAGTGGACCAACTAGTGGCAGCTAATGCCAATAACCAATCGGTTGCCAGTGCCGCGACTGCTGCGCATGCCGCTGCCAGCCAGGCAGTGAGCGCCAGTCAAGCTGCGAGCGCTGCCCAATCACTCGCTCAATCAGCGGCCAATACCGCTGATCGTGAGCTAGCAAACGTTAATTCAGCAAGTACGGCCGCTAGTTCATACGCTGAACTAGCTAAGTCAGCGGCCCAAACCAATGATGCTAAGACTGCTGAAGCAATGACGAGTTCAGCAATTGCCCAGGAACAATCAGCATCCCAAGCCTCCGCCGCGCTCAAGGCTGCTCGCGAAGCGGCTGAGCAAGCGGTTCAACAGGCGACCGATGCTGCGCATGCGGCCAGTGTTGCTAACGATGCTGCAAGTCAAGCCGCCCAATCGGCCACGGATGCTGCGCAAGCTGCTACTGGAACTAACCAATCGGTTGCCAGCACCGTTGACCGGACAAGTGCTGCGCTCACCAATGCTGACGCTGCTGCTTCCGGTGCCAACCTTGATTACAGTGGGACCGCTAGTGATTCCAGTCACGCTAGTTCATCGGCATCACTAGCTGCAAGTGCTTTTGAAGACGCTAATTTAGCTAGCACCACCGCCAGTGCTGCAGTCCAAGCTGGGGCTTCAATCGCTGCCAGTGCGGGACAGGTTGCTGAGGTCAGCTCAGCTGTTGCTTCAGCTGTCGCTGCTGCCCAGACCGCTAGTTCCGCTACCGCCGTTGTTAATGCTGCGAACTCCAATGCTCAAGTTGAACTGGGTAAGGCCAGTGTTGCAGCTAGTGCAGCCAATGGGGCCCGAGATAGTGCCAACCAAGCGGCATTGCTCAACTCCTCCAATGCTGAATTAGCTAATCACTATGCCGCATTGGGCGATGCTACAAATGCAGCTAAATATGCTCAACTTGCTGATGCTGCCGCCAGTGCTGCTGAAGCCCAGGCCGCCATTGCAAATGAACACAGTCAAGCTGCCTCCGCCGCTAGTGATGCTGCTAGCAGTTATGCTCAAATTGCTCAATCCGCTGCGGGGACTGCGACGGATGCTGCCAATGCTGCTAGTTCGGCCACTGATTTGGCCCAGTCACTAGCTGATCAATTCGCTGCCAACGCCAGTGCTAAGCAGGCTGCTTCAGCTGCCGATGGGGCGCAACAAGCCGCTAATTCAACGGCTGCTGATCGCCAAACCATCGCGGACCTCACTAGCCAAGTGGACAGTCATGCTAACGCTGCCAAAGCTAACGCCAGTCAAGCTGACCTGGCTGCTAGCACGGCGGCTCAATTAGCATCAGCCCACTCACAAAATAGTACGGTCACTAGTGCTGCTAAGGCGGCTACCAGTGCGGCTAGTCAAGCCCACCTTGCTAGTCAAACCGCAAGTGCAGCCCAAGCAAGTGCCCAATCCGCCAGCGTGATTGCGGATCAACAAACTCAATCTGCAAACGATGCTACCAGCGCTGCCAATTCCTATGCACAACTGGCTAGCTCTGCTGCGGTTGCCAATGACCCCGTTACCGCTAGTTACATGGCTAGTCAGGCCGTTGCGCAACAACAAGCAGCTAACCAGGCTTCCGATGCCGTTAAGGCGGCGTTAGCGACCGCCAGCCAAGCTGCCCAACAGGCTAGTCAAGCGGCTGATGATGCTAGCGCTGCCAACGATGCTGCAAGTCAAGCGGTTAACGCTGCGAGTCAAGCGGTCAACACCGCTGGCGCAACGAACAGCAACGTCGCTACCGATGTGAACCGGACCAGCGTTGCCGTTGTTGATGCCAGCACCGCTGCTGCCGGTGCCAACCGGGATTACAGTGGAACCACTAGCGTTGCGAACCATGCCAGCTCCGCTGCATCCGTAACGGCCAGCGCAGCCGTCGTGACTGCTGATGCCAATGGCACCACTAGTTCTGCCGTTGACACCGTCAACTCAATTGCCACCAAGCATCCAAACGTTGCCGGGATGGATTCTGCAATTTCAAGCGCCAGTGCTGCGTTTGCAACGGCTAGTTCTGCCAGTGCAGCGGTGCTTACTGCTAACTCCGCTGCCCAAGTGGAACTAGCGACTGCCAGTTCGGCTGCTGCGGCTGCCAATGCTGCACGGGATGCTGCTAGTCAACACGCTGAGGATAACGCTGCCAATGCGTTCCTTGCGAATAGCTTTGCGGCTGAAGGTAATGCCGAACGTGCGGATTACTACGGCAGCATTGCTAATCAAGCAGCTAGCGCTGCTGAAAGCCAGGCCGCCATTGCTAAGCAAAACAGCCAGGCTGCTTCATCAGCAAGCGTGGCTGCCGAAGGGTACGCCAAGACTGCTAGTGATGCGGCAATTGCCGCTACCAGTGCGGTAGCTAAAGCAAACTCTGCCATTGGCGATGCCCAACTCCTGGCCGATGGCTTTAATGCAAACTCCAGTGCGCAACGGGCAACCGAAGCGGCTGAAAACGCTAAGCAAGCTGCCAGTTCAGCGGGCGTTGATAGTCAGGCCATCAACAGTGCTTCGGGGGCGGTCGAGACTGCATCCAGTGCGGTTAAGGACAATACCGCTAGTGCGATTGCGAACTCCCAAGCCATTGATTCAGTCTTGGCTGCTCAATCGCAGAATCAAACGGTCATCAGTGCTGCTTCAGCTGCCAAGAGTGCGGTCAGTCAGGCCAGTGCTGCTAATTCAGTGGTTGCTGATGCGGCTCAAGTAACTGCGAGTGCCAGTGTCATTGCTGATCAACAAACGCAGGTTGCCAATGCTGCTCGCGATGCCGCTAGTTCCTACGCCGTGCAAGCGCTTAGTGCGGCCCAAAATCATGATCCGGAAACGACGTCTGCAATGACCGCTTCCGCCGTTAGCCAAGCCGCAATTGCCTCATCAGCTGCGGCTGCGGTCAGTGCTGCTCGCTCTGATGCTGAGGCTGCCAACCAACGGGCAAGTTCCGCAGCGGCGGTTGCTGCTGCTGCAAATGATGCGGTCACGAATGCCTTGCAGGCTGCCAACTCCGCGGCTACCCAGGCTGGTAATACCAGTGGTGAAGTCGCTCGTGATGTTGCTCGGGCTAGCACCGCTGCTAATGACGCCAGTGCAGCTGCTTCCGGTGCGAACCGCGATTACAGTGGGACCACCAGTGAAACTAACCATGCGATTTCATCTGGATCACTGACCGCCAGTGCGGCCGTGGTAACATCCAATGCTAAGTTGACTACGGCTTCGGCTGTGAACGCAGTCAACTCGATTGCTACGCAGCATTCGAACGTGGCCGGAATGGATTCCGCAATTGCCAATGCCAGTTCTGCATTTGCAACGGCTAGTGCCGCTAGTGAACAGGCTTCCTCAGCCAACGTAGCTGCCCAAGTCGAAATTTCCAGAGCCAGTCAAGCCGCCCAAGCTGCTAATTCAGCCCGGGATACCGCTAGCATCTATGCCAAGATGAATGTAAACAACGCCGCCCTTGCTAACAGCTACGCAGCGACTGGTGATGTTGCCAGTGCTGCCGCTTACGGGAAGGTGGCTAATGATGCCGCTAGTTCTGCTGAAGAACAGGCCGAAATTGCCCGGCACAATAGTCAACTCGCTTCGTCGGCGAGTGTTGCTGCCGATGGCTATGCAAAACAGGCCATTGATGCGACTACGACCGCCAATAGTGCCGTTGCGCAGGCTCATTCTGCGGTAGACGATGCCCAACTGCTAGCTGATGGCTTTAACGCTAGTGCCAGTGCTGATCAAGCCGCCTCCGCAGCTGAAAACGCTAAGCAGGCTGCTAGTTCTGCTGCCGTTGATAGCCAAGCCATCACTAGTGGATCCGCTTCAATTTCTGCGGCTTCCAGTGCCGTACAGGACAACACCGCCAGTGCGGTTGCTAATTCTAAGGCAATTACTTCCGTCTTGGCTGGCAATTCACAGAACCAAACGGTCATCAGTGCGGCCTCTGCTGCAGCTGATGCAGTCAGTCAAGCCAATGCTGCGAACTCAATTGCAGCTTCTGCTACCCAAGTTGCTGCGCACGCCAGCTCAGTTGCTGATCAACAAATCCAGGTTGCTAACGACGCTCGCGATGCTGCTAGTGCCGCTGCCAGCCAAGCTGCTTCAGCTGCACAGCACAATGATCCGGAAACGGCGTCAGCAATGACCAGTTCCGCAATTGCGCAGGCAACGTTAGCCAGTTCCGCATCCGATGCTGTTAAATCAGCACTGGCAACGGTTGAGGCGGCTCAAACACAAGCTACTGATGCTGCTTCAACGGCCTAAGCTGCCAATGAATCCGCTGCGAATGCACTCCAAAGTGCTCAATCGGCTGCCACGAATGCTGGGAACATGAACGGCGGCGTGGCAAGTGATGTTGCCAATGCCAATGCTGCCGCTAGTGCTGCGAGCGTGGCTGCTTCCGGTGCTGACCAGGCCTACAGTGGGGTTGCTAACTCAGCCACTTCCATCACTGCTAGTGCTTCAGACGTTACCGCTAGTGCTGTTAATACCACTAGTTCCGCCGTTAACGCAGTTAGTTCGATTGCGACGCAGCATCCAAACGTGGCTGGGATGGACTCAGCGATTGCCCACGCCAGTGCTGCATTTAGCACCGCTAGTTCTGCAAACATTGCCGCTACATCCGCTAACTCGGCCGCTCAAGTTGAGCTAACTAATGCTAGTCAGGCCACGAGTGCTGCCAATAGCGCCCGCGATGCAGCAAGTAGTTATGCCCAGGTGAATGCCGAAAATGCAGCCCTTGCTAATAGCTACGCTGCCCAGGGGAATGAAGCTAGCGCCGCTTCTGCAAGTCAAGCCGCCCACGATGCTGCTGCTTCTGCTGAAGCCCAAGCAGTCATTGCCAGCCAAAACAGCCAATCAGCATCCACTGCCAGTGAGGCTGCTGCAAGTTACGCTAAGGTTGCCAGTGATGCTGCAGTTGCCGCTTCCAGTGCGGTGGATCAAGCTACCGCTGCGGTAGACGATGCTAAACTATTAGCGGATGGTTTCAACGCCAACTCCAGTGCGCAACGGGCCGCCCAGGCTGCAGAAGATGCTAAACAGGCCGCTAGTTCCGCTGCCGTTGATAGCCAAGCAATTACTAGTGCTGCTCAGACGATTGATTCCGCATCAACGGTTGCCGACCAAAATGCGGCTGCGACCGTAAGCAATTCCAAAGCAGTTGATGCCATCTTAGCCAGCAACGCCCAAAACCAAGCGGTGGTCAGTGCTGCGAGCGCTGCCCAAGCTGCGGTTAGTCAGGCGCAAGCTGCGACCCACGCCGCATCCCAAGCAGTCCAAACCGCTGCTAACGCCAGTTCGGTTGCTGATCAACAAACTGCGGTTGCCAATGCGGCCCGCGATGCTGCCAGTTCTGCTGCTAGCCAAGCTGCTTCAGCTGCACAGAACAATGATCCGGAAACGGCGTCAGCAATGACCAGTTCCGCAATTGCGCAGGCAACGTTAGCCAGTTCCGCATCCGATGCTGTTAAATCAGCCCGCGCTGATGCCGAACGAGCTCACCAACAGGCATTAGATGCTGTTACTGCGGCTCAATCTGCCAATACTGCTGCTAGCGATGCAGTCCAAAGTGCTAGCGAAGCAGCAGCGAATGCTGAACGTATCAGCCAAACGGTAACTAGTGATGTTGCGCAAGCTAGTGACGCAGTGAACGCTGCCAGCGTTGCTGCCTCCGGTGCGAACCGCGACTACAGTGGGACCGCCAGTGAAAGCAACCACGCCAGTGCAGCCGCTGCTGTCACTGCGAGTGCGTTTGCGACGACCTCAACTGCGCAAACATCGACGCAGTCCGCTTTCGAAACGGTCGCCTCAATTGCCACGCAACATCCGAACGTGGCCGGGATGGACTCCGCCATTGCCAACGCGAATGCCGCTGTTAATACCGCTGATTCAGCCAATGCGGTGGCATCTTCTGCTAATGCAGTGGCCCAGACTGAGTTAACGCAGGCCCGCGATGCTGCCAGTGCTGCTGATGCTGCCCTTGCGACTGCAAGCAGCTACGCCCAGGTCAATGCCGACCATGCTGCGCTTGCGAATAGCTATGCTACCCAGGGGAACGAAGCCAGTGCAGCGTTCCATAGTCAAGCTGCCGCTGAGGCAGTTTCTGCAGCAATGAGCCAAGCTGCAATTGCCCAGCAAAATAGTCAAGTGGCTTCATCTGCTAGCGTTGCTGCTCAAGCTGCTGCTAAGACGGCGACCGATGCCGCCCAAGCTGCTGCCAGTGCAATCGCGCAAGCCACTTCCGCCGTTGGCGATGCCCAATTATTAGCGGATGGCTTCAACGCTAATTCAATTGCGCAACAGGCCGCCCAGGCTGCTGAAAATGCATCCCAGGCTGCCAGTTCCGCTGCACTGGATAGTCAAGCCATCACGAGTGCATCGCAGCAGGTTGAGACGGCTTCAGCTGCCGTAAATGATTACACGGCCAGCGCCGCTGCAAACTCACAAGCCGTTGATGCCATCTTGGCAAGTAACGGTCAGAATCAAGCAGTGATAAGTGCTGCGAGCGCTGCCCAATCAGCAGTCATTCAGGCCAATACTGCTAGTCAAGCAGCTACTCAAGCGAGCCACATCGCTGCTGCCGCTAGCTCAGTTGCCGATCAACAGACTAAGGTCGCAAATGATGCTCGGGATGCAGCTAGTTCCGCTGCGCAACAAGCCGCCAGCGCTGCTAAGAACAATGATCCAGAGACCGCGTCAGCCATGACGAGTCTTGCGATCACTCAAGCAGCTTCGGCTAGTGCCGCCGCTTCGGCTGTTGCAGCCGCTCGTGCGGACGCTGAACGAGCCCAACAAAGTGCGATTGCTGCATCCACTGCTGCGAGTGCTGCAAATGATGCTGTTGTCAACGCATTGCAAAGTGCCCACTCTGCAGCAGCAAGTGCCGAAATGAATAACTGGAGCGTGGCTAGTGATGTGGCCACCGCTAGTTCGGCTGCCAGTGCCGCCAGCGTTGCTGCATCTGGCGCTAACCAGGATTACAGTGGGGGCCCAAGTGCGACTGAGCACACCGTTTCGGCTGCTTCAGTGACTACTAGTGCGATCAGCGCGGTTGCAACGGCTAGCGGCACCATTAGCTCAGCCGTTACTACGGTGGACGCAATTGCTGCTAATTACTCCAGCGTAGCTGGGATGGATTCTGCGGTGGCCAGTGCGAGTGCCGCTGCTTCAGTTGCTGATTCCGCCCACCAGGTCGTTACTGCAGCTAATTCTGCTGCCCAAGTCGAATTAACGAAGGCCAGTCAAGCTGCCAGTGCTGCTGATGCTGCCCGCGCTGCCGCAAGTAGCTACGCCCAGGTCAATGCTGACCATGCCGCACTTGCTAAACAAAATGCTTTGCAGGGCAACGAAGCCAGTGCTGAATTCCATAGCCAAGCTGCCCATGCGGCTGCATTGTCGGCCGCTAGTCAGGCGACAATCGCCCAACAAAATAGCCAGGCTGCTTCATCGGCAAACGTTTCTGCATCAAGCTATGCCCAGGTTGCTACTGCTGCTGCCCAATCCGTGACTGCTGCAGTTGCACAGGCACAGTCCGCTGTGGACGATGCCCAACGACTAGCCGATGGCTTCAATGCGAATGTGAGCGCCCAACGGGCATCGCAAGCCGCTGATAATGCCACTCAGGCTGCTAGTTCAGCTGGAAGCGATAGCCAAGCCATCGCTTCAGTTTCAAATGCAGTGGCTGCCGTTGCCAGTGCTACCAGTCAAACCGCCGCTAGCGCAATTGCGAACTCCCAGGCATTGGATACGATCCTTGCCAGTCATTCACAAAACAAGGCCATCGTCAGTGCTGCGACCGCAGCTGCTGTTGCAGTTAGCCAAGCCAGTGCTGCTAATCAAGCCGCTGCCCAAGCGGGCCAAACAGTAGCAGCAGCCAGCAGCGTTGCTGACCACCAAACGCAAGTGGCCAATGCCGCTCGCGATGCCGCAAGCTCCTATGCTGCCCAGGCTGCATCCGCTGCGAAGAATAATGATTCAAAAACAGCGGCTGCCATGACCAGTGATGCGATCGTGCAAGAAACGGCTGCCAGTGTCGCTTCCGCTGCCGTGGCTTCCGCTATGGCGGATGCGCAACGCGCCCAACAAAGTGCGGTGGCTGCTTCAACGGCCGCCAGTGCTGCGGACCAAGCCGCTGCAACCGCACTGCAAAGTGCCCAATCTGCAGCGACTGCTGCCGGTAAGAACACCGCCAGTGTTGCTAGTGATGTCGCAATCGCTAGTTCCGCTGCAATTGCCGCTAGTGTGGCTGCTTCCGGGGCCAACCGCGATTATAGTGGAACCGCCACTGAAAACAACCACGTGAGCTCCTCAGTTTCATTAGCCACCAGTGCTGCTTCCGTAACTGCCAGTGCGGTTACAATGACGCAGTCTGCTTCCGTTGCCGTTAATTCGATTGCTACCAAGCATCCAAACGTAGCTGGGATGGATTCAGCAATTGCACACGCCAGTGCAGCGTTTAGCACCGCCAGTGCAGTTAATACCACCGCTAGTTCCGCGAATGCAGCCGCCCAAGCTGAATTAACCACGGCTAGCACTGCTGCTAGTGCGGCTAATACTGCCCGCGCTGCTGCAAGTAGTTACGCGCAGTTGAATGCTGATAACGCCGCCCTTGCCAATAGCTATACGGCTCAGGGGGCTGAAGATAGTGCCGCTGCTGCCAGTCAGGCTGCTGCGGATGCTGCTCAATCCGCAGCTAGCGAAGCGGCGCTTGCTCAACAGCACAGCCAGGCTGCTTCATCAGCAAGCGTTGCGGCGTCAAGCTATGCCCAGGTCGCAATTAGCGCTGCTCAATCAGTCGCTGCCGCAATTGCCCAGGCCAATTCTGCCGTGGGTGACGCCCAATTATTAGCGGATGGTTTTAATGCTAGTTCTAGCGCCCAACGGGCATCCCAAGCTGCGCAAAATGCTAAGCAGGCTTCTGGGGCTGCTGATGGTGATTTACAAGGAATCGTTAGCGCATCAAGCGTTGTCAATGGCGCCTCGAGCGCTGCAATCGTCAATGCCAATAGTGCTGCTACGAATGCGCAGTCAATTGATTCAGTCCTAGCTAGTCAATCGCAAAACCAAACGGTGCTTAGTGCCGCCTCAGTTGCGCATTCTGCAGTTAGCGCTGCGCATGCTGCTGCTGATGCTGCCGCTAAGGCGAGTCAAGCGGTGAGTGCAGCGAACTCGCTTGCGGCTCAACAAACTCAGGCCGCCAGTGCCGCCAGTGCTGCCGCTAGTTCCTATGCGGTGCAAGCATTATCAGCTGCGCAAAACAATGATCCAGAAACCGCTTCTGCAATGACCAGCCTTGCAATTGAAAAGGAAACGGCTGCTGCTTCAGCCTCCACAGCGGTTAAATCTGCTCGTGCTGATGCTGAACGGGCCCAACAAAGTGCGCTGGATGCATTTAATTCAGCTGTTGCTGCGAGTGATTTTGCTGCCAATGCATTCCGCAGTGCAGCATCCGCTGCCCAAGCTAGTCGTGATACGAATAGTGGCGTGGCGAGTGCGGGGGTAATTGCTAGTGCTGCCACGAATGATGCTGCTTCGGCTGCTGCTGGAGCAAACCGTGATTACAATGGGAATCAACAGTTCGCAAACCATACGCAATCATCCGCATCGCTTGCTAATAGTGCTGCTACGACCGTTCAACAGGTTGCTCAAAGCGTCACTAGCATTGCAGCAGTTGCGAGTGCAATTGCTAACTCCAATGCGACTGCGCCTGGCATGAGTGCCGCCATCAATGCGACTAATTCTGCTTCAGTGGTAGCAAGTAGTGCTGCAGCAACCGTTGTGAGTGCCAATACTGCTGCTCAATCAGAATTAGCCCGCGCCAGTCAAGCGGCCAGTGCTGCCACTGCTGCTCGTGATGGGGCAACTAGCTACGCCCAAGTGAATGCAAGCAACGCCTCAATGGCGAATAGTTATGCTGCTTTGGGGAACGTACAAAGTGCTGCCGCTTATAGTCAGGCGGCCTCTGAAGCTGCGAGTGCGGCTTCGGGACAAGCTGCAATTGCCCGGCAAAATAGTCAGGTTGCATCAATGGCCAGTCAAGCTGCGGCTAGTTATGCAGCGGTGGCTGCATCCGTGACCGTAATTGCCAGCACCGCTGCGACGTTGGTTCGGCAAAATGCTAGCCAAGTTGCAACGATTGCTAGTGCCGGGGCGGGCCTCAAATCGCTAACGACCAATAGTCAGGCGTTGAATTCAGTTGGCAGCCAAATTAGTGCCAACACGGCTCAGTTCAGTGCGAACACCGCTAGTGGTTACAACTACGGTTCAGTTGCCCAATCCGCAGTTAGCCAGATTAGTAGTGACCACAGTGTTGCCATCGTCACCGTTGGCAAGCTAAGTTCCTACCAAGCTGCAAACCCATCTAATGCGCAATTATCAGCATTGAACAGTCAGGCCCACAGCGCGAACGTGATCGTGAATTCAGCCAGTATCGTTGCTGATCGAGCCGCTAGCCAAGCAGTGCTAGCCACTAGTCAGGCGAATAGTGCCGCAGCGGTCGTGACAAGTGCGAACTCAACGGCGGTTAGTGCGCGTTCCAGTGCTGCCAGTGCGTTTACGGCGGCTTCGAACGCCTATGCTGCTGGTAGTTATGCGCTTGGTGATAGTTATGCTGCATTATTCAATGGCTACTCTGCAGCGGCCGTAAGTGCTGCAAACACCGCATCGAGTGCGTTGAGCATGTTTAGTGTTGCCAGTTCCACTGCCAGTTCTGCTGCTAGTCAGGCGCTTAGTGCTGCTAGCACGGTCAGAAGCGCAACTAGCTTTATTAGTAGCGCTAATCAAGCTGCTAGTTCACTGCTTCCAACCAGTGCGACCCAGTCATCAGCAACTTCAGCTTCGACTGCCTCATCTGCTGCAAGTACGAATTCTTCAGCTGCCTCTTCAACGGCAACTAGTTCTAGTTCCAGCACCAGTGCGGTTGAAAATGATAACTTCCTAAAGGGAGTCAATGATGCTAAGGCAAAGACCAATGATCAAGAATTGGCTACGGATAGTGCCTACGTTGCTGGGCGGACCGGCTACCTGGCTGGGAGTGCCGCTGGTTATAATGGTAAAAAACCTGCCGCACTCGCAAGTGATGCTAGTCAGTATGACCAGGCCTATGCAATGGGTGTGAGTGCCGGTTATGCTGGCTACAAGCAACAGGTTAAGCTTGGGAAGCAACGGGCTGCCACTGGTTACCTTGCCGTTGGTTCGTTGAAGCAACGATCTAAGGGTTACCGGGATGGGTACCTGAAGGCTTACAATGCTCAGCTGGCTAAGTACCCACGGTATATCTATGCGAAGGATGCTATTTACTCCTATCAATCCGCTACGTTTAATAAGGCGCTGCGGAAGGCATTGCATAAGAAGCAACCACGGACGAAGGCCATCCAATACCGGATCGACCGGGTAACGATTTCTAAGTCCGGGTTGGTTCGCTACCACGTTAAGGCCCTCCTTGATGGTAAGGATACAAACAAGTACAGCGGCTACATTACTGCTAACCGCAAGTACATTGTGAATACCTACTACCAAAGCACGCCAACGACGAAGCAGGTTCGGGTGATCAATGACCGCGGAATTCGAATCCATGCGGCCACTAAGTTCAACCGGGCGACTTCGACCCACGTTAAGCAGGGAACGAAGTTAACCGTGAACCGAATTGTTAAGTACAAGGGAATCACACGATTCTACATTGGCAATGGTAAGTACATTACCAGTAACAAGAAATTCGTTAAGTTTATTTAATACTAAAAAAGGTAATTAAATTGGAATTTAAGTCCATTTTAATTACCTTTTTTTGATGATAAATTCATGATAAGTACGCTAATAAATGTTACACTAAGTATCGTAAAATATGATTGGATTAGGGAGATGTCCAAATGCTTTATAATAAATCACAATTTCATAAAGTAAACGATAAAAAAGTACTTAAAAAAGTAAAGAAACAATGGGTGGTTGTATCACTATCTATGTTGGCCCTCCTTGGTGGGGGTGCGGTCTTCACTGATGGGACCACGAATGCAAGTGCAGACGTTACAAATACTGCTAATGCTAACTCACAGGGATCAACTAGTGCCAGTGGGCAATCAACTGATGCTGGAAGCAGCAGTCCGTCGGTTTCTGCATCGAGCGGGACGGATGTGACTAATAGTACACCTGCTGCCACTAGTAACACTAATACTGATGCAACTATCTCCAGTAGTGGTAGTGGGACTGTCGACACGACTAGTAACGCACCGTCCAGTTCTGATGTTAAGTCGTCCGCCAATGCTACGAATACCAGCAGTGCTAGTCAGACGAACACTAACGGCAGTGCCAATGATCAGTCAATGACCAGTTCCACTAACAGTACCGATAATCATTCTGTTAGTTCAACGGCAGTAAGTAGTAGCGCTAACGATCAGGCCGCTAACTCTAACGGCGGGAGCAGTAGTGCCTCAAATAGCAGTACGGCTTCAAGTGGTTCCGCAAGCAACGATGCTGCTTCGGGGACCTCAAGTAGTACTGATAGTAATGCCTCAGCTAGTGCTTCGGCCAGTGCTGAAGTTAGTGCCGGGTTTGCGGCCGCTGAATCCGCTGCGTTAGCTGGGACCACGCTCTCAGGTAATAATGATGCTAACTTCAATGCGGGGGTGACCAAATATAATGCCTCTGCCGCAAGCGTTTCGTTATTGGATGCCGATGATGGCTTAGATGATCGGATGGGTGATAATTCTTCCGGATCAGATAGTTCGGTGTATAGCTCCGTTTATTCAGCTGCCTATGCCGCTGCTCAAAACGGTTCGTCATACGCTAATAGCGATAGCAATGATTCCGCGGTTGCCAGTGCAATTGCTGATGCAAGCAGTGCTTATAATTCATACCACACCGCATTTAGCAGTGGGTTTGCAGCCGCTTCATCCGCTGCATTAACTGGCTCTTCAGCTAACAGTGTTAATGACAGTGCATTTAATAGTGGCTTGCAAGCTTACTACGCCGCCAATGCTGGTGCTGTGGCTGCCTGGAACTCACTGCATTCTGATGATTTAAAGTCGGCCGATGATAAGACCGATTCGTTTGCCGCTAGCAACGTTTTTTACTTAAATGGGTACAATGCAACCATTAATGCTTTCACGACCTATAGTAGTGCTAACTCCGGTGTCGGAACCCTTTCCGGTGCGGATGCTTATGGATCTAATACGAACACCACCAGTCAAACGAGCGGTTCGGTAGATTTAGCGAAGAAGGCACAGGTGGTCAATTCACCAAGTGACAGTGCTCAAGCTACTTCTGGATTAGATGTACAATCTTCCGCTGCTGGCAACTTAGCTGGGACTGGGATTAACACTGCGGCTCCTGATCAAAGCCTTGCTTACAACTACGCCGTCGACTTCCTGTTGAGTCGGCAGGGGGCCTATGATGCTGAAACCGGCCGGTGGAACGGATTGAATGGTTCTACGGTATTTAGCGCAAGTGGCACTAGTAATAACCCTTACACCCAGGCTTATCAGGGAGCAACTGCTGCAATTAGTAGTAACCAAAGAGGCAATATCTTTAGTGTTAGTGCTTTAAAAACACCACAAACGAATGCTTATACCTACGGATATAACGATGTGGCCAATAAGGTCAATAACCAGGGGATTGTCTTTGTTGACAGTACGAATGCATATAATAATTATAATAATTTCGTTAATACTACTTATAACCAAAGTGGGACCCACGAACTGCGGTTTACTGCTGATATTAATATGGGCAATCAAAATTATTTATCGTATAGTTCAAATAACAGTGTTAATTTAATTTTTAATGGGCAAAACCACGTGGTCGATTTTGGTTATACGACTAGAATTATTAATTTTACTAATTCAATTACCGTTGAAAATATGCGGAAAGAATACGCATATGATTATTATGGTCCGATTAATATGCAGGGATCCACCAGCGGGAACATGATCATGCGTAACATTAACTTCGAGGGGTCACAACTCTTTAATTCAACTAACGCAGGAGTGATGTTAACAATTGATGGGACTGTGAATGCTTTGAGTGAGGCTTCATATACTAGTCCATATAAAAATAACTATGTGACAATTGCTTCTAATCAGCAAAATATTCAAACTGCTAGTATGCAGTTATTAAAGGGCGCTAGTTATTATGGAACGACTAACAATGGGAATGTAATTGAACTTAGTGGGAGTTTAACCCTTAATGATGGTTCACATATGGTACTGATTCCTAATGGTACTAGTGGTGAAAACGTCGGTGCTAATGGGGCTTCTGCTAGTGTTAATGAAGGGTTAGTTCTTATGAATTCATCAAGTAACCTAAATATTAATCCAGGTGCTAACTTAACGATTAAACCTGGGATTGCAAGCGGCAATAGTAGAAATACGGCAATTTCTACAGCGACTGGTTCTACCGTTAACATTAGTGGTGGAACGTTAGATGTTGAAATGGATGGTAATTCTGCTAATGGAGCTCCGGTTAATCTGAACGGGAACGTTAACGTCCAAAATGATGGGTATCTCATTGCCCATGGAACCAGTAACCTAACTAATTTTGGTGGCAATCTTATTTCCGTTGGTGGAAACCTAAATGTTAAGGGTCGTGGGAATTTAGAGATTTATACTGACGGGAAAAGTACTAACCAATCAATGAACCTACTCTATAATGGTGGGACTGTGGTTATCAATAACCCTGGAAGTAGAGTTCTCTTTAGCCTAAATGGTCTTAATAATGACCAGGGTGGCAAGGGAGTCGGAAACATGTTCCAAAATCCTGGAAACATCACTGCGTATGCAGTTCAGGGAACCTTGGATGATAAGACTGATTCTAAGCCCCAATACATGATTAGCATCAAACAAAATAATGCCTTAATGACGGTTTATGATGTCAGTGGAAAACAGGTAGCCGATCAAACGTTGAATCCATTTCAAAACAGCGCATCTAAGTATCTCGCATTTAATGGAGTTCCGACCGTCTTCATTACCGGTTCGACCAACTTAGCTCACGATGATAGTGCCGCTTCTAAGTTCGATGTTAATACGACGCTACAATTGAATAACGTTTCTGATACTAGTGGCACTGTTTATGTGCGGGTAGCAACTAATGATATTGATGAAACGCCAGATTCCGAAACGGGTAGCAAAACGATGTTAACCGATTCTGATCAAGCACCTGGCAATGGTAGTGATTCTGACTACCGGAATGCATATACGGTCGCAATCCCAGTTTCTGCATTTCAAAGTCAGGGTGACGGGGTCTATACCTATAAGTTTGCCCGGCCGTTAAATGCGGTTACCACATTGCCTACTAGTGTTAAGGTGACTGCTCAATACGGCGTTACTAACAATAGTACTGAAATCAGTAATTCCAATGGTGGAACTGTCACGACTAATCAAACGCATAACCCTGCCACTGGGGCAATCACTAATAATTCTACGACTGCCTCTGGGACCATTACGGACAACGCTTCCATCCCTAGCACGACTGGTGCATCCACTAGTTCCGCAAATAGTCAGGCGGTACTTGCTAATTCATATGCATCCCAGATCCCGATCGATTCAATCACGAGTAGCGCTAGCTCGTACTCCAGTGCTGCTGCTTCTGCCTCGTCCGTAGTGAATAGCTATGCTAGCACTGCTAGCTCCCTTGCTAATGACAGTAGTGCAATGAAATCTAACGTTAGCTATGCCAGTGCCGTTAATTCAGCTTCGAGTGCGCTAAATAGTTTGAACGCCGATGCATCCAAGCAATCAGCATCCGCTCAATCGGCCAGTGCCGCGGCTAGTGCAGCGATTTCAAATGCATTTGCTGCCGCCAGTGCCGCTAATTCGTATGTTGGCTTGGCATCAAGTACTGCCAATACGTTCGCGAGTGCCTCTGGACCTAGTGCCCAAAGTGCGGTGAATTCAAAAACTGCTAGCTATGCATCGAACGCCGCTTCAGCTGCTAGTCAAGCATCCGCTTATTCAGCTGCGATTTCATCAATTAACAATAACGGGGTTCAAGCGGCTTCTAAGGCCATTGCTGATGAACAATCAGCGGCCATCCAAGCCGGTGCGTTAAATTCACTAGCGACTGTGAATACGATCAACAACACCAGCTCCGCCGCTTCTGACACCGATTCGCATGCGTCCAAAGCGGATGCTGAAAATAGTCAGATCAGCAGTAATTATACGACTGCTAGCTCGAATGCATCCACGACCGCAAGCATTGCGAGTCTCTATTCGGATAACGCTACGATTCAAAGTGACCAGACTAAGGCATCGAATGCCGCTGCTAGTGCTGCAGCTGCCGCTACTGCTGGGTCAACCGCTAATAGTACTGCGCAGTCCGCCAAGGGAGATGCTGACGCTGCCAATAGTGCGGCCCAAAATGCTAAAACGGCTGCGAATAGTGCATTCTTCGCTGCTAGCCAGCAATCCAGTATTGCTGCATTATATGCTGCATCTGATCCAACGAAGGCTTCATCTGCAGCTAGTGCTGCACAGTCATATACTAGTATCGCACAAAGTCAAATGGCGATTGCTAGTTCCGCTGGCCAGACCGCCAGTGCTGCACAACAAACTGCATCTGCAGCGGAATCAACCGTTGCTGCTAATTCAACTGCTGCCAGCACCGCTGCTAATGATGCGAGTGTTGCAAATAGTAATGCCAATTCAGTTGCAACTAGCCTGGTCAACAGTAAGGGCAGCACCGCTAATTCACAAGCTGCCGATGCATCCAATGCCGCATCCAGTGCTGCTAATGGGGCTTCAAATGGCGCCTCCAATGCTTCCGCCCGCGCCAGTGCTACCGACACGAATGCTGCTAACACTGCTAATGCTAATCAATCTGCCAGTTCCGTTAATTCAGCTGCAGCGAGTGCTAACGATAACGTTCAATCGCTAGCTGCTGAAAACGCTGGCAATGCTTCGATTGCGAATGCCGCAACGGCTGCCAAGAACGCTGCTTCCACCGTTAGTTCCGCAGCGGGGGTTGCTTCGGCTGCGAATAGTGCTGCCCAAGCTGCAAAGAGTCAGGCTGATAGCGACAATGCAAAGGCGGCCTCTGCTAACAACGTTGCTAGCTCCGCAGCCAACGTTGCTGCCACTCAATCTAAGGCGGCAGCTTCATACGCAGCTGCTGGTAACCAATCGGCAGCATCCAGTGCCGCTAGTGCTGCCAGCGCTGCTGCAATGACCGCGAATACTGCGGCAAGTGATGCTACCAGTGCCAACAACGATGCTAGTGGCGCTGCTTCAACCGCGGTTAGTGCATCGACTACCGCATCGAATGCGGCAAGTACGGCCGCCAGTGCTAATTCAGCCGTTCAATCGGCTAATGATTACATTAACTCGGTTACCGGTGGGGCTTCTAAGGCTGCAAGTGATGCTAATACTGCGGCATCGAATGCGGCAAGTGCTGCTTCTGATGCTTCTAATGCGGCATCGAATGCATCGAGTGGTGCTGATCGCGCCGCTAGTTCCGCTGCCGATCACGCTAGCGCTACCAGTGTCTCATCCAGTCAAGCTGCTCAATCGATGGGGTCAGTGGCCAGTGCATCCAATGCTGCTAATAGCTTAAGCAATGCCTATCCGGACAATGCAATCGCGAACTCAACGGCTAGTTCCGTAAATAGCATTGCAAATGCTGCTTCGCTTGCATCGAGTGATGCCACTGATGCTTCCAGCGCTGCAAATTCAGCGAGCGTTGCCGCTAGTTCATATGCGAGTGCTGCTCGCTCGGCTGCCAGTGACGCCAATACGCAAAGCTCAACTGCTGCTTCTGCTGCCAGTGTGGCGCATTCCTACGCCAGTGCCGGCAACTTAGCTTCTGCCCAATCAGCTGAACGGGTTGCCCAGACCGCTCAAAACGTTGCTAATCAGGATAAAAATAATGCTCAAACCGCAAGTAGTGCCGCCGATGCACAGGTAGCAGCCGGATCCTCAGCTGCTGCTAGGGCTGCTAGCGCTGCTGCTACCGTTTCCAGTGCGGCTAGTGCTACCAATTCAATGGTCGCTAGTGCTACGGATGCAATCAACCATGCGAATGCAGATGCATCTGGTGCATCTGATAATGCTTCGAAGGCTAGTCAATACGCTAGTTCGGCTGCCAACGCTGGCTCAAATGCTGGCCAACATAGTTCAGGGGCCGCTAATGATGCTTCCAATGCTGCCATCTCTTCTTCTGCAGCTGCTAGTGCTTCGGTGGTCACTAGTCGTGCTGCTTCGAATGCGGGGAGCGCTCAATCGATTGCCCAATCAGCACTGAATGATAACGCTTCGGATGCATCAATTGCTGCCAACGTAGCAGCTGCTAACTCGGCATCATCGGTTGCATCAAGTGAAAGTGCAGTGGCTTCGAGTGCCAATAGTGTGGCCCAATCGGCTAGTGCAGCTGCATCCACCGCTAGTTCAACTGCTGAATCCGCTCGATCAGCGGCATCCAATGCTGCTAACTTGGCTTCAAGCGCGGCGAGTGTTGCTGCTAGCGCTGCTGCCAAGGGTGATTCAACGGCAGCTTCCTCAGCGAGTGTTGAAGCTGCTGATCAAGCTGATACCGCTTCAAATGCCGCTAGCACGGCTAACGCCGCTAATAATGAAGCTGCTATGCAATCCACAACCGCTTCCAACGCAGCGGTCAATGCTTCGAATGCTGCCGATGCTGCCAATCAGGCTGCGTCTGCTGGGAGTTCAGCTGCATCATCTGCTCAATCTAGAGCCGCAATTTTGGATTCATCCAATGCCTCGTTGAGTGTCGACCGGGCCGCCAATGCAACGGATGCCACCGCTGCCCATTCTAGCAATGCCGATCGGTATGCCCAAACGGCAGCGAGTGCGAATGCCAGTGCCCAATCGTCGAATGCGCAAACAACCTCATCAGCCCAAGTGGCTAGTTCCGCTGCGCAAGTGGTGAATTCAATTGCCAATGATAGTGCGAATGCTGGCAATTCAGCGATTAGTAGTGCTGTAAATAGCGCAAATCAGGCGAGTGTTGCTGCTTCCACTGCCAGTTCAAATGCCGCCAGTGCCGCTAATGATGCCAGCACTGCTGCCAAATCTGCCGCGGATGCTGCAAATACGGCTTCGACCGCTAATGCATCGGCTGCTGCTGCTAATGCAACCGTTGCCAGCCTTGCTAGTGCTAAGTCCTATGACTCAAAGGCAATTAGTGCCGCCACTGCTTCCGCAGATGCTGCTAATGCTGATGCGTCAACTGCTGAAGCCAACGCCTCGAGTGCCGCCGCTTCAGCTAAGTCTGCATCGAATCAAGCCGCTAGTGATTCATCAACAGCGAGTGTCGCTGCGAGTGCTGCTAAGAACGCCCAAAGTAATGCGGAAGCAATCAGCAGCGCCATTTCTGCGAATAGCGTTGCCGCTGGTCAAGCCACCAGTGCCGCTTTAGATGCTAATTCTGCGTCTGAGCATGCCAATGCATTGAGCACCACCTCCAGCAGTGTTGCAAGTGCCACGAATAATGCAAGCGCGAGTGCCAGTGCTGCGCAATCCAATGCAGCCTACATTCAATCGATTGCTAGTCAAAATCCAACCAATGCATCATTACAAAGCGCAGCCTCGAGCGCCGCTACAGCTGCTGCCAGCGTTGCTGCTGCTAGTTCGACTGCTGCCAGTGCTAATTCAGCAATCCAATCAGCTAATCACAGCGCCAGTGCCGCTGCTTCGACTGCCGCTAGTGCTAACGTTGCTGCTAGTTCCGATGCGGACGTTGCCGCCAGTGCCAGTGCCGCTGCCGCAGCTGCAGCCAACGCCAATGATCCAGTGACCGCTGCTAAGCAGGCTGCAATTGCGAGTGCTGCTGCTGTGAAGGCGTCCAACGATGCTTCGAACGCAGCGAGTGCCAACGCTGCAGCTTCAACCGCTGCGGATTCAATTAGTTCCGCTGCGACGGCATTCAGTGCGGCTACTACTACAATCAGTAGCGCTGCCACTAGTTTAGCAAGTGCCAACACGAGCGTTAGTTCCGCTGCCGATGCTAGCTATGCGACTGCCGTTTCAAGCGCGGCCGTTCGTGCGAATGCTGATGCCGGTTCCGCTACTGACATTAGTGGCTCTGCTGCTAATAACGCCACCGATGCATCCCTGAAATCAAGTCAAGCCAGTTCCGCAGCTAACCAGGCTAGCCAATCTAACACCGCGGTTAATTCAGCCGCTACGGTGGTGAACAGTTTGAACAGTCTGAATAGCAACAACCCGGTTGTCGCCTCCGCTCATTCTGCGGTTGCCTCTGCTAGTGCGATTGCTAATGCTGCGACTGCCGATGCCACCAGCGCATCCGCCGATGCCGCCAGTGCCAAATCGGCCGCTGATGCTGCAACGGCCAGTGCCAATGCAGCTGCGACGGCTGCTTCCAATGCAGCTGGCCAGGCTAATTCGTATGCTGATGCTGCCAGGGGGACGACCGGTGCAACCGCCTCGCTCCTTGCCAGTCAAGCCGCTGCCGCTGCTGCGACTGCTGATAATGAACTCGCGAATGCCACCGCTGCCTCGAATGCTGCGAACACCGCTGCCCAAAGGGCCACCAGTGCTGCTCAACGGGCTGCAAATGACCAAGCTGCTGCTTCCAGTGCAGCCCTAGTAGCTTCCAATGCCGCTAACGATGCCATCAGTGCCATTTCTTCTGGAATCAGTAGTGCTAACAGTGCCAATCAGGTTGCTGGGACCACCGTTTCTGCTGCTAATACTGCTGGTTCGAACGCCGTTAGTGCCACCAGTTCCGCAAGTTCAGCTACCAACAGTGGCTCCACGCAAACCAGCGGTGCTAGTCTAACCGCTAGCTCGGCTGCCAACGGGGCGAACCTGGCTGCCCAGGATGCAGCTGCACTAGCGTCTGCGAACCCAGATAATCCTTCGCTCGCCGTTGCCTCTGATCAGGCCTCGAGTGCCGCCTTTGTTGCTAGTTCGGCCGCAAGCGTTGCCAGTTCGGCTTCACAAACCGCATCAAGTGCAGCCAGTGTTACCAACTCGGCCAATGCCGTTGCTTCGAGTGCCAATGATGACATTCGTGCTGCCAACAGCGACTACGCCTCCGCCGCTGCCGTTGAAGCTGCCGCAGCAAAGACCAGCAATAGTGCGTTAGCATCCAGTGCTGCCAGTGCCGCTGCCTCTGCAGCTGCCCGGGCCCAATCTGGAGCGACAATTGCGAGTCAAGCCGCTGCCACCGCTTCTTCAGCCGGCGTTGATGCTTCCAATGCCGTCACTGCCGGAAATCAAGCTGCCAGTGCCGCCAGTGCTGCTGCTAGCACCGCCGCTAGCGCCGATAGCACTGCCACCGCGTTGAACTCTGCTAAACCATCCGATGCAGCGAGTGCCGCAAGTGCTGGTAATCAGACTGCTGCCAGTGCCACGAGTGCCGCTAGTTCGGCTGCTTTGGTGACTGCACCGCTTGCTCAAACCACGAGTGGGGATGCCGCTAATGCTGATCGCTATGCCGAGGTTACCGCCACTGCTAACAATGGGACTGGCAGTTCCGCTAGCCTCGCAAACAGTGCTAATGCTCAAACTAGTCAATTTGCTGCCCAAGCACCATCGAATTCGACCATCAGTAGTGCCGCCTCCGTGGCGAATGCTGCTAATTCAGTGGTAAATAACGCCAGTTCACTTGCCACGAGTGCCAACCAAGCGGCTGCCAATGCTAAGTCCGTGGCCGATGCGGCTGCCAACACTGCTAGTCAACAAAATGCAATTGCGACCTCAGCTGCCAGTGCCACCAGTACGGCTTCGGCTGCTGCCGCCTCCGCATACGCTGCCGGCAACACCACCGCTGGGGACCGGTTTGCTCGGCAGGCCAGTCAAGCCGCTAGCGATGCTGCCGCCGCAGTGACAAAGGCGCAGGGCGCCACGAGTGCTGCTAGTTCCGCCGTGGTGGCCGCATCAAATGCTGCTTCTACCGCGACCGCTGCTAGTTCGGCGGCTGCATCTGCTGCCGGGGTTGTTAACAGTGCCCTTAACGTCGCATCGACTGCTGCATCGACTGCTGATCAAGATACCACCGGGGCCGCTAATGATGCTAATCAAGCATCCAGTGCCGCTTCGGTAGCCAAGTCCAATGCTACAGCTGCTAACGCCGATCAAGCTGGCGTAAGTAGCGCCGCTTCTGCAACGGAAACGGCATCCAGTGCCGCCAGTCTCTTTGCTAACAACACTAGCTCTGCAAGTACGACTACGGCAGCCATTGCTTCCACCCATCCAAATGACGCCAGTGTTACTAGCGACGCTAGTACCGCTGCATCCGCTGCCGTGGTTGCCAGTGATGCCAATCAGACCGTGAGTTCCGCTGCTGGAACCGTCCAATCCGCTAGTGCTGCAGCTAGTTCGGCAATCGCCAGTGCTAATACAGCTAGTTCCAATGCTGAGCTTGCCGCAAGCACCGCTAGTTCCGCCGCCGTGGTGGCCGCTAGTGCTGCTGCCAAGGGTGATCATTCAACTGCGGCGTCCGCTAGTGCGGTCGCTGCCCAGCAAGCCGCCAGTGCAAAGGCTGCTTCTGATGCTGCTGTGGCTGCACGCTCCAATGCTGATCGTGAGGCGACCGTGGCTTCTTCGGCCGCTACCGATGCTGTTTCTGCCGCTGCCGTGGCCAGTGCTGCCAACGACGCGGCCAGTGCGGCTACTAACGACGCCCAATCTAGAGCGGCGAGCTTGAATCCAAGTGATCCAACCGCCAACGCAGACCGGGCCAATAGTGCGTCGGTCGCTGCCGCTTCCAATGCAGCCGCTGCTGACAGCGCTGCTTCGGTTGCGTCGGTTGCAAATAGCGGGGCCAGTGCGGTTCCAGCCCAAACTAGTTCGTCGCAGCTTCAGACGACTTCAGCAACCGGGGTAACGAATTCGATTGCTGCTGCCCATCCTAACAATGCCGTGTTGTCAGCCATCGCTGCCACGACTAACGATGCCGATCGGGCCGCTAGCTCTGCTAACGCCGATGCCACCATCGCGACTGCTCAAGCGAGTGCTGCGAACCAATCAGCCCAAGCTGCGAAGACCGCTGCCGCCTCGGCTGCCGTAGTCGCCAGCTCAGCTAATTCGGTTGCCATTAGTGCTGCAAATGTAAAACCATTTGATGCTTCGGCCTCAGCAATTGCATCTAAGGCCGCTAAGGATGCTGAATCCGCCAACGCAGTGGCTTCTGCTGCCCAAACCAGTGCCGTTTCAGTTGCATCCGCTGCTCAATCGGCTTCGCAACGGGCTGCCACCGATTCATCATTAGCTCAATCCGCTGCCGTAGCTGCAAGCAATGCTGCTTCAAACGCCACTGCCATCAGTGGTGCCATCGCCAGTGCTAACTCAGCGGCTAGTTCTGCTAGTGCGGCTGCAAGCAATGCTGCATCGAATGCAACCAGTGCTGCTAGTGGCCAACCGAACGGGCCAAGTGATGCTAACAACGCTGCTTCCCATGCTGCTTCGGTCGGTGCAATTACAGCGAGTGCCGCGACAACGGCTAGTGATGCTAGTGCCACTGCGCGGGCTACGGCTTCCAATGCCGCCACCGCCCAATCTGTCGCCAGTGCAAACCCATCGAATGCGGGCGTTCAATCCGCTGCCGAAGTTGCGAGTCAAGCGGCTTCGAATGCATTGACCGCTAGCTAAGCTGCCACCAGCGCTAGTGCTGCATTGCAATCAGCAAGTGTTCGGACGACGAACGCTTCCTCAACTGCCACTAGTGCTAACTCAGTTGCCACTGCCGCTGCTGCTGAGGCTGCTTCTGCGAGCGTTGCCGCTTCGACTGCCGCTGCTAATGGTGATCCATCAACTGCTTACAGCCAAGCCAGCGTTGCTAGTCAAGCTGCCGCTAAGGCAAGCAGTGCTGCTAACGCTGCTAGTGCTGCCAATGCTGACGGTTCTGCTGCCGCCAACGATGCGGACGCTGCTGCCAAGAGTCTTGATTCAGCGAACCAAGCATTGGCTTCGGATGGGCGGGTAGCCGCTAGTGCTACTGCCACCGCTAATTCAATGGCGGATGCTGGTAACACTGCTGCTGCACAAACTGCTGCTTCGACTGCGAACTCCGCCAGTGTTAGCGCTGATATTAACACCGCTGCTGCCGGTAATAACGGCAACGACGCTTCGGTGAAGTCCAGTCAAGCGAGCGTTTCATCCAGCCAGGCGAGTGTGGCGACTGGCGCGGTCAACACTGCTGTTACAACCGTTAATTCGTTGAATAGTCTGAATGGGGCCGATTCAGTAGTTGCCGCCGCTAGTTCAGTGGTGGCCTCCGCTAGCTCGGTCGCTAATTCAGCTTCTGCTGACGCAACGTTGGCATCTTCAGACGCTAACAGTGCAAAGAATGCCGCTGATAGTGCGACTGCAAGTGCGAATGCTGCTGATCAATTGGCTTCAAACGCAGCCTTTAAGGCCAACTCGTATGCCACTGCTGCTAATTTAGCCCATGGTTCTGCTGCCGTGCGGTTAGCTAGTCAAGCTGCCTCTGCCGCAAATGAAGCTGCTGCGGCTTCCGCCAACGCTAATTCGGCATCGAATGCCGCCAACGCTGCGGCCCAAAAGGCTACGAGCGCTGCATTGCGGGCTGCTTCTGATCAAGCCCTGGCATCGAATGCTGCCAATGATGCGACTAGTGTCGCCAGTGCTGCTAGCAGCGAAGTTGCCGCTGGAATTGCGAGTGCCGATGGGACCACTAGTTCCGCAGGTTCGGTGACTGCATCTGCAGTTGCAAATGGTTCCACTGCGACTAGCACTGCCAATGTTGCCAGTGGGGCAACCAACGGTGCTTCCGCTCAAACGAGCAGCGCTAATTCCACCGCCAGTGCCGCTTTCGATAGCGCTAACCTAGCTTCACAGGATGTTGCTTCGATCGCAGCTGCCAACCCTGGTAATTCATCAATTGCCTCTGCAGCAACGAAGGCCTCCCGGGCTGCAAGTCTTGCTAGTTCGGCAGCTAGCGTTGCCAGTGCTGCGCACCAAAGCGCTTCCAGCGCTTCCAGTGTTGCTAGTTCTGCCGCTGCGAAGGTTGCAAGTGCCAATAATGATATTCAATCTGCTAATCAGGATTATGCTGCCGCTGCGAGCGCTGAAGCTGCTGCCGCTAAGGATGGTAACCGTTCTGCCGCCGCTAGTGCTGCTGCAGTTGCCGCTGCCGCTGCGAACCGGGCTCAATCGGCTGCCAGTGTTGCTAATTCAGCAATGACCGCTGCCAATGATGCCGCCAGCGCCGGGGCAAGTGCCACTGCTGCTGGCAATCAGGCTGCCAGTGCCGCCAGTGCTGCTGCGAGTGATGCGGCTGCCGCCGACAGTGCCGCTAATTCGCTGAATCCGACACCAGTGGATCCAACTTCCGCTGCGAATGCCGGGAACAGCACCGCAGCTAGTGCTGTCAGTGCGGCTAGCTCCGCTGCTTCAGTGACCGGGCCAATCGCTAGTTCGACCAGTTTGGATGCAGCGAATACCGATCATGATGCCAAGGTGGCTTCGGATGCTAATGATGGGGCGAACGATTCGGCTAGCTTAGCGAACCAAGACACCAGTTTCGCCAATCAGGCTGCTCAACAAGCACCAAGCAACACGGTCATCAGTAGCGCTGCTTCAGTGGCTACTTCTGCGAACGCAGTGGTGAGTTCCGCTGCTTCCACCGCCGCTGGTGCCAACAGTGCTGCCGCCAATGCTAAATCAGCCGCTGACTCCGCAGCTGCCGATGCTAGTCAACAAAATTCGGTTGCCCAATCAGCAACCAGTACCGTTAGTGCTGCTCAACAGGCTGCATCATCTGCATATGCCGCTGGGAACACCACCGCCGGGAACCACTTTGCACGACAAGCCAGTCAAGCCGCTGCAAATGCGAGTGCTGCAGCTATTCAGGCTCAAGCGGACGCCAAGACCGCTAGTGCTGCTGCGGTCACTGCATCGAGTGCTGCTTTTACCGCCACTTCCGCTAGTGCGGTTGCTAAGTCGGCAGCCAATGATGTAGCCAGCGCCTTTAGCGCGGCTTCAGCCGCCGCACAGGCTGCTGATGGGTACACCAATGGAGCTGCCAATGATGCTAAGCGGGCTTCCAGCGCCGCTTCGGTGGCCAACTCCAACGTTGCTGCCACTAGTTCGAATCAATCAGGGGTCACCAGCGCTTCCTCGGTGGTTAGTTCTGCCGGGAGCACTGCCACCAGTGTTGCGAGTGCGGTCAGTGCTGCGAGTGCTGCAATTTCATCGGCTGACTCGATTGCCAGTGCCGGTGGGCACGCTAATGATCCTCAAATCGCAAGTGATGCCAGCGTTGCTAAATCAGCTGCTTTGGTTGCCAGTGGTGCAAATGCCACCGTCAGTTCCGCTACTTCAGACTTTAATGCCGCAAGTTCTTCTGCAAGTGTGGCAATTGCGAGTGCAAATGCTGCCAGTTCAACTGCCGATACCGCTGCCACTAACGCGCAGTCTGCCGCCAATGCTGCTGCTAGTTATGCTGCAACGGGGAATGACTCCGCCGCAAGTTCCGCCAGCGTTGTTGCTTCTGAACAAGCGGCCACTGCGATGGGTGCATCAGATGCCGCTGTTAGTGCCCGTGCTCGTGCTAATACGGCTACTGATGCTGCATCAAAAGCCGCTAGCAAAGCTGCATCTGCCGCTTTCGTTGCTAGTTCAGCCAATGCGGTGACAAGTGCCGCCGTTAACGACGCCCAATCACAGGCTGCTAATTTGAATCCAACGGATCCGACCGCTAATTCTGCGCGGGCCCACAATGCAGCCTCAGCTGCCCAGTCAAATGCGGATGCTGCTGCCAGTGCTGCAAGCGTTGCTGCCAGTGCTAATCAGGATGCCACCGTTAGTTCGTCAAACGCTGATACTTCCAATCAACAGACGGCTTCGGCCACGAGTGCTGTGAACGCAATGGCAACTAGGTATCCAAAGAATTCCGCAATTGCTGCCGCATCCAACACGGCTAGTCAAGCCACCGCTGCCGCTAGTTCCGCTGCAAACGATGCCTCAATTGCCGCCAGCCAAGCCAGTGGGGTTAACGCCACTGCGCAATCCGCAAAGGATGCAGCCACCACTGCCGTTTCCGCTGCAAACGCTGCTAATGCTGCGGCTGCCAGTGCTGCACAGGCCAAGCCATTTAACGCGAGTGCTTCTGCAATTGCTGTGAGTGCTGCTCAGGCTGCCGAATCAGCCAATGCTGCTGCCTCAACGGCGCAAAGCAATGCTTCCAGTGCGGCCGTTGCTGCTCAATCGGCATCCGATCGGGCTGCAATCGATGCATCATTAGCTAGTTCTGCGGCTGCGGGTGCAAAGACTGCACAGGCCAATGCTAGTTCCGCTGTGCAAGCATTATCCGATACGGCTACCGGTGCTTCGTCGAATGCAAACCACGCGGCACAAGCCAATGATTTAGCTAACCGTGCTACGAGTGGCACCAATTCCGCTGCCACCCTAGCGGCTAGTTATGCTAGTCAAGCCGGTGATTCAACCAGTAGTGCTAGTGGTGATAACACCGCGGCCTCCACTGCGGCTAGCCAGGCCAACCAAGTTGCTGCTAACTATCCAAACAACATCCAGGTCCAATCCGCTGCGAGTGTTGCTAGTTCAGCTGCCGGAGTGACGAGTGCTGCGAATGCCGATGCACAAGTTGCAAATACCCAGGCGCAATCAGCTAGGGATGTTGCCAGCAGCGCTGCCCATGCTGCTGATCAGGCTAATTCAACTGCCAGTGGTGCAAACAGCGCAGCTGCCAGTGCCGCTTCAGCAGCACAGAGCTATGCTAATGATGGGGATCAAGCTGCCGCCCAAAGTGCTAATGCATTAGCCTCACAACAGGCCTCGACCGCCAGTTCCGCTGCCAGTTCCGCAGTGGTTGCCAGTCAAACCGCGTCAACGGCAGTCCAATCTGCAGCTAGCGCTTCAGTTAGAGCAGCTAGCGACGCTGCCAACGCCAGTGCTGCCGCATCAACGGCTAATTCAGCCAATGCGACTGCCTCGATGGCTGCATCTGCTCAGGATGCTGCGACCAAGGCGGCTGAGGATACCGTTAAGAATGCTTCATCCCACACCGATCAGACTGCTGGCCAGGCCAACAGCGCCCAAGCTGCGAACAGCTCAGCCAATGACCATGCCAATGCTACCGATTCGAATGCCGTAGCAATTCAAAACATGGCTGCTGCAGCGCAATCAGCCGCTGCTGCTGCTAATAGCCTAGCAACGAATGCACCCCAAAACACCAGTGCGCAAAGCTATGCGCGTGACGCAAGCACGGCCGCTGTAATCGCTAGTTCGGTTGCCAGTCAGGCAAGTAGTGCTAATTCAGTTGCCCAAAGTGCTCGCAATGCCGCTAGTGCTGATAATTCACAGGCGGCTGTTGCAAAACAAAATGCCAGTGCAGAAGCTTCAATGGCGTCCTCATTAGCTAGTCAAATGTCCAACGCGGCTAGTGCCGGGGACTTCTCAGCGGTCAACTCGCTCGGTAGCCTGCTTTCGTCAGCCAACAGTGCTAATAACTTGGATTACAGTCAGGCGGTTGCTGCAAACAGCGCCGCTAGTGCTGCGAATAGTGCCGCAAGTTCCGCTGAAGCATTGACCCAGTCGTTGACTGCGGTGGTTACTAGTGCCGCTAATCGGGCCCAAAGTGACTATTTGAACACCTACCGGGTGACCCATTTATCCAACGGGGCTAGTCATTTCATCCCCGCTGCGAGTCAGGCCGCTAGCGTGGCAAGCAGTAACATTAATTCGGTCAATGCCACTGCGAACTTGGCTAACCAATATTCCGTTGCGGCTTCAACCAGCACTTCAAATGGGGCGACCCCAGCTAGTTCAGCCCAACAACTTGCGAGTCAAGCTGTTATGATGGCCGCCCAATCAAACGCAACGCCTGCAATGCGTAGCTTTGCTTCGATTGCCAGTTCTGCTGCTAACACGATTGCAGCTGCATCTGCCGATGCGGTGATTGCCAACAGCCAGGCTAGTTCGGCCACTGCGGCTGCCAATGCTGCGGCTGCCATTGCTAACTCTGCTGCTGGAGTTGCGAATGCTGCTTACAGCGCTGCTGCTAATGCGAATGCTGCGGCTTCGAATGCATATGCGAATGGGGATCAAGCTGATGGCGATAGTTATGCTTCTACAGCTGCCAGTGCCGCTAGCGTTGCTAATCGTGCCGCCAGCCAGGTTGCCAGTGCTGATTCAGTCGTTGCTGCTGAAACAGCAATCGCCAGTTCCGCTGCAAGTCGGGCTGCTAGTGATTATGCAACGATCATTGCGGCCGCTAAGCTGATTTTTGCCCAGCAACCAACGAGTAACAGTGCCAATACCAATGATAGTAGTGCCGCTGATTACTACGACCGGGGAGTTAGTGATGCGAAGGCTGGCCACCATAAGGCCGCTAGTTACCTTAGCTCCCCAAGTTATCAGGGTGGTTTTGATGGCTACCGTGATGGCTACAAGAATCGGGTTCGGCAGACGAACTTCACTGGCAAGACCGCCGTTTACAAGGCTGACTATGCGAAAGCTTATCAAGCTGGACAAGCTGCTTACCGGGCCCAGGTTGCAAAGGGCCGGGCTGCTGCTAAGCGGGCTAGCCTTGCCGCTGGTTCACTATCCGGAAAATCTGCTGGCTACAAGTATGGTTATGCCCGTGAGTTCAACGCGCAGTTGAAAAAGCATCCTCAGTATATCTACAACACCCAAAACGTATACCTGTACACTAATGCGCGCTTTGGGACTGAGACCCGGATTAAGGGGTATGCTAAACAACCACGGAAGCGGGTTGCTGAATTTAAGATTACTAAGATGGTAGTTGAAAAGCACGGTCGGGTGCGTTACTACGTCAAGAGCCACTTGTCAGCTAATGTGACGAGGGGGTATTTGACCGCTAACCGGCGCTTCATTACCAATGCTTACTACAGCAGGGCGGATATGAAGCGGGCCAATCGCCATACCGTTCGGATCATCAATCCGAAGGGGGTCCGGCTCCATTCGACCAAGACGTTCAATAATAAAAACGGTAAGTACTACCGGGCTGGAACTAAGCTCCATGTCAACCACGTAGTTAATCATCATGGAATGACCCGGTTTAGTGTTGGTCATGGAAATTACATTACCGGCAACAAGAAATTCGTTAAATTTATTTAATGTGAATAATTAAATCAGGACATCAAATCGAGATTGAAAAGTCGGTTTGATGTCCTGATTTTTTGTTTATAAAATAATAGTTATTTTCATGCTAATTAAATTTAAAAATGGTACACTATACACAGTATATAAACATTAATCATGTGAACGCACGAAAAGGGGACCGACTTAATATGCTCTATAACAAATCGAGATTTAATAAGATTAAAGACAAAAAAGTCCTCCGCAAAGTAAAAAAACAATGGGTAGTGGTATCGCTGTCCATGTTAGCCTTACTGGGTGGAGGTGCAACGCTTAGTGAAAATAAAATCACTGCTAATGCTAGTGCGAACTACGGTAGTTCGACTAGTGATGGTGATCAGAGTTCGACTAGTGGAAATAATAGCTCAGGGACGAATGTTAGTGAGAATACGACTACGACTACTGATTCTGGCACAACTAGTTCGAATCTAACGACTGGGAATTCACTTACTACGAACACTACTGACGTGACCAGTGGTGCATCGGCTGGGACTTCATCTGCAGCTGATTCGACCACTACTGGTGCTGGTAGTAGTTCCACCACAAACTCTGGGAGTAGTAGTGCTTCGAGCACTGCCGATAGTGGTAGCAGTAGCGCTTCTAACGATGCCAACAGTGGCAGCAGTAGTACTTCAACCAGTAGTAGCGCTTCGAGCGATGCCAATAGTGGTAGCAGTAGTGCTTCGACAGGGAGTAGTAGTGCCTCAACGGGGAGTAGCACTTCAAGTGATGCTAACAGTGGCAGTGGCAGCAGTAGTGCCGCGAGTTCATCCACTAGTGATAGTAGCAGTGTCAACAGTTCTGCTGCCAGTGCTGCAATTAGCGCTGGGTTTGCTGCGGCCGTTTCTGCAGCTGCGGCGGGGACTTCAGCCCCTAGTAGCGCTGACTCTAACTTCAACCAAGGGGTTGCTGAATACCTAGCATCTGCAGCTGGGGTGATGACGTTAGATGCAGACGATGATGATGATGGGATCAGTAACCGAATGGGCAATGATACTAATGGTAGTTCTTCCGCAACTTCCAGTGAGGTCAGTGCGGTTTCTTCAGCTGCCTATGCCGCCCTTAGTGCTGGCTCATCGTACACTAACAGTAATAGTGATTCCGCAATTGTGGCTGCAATTTCAGCTGCTAGCATGGCTTATAGTGCCTACAGTTCAGCATTTAGTGCTGGTTTTGCTGCTGCTTCCGCCGCTGCGTTAGCTGGGAAGACCGCCTCTGCAGGAGCCACTAGTGGCTACACTGAAGGATTGAACGCCTACTACGCTGCTAACGCTGGTGCGGTTGCGGCGTGGAATTCGTTGCATCCTGACGATCTTAAGTCTGCTGATTCATCCACTTCATACACGACCAGTAACGCTTACTATACGAATGGTTATAATGCGACGATTGATGGTTACAATAAGTACAATTCGTTGAATTCCAGCGCTGGGACCCAATCTGGATCTGCAATTTACGGTTCGAATGGAATTGGTGGTAATACTAATTACGCAAGCGGATCAGTTAATCGAAATAATTCAGCTCAAGTGGTCAATTCACCTAGTGATAGTGCTGAAGCTTCTTCTGGTAACGATGTCCAACAAGGGACTGCTGGAACTGTCACGGGCGGTGGAGTAAATACTAACGCGCCGACCCAACTATTGACATATAACTATGGAATTGATTATTTTCTTAGCCGGCAAGGAGCCTACGATGCTGAAAGTGGCCGGTGGAATGGGACTGATAGTAAGGGTGACTTTACGGTTCTAAATACCCAAACGAATACTAATAATCCTTATATTCAGGCATATAACGGGGCTCAAGCTGCAATTAATAATGAAAATACTGGTAGCTTTACATCCGTTAACAAGTTAACGGGGACTAATACTACTAGTTATACCTATGGATATAATGATGTTGCTAATAAGGTTAACAATGGATATGTAGATGCCACTGGTACCACCACTTATATCTACTTTGCTGCTAAGCCAGGGATGATGGATAGTTATTTATCTTCTGGTAGCATTAACAATAAACATACAGAATTACGGATTACAAAGGATATGCAAAGCACCAGTGGTAGTAACTCTGCGACTCCAAGTGGAACTGGGACTTTCATCACCATTAATGGCCAAAATCACGTTGTAGATTTGACCACGATGCATAATAATCCGGTTAATGTTAACTTGACGCTAGAGAATTTTGCTAAAATGTACGGAACTAATATTTATGGACAAGTTAATATGTATAGTTCTAACCAAGGAAGCCTAACGTATAAAAATTTAAACTATGAAGGCTCGCAATTATTCTACGGACCAAATGTACCGAACGTTTATATTTCTGGTGACGTGTATGTTGTTAGTGAGGGTCAATATTCCAGTGTTTGGGGGAGTCGCAGAACTGATAACTATAACCAGCAAAACATGCAAATTAACAATTTGGAACTTCTGCCTGGTTCCACTTATACCGGTCAAACCCAGGATGGAAACGTAATTGAATTAGGGGGGAGCCTAAAGCTTGATCAGGGATCTACCATGACCCTTCTACCTGGTGGAAGAGGTGGTGAAAATGCTGGTAGTTTCAACCGGAGCGGCCAAACTGGGAATGAAGGGCTTGCCATCACCGGTGGGGGTGCCACGATTAACCAAGGTGCCACGTTGAACATTATTCCCCGTGATAACCAAGCCGATGCAATGGTTAACTCCGGTTACGTTAACATCAACGGTGGAACGATGAACGTTACCTATAATAACGCTCCATCTGATGGGGACCCACTTTGGATTAAGGGGTCCTTAAATGTCCAAAATGGTGGATCATTTAATGTTCACGGTGCTGGTTCAGGATTCGCTGGTTTTGGTGGCAACATGGTAACGGTTACGAACGCTAATATTAATATCCAAAACCGTGGGAATATGGCAATCTATACTGATGGGCAAACGACTAATAGTGGCCTAACCCTTTTAAAGAACTACCAAAGTGCGGTTACCATTAATAACCCCGGAACCAACGTCGTATTTAGTAAGAACGGCCTTAATAACGACGCTGGTGGCACGGGGGTTGGGAACTTCTTTAACACCACTCCAATTTATGCCTATGCGGTTCAAGGGCAAGTTGATAATAATACCGATAAAAAGTCTCAATACCTAGTTAAAATTAATGGTAGTAGTGGGAATGTCCTTCAGGTTTATGACCAAAACGGAAGTCTAATTGCTGATCCTGACATTAATAATTTTGATAACGCTAAGTCCCAATATTTAGCATTCCATGCCGTCCCAACCGTCTTTTTGAACGGGACGCCTGCATTATCAAGTGATAATAGTGCTGCATCTAAATTTGACGTCAATGCCCAAATTCAATTGAATAACGTTGATAGCACCGACGGCTACGTTTACGTCCGGGTTCAAACCAATGGAACGGATGAAAAACCAGCAGCTGGTGATAATGCTTCGAACACTACGACTGATAGTAAAGGGATGTTAAAAGACCCGGATCAAGCAGTTAGCACCGGTGGCGATAGTGATTACCGGAATGCTTATACAACTGCGATTCCAGTGTCTGCATTTACTAGTCAGGGGAATGGGGTTTACACGTATAGTTACAATCATCCCATTAATGCGGTTAGTTCTGCCCCCACTAACGTAATTGTGACTGCTCAATACCAAGTTACTAACAGTAGCACTCAAATTCAAAATAATGGTAGTAATACCAGTATTACGAATGTTTCGCATAACCCTGCGACCTTACCGATTACTAATAATACCTCTACCGTTAGTGGGACGATTACCCAAAATGTGATGGTTATAGACCAAACCGGGAAGTACAACACATCCGCCCAAACGGCTAACAGTAGCGCTGCTTCATACGCGACTGCGGCTGCTTCGGTGGCTAGTGCTGCGACCTCTTATTCCAGTGTGGCTTCGTCAGCATCATCCGTTGTAAATAATTACAGTGGGGTTGCGCAATCACTAAGTAGTGTTGCCCAATCACTGCTTAGTTCTGCCCAATCACAAAGCAGTGATTCGAACGCTAAGAGTGATTATTCTAGCTTATCATCAGCGGTTTCTTCAGCATCCAGTGCCATTAATTCATACAGTGCTGATGCTAAAATTCAATCATCAATCGCCAGTTCAGCAGCATCAGCAGTTAGTTCAGCCATTGCTGCAGCTTTTGCTGCGTCTTCGGCTGCCAGCTCTGCTGCTGTAGCAACCGCTAGTGCAACTACAGCCTTCAGTAGTGCTGCTAGTTTATCGCCACAATCTACAGTTGCATCAGTCCAGGGATCCATTAGTACGGCTGCATCGAATGCCGCTTCAACAGCGGTTTCAGCTGCTGCGGTTGCATTAAGTTTATCATCTAGTGTTGATTCACTTAACGTAAAGGGAACCAGTGCTGCAGCACAGGCAATTAACGATGAAAGCGCTGCTGCATCGTATGCATTTACGTTAAGTTCACTGATGAATAGCTTGTCAAGTTCCAATGCAAGCTCAAATGCATCGGTTGCAGATAGCGGAAATAGTTATATTTCTTCAAACGCTTCATTTACTAGTAGTCAAGCAGCTGCAGTTATCAGTATTGCTAATGTTTATCCCGATAGCGCTGATTTCAATGGGTTCAGAAGCACTGCTAATTCTGCATCTTCAACGATGTCGTCAGCATCATCTGCTGGCTCATCCGCCAATATTGTTGCGCAATCATATCGGGCAGCTGCTGATCAGGCGAATAGTAATGCTAAGAGTTACTACGCAGCTGCAAGCTCATACGCTAGTGATGCTCAGAGTCAAGCTATTGCGGCCCAGAGCTATGCTTCGTTAGGCAGTAGTGATTCTGCTCGTGATGCTGCGTCGCGGGCGGCAGTTGCTAGGTCAAACGCTGAGGGTGCTGGTGCTAGTCTAGCGATGTACGCATCCAGTACCACTAGTTATGCTGCTTTAGTTTCATCAGCAGAGTTAATTGTCTCTGCTAATGTCAAGTCTGCTAGTGTTGCCTATGATGCTGCTGCTTCCGCTTATAATAAGGCTCAATCAACTGCCACTAGTCATACTAACAGTGTTGCTTCTTCTGCTAAGTCCGTGGCCGAAAGTGCTTCGTCCGTCGCGTCAATAGCTGCTAGTGGGGCTTCCAGTGCATCCAGTACCGTTTCTTCAGCATCGGTGAATGCATCTTCCCATGCCTATTTAACTAGCTCTTACGCATCCGAAGCAAACACTAGTAATACAGGTGCACAGAATGATTCTAACGCGATTAACAATGCAAGGACCCAAGCCAGTGAAGCCGCTAAAAGCAATCCGACCAATTCAGCAATTAGTAGTGGCTCAAGCGTCATTAATTCTGCTGCTTCTACCGCTAGTTCAGCTGCTAGCGCTGCTTCATCGGCTAATACAATTGCCCAGTCAGCAAAAAGTAGTGCGGATGCTGCTAGTGCTTCCGCTGCCAGTGCAAACATTGCTGCTAGTTTAGCGGCCAGTGTAGCGAATTCTGCTTCTGTCGTCGCTAGTTCCGCTGCTGAAAAAGGCGACCAGGCTGATGCATTAGCTGCCGCTAATTCTGCTAGTGACGCTGCTAGTTCGGCTAATATTGCTGCTCAGTCAGCTTTAGCTGCTCAATCAGCTGCTTCAACTGCTGAATCCAATGCATCGAGTGCATCGAATGCAGTAGCTTCATATGCATCCATTGTTGCGGATGCGAATAAGTCTGCGCAAAGTGCAATGAATGAAATTAATGGAGTTATTAATCAGGGAAATAGTGCTAAGAATGAAGCAACTAGTCATGCTAATGATGCATCTAATCAGGCTAGTCAAGCTGGTAACGATGCTTCTGGTGCTAGTAGCGGTGCAATTAGTGCATCGAGTGCTGCCGGTAGTTTCTCGAGTCAAACGCACCAGACTGCAAGCAGTGCAGATCAAACCAAGGATTCAATGACCAGTGTGCAAACTTCAATTAATAGCCTCATGAGTTCCTATTCTAGTAATTCATATGTAAAAAGTGCCAATAGTGTGGTGAATAGTGCTTCCGGGACTGTCAGTTCGGCTGCAGATGATATGTCGAATGCATCCAGTACTGCTAATTCAGCTAGTTCGGCTGCTGGCTCATATGCATCCAAAGCTAGTGCAGATGCATCCGTTGCTAGTTCGGCTGCATCCATTGCCAGTTCTGCCGCTAATGCCGGCAATACGGATTCTGCTGTTACAGCTAATACCCAAGCTAGTTCCGCTGCCATTGCTGCATCAAATGCTGCCAATGATGCATCTGCAGCGCGGAATAGTGCTGAATCAGAGGCCTCAAAGGCATCGTCTGCTAGTTACCGTGCATCGGTTGATTCAGTCTCAATTTCAAATGCGGTTTCGGATGCTAATTCCGCGGTTTCGGCTGCTAGTGCCGCCGTTAGCGGTGGTAGTTCGTATACTAGCAACGCTTCAAGTGCTGCGAGTGATGCCTCCACTGCTGCGAGTGATGCCAATCAGGCTGCTTCCAATGCCTCGAGTGGTGCGGATCAGGCATCGACTGCCACGAATGAATCTTCAAGCACCGCAAATTCGTTATCAAGTCAGGCTAGTCAGTCGATGACTTCGTTTGATGCTGCTCATAATGTGATTAATAGCCTGCCCCAGTCTAATGCTGATGTTTCGAGTGCTGCATCCCTAACTTCATCTGCTTTGAGTGCTGCTCAATCCGCCACTAGTGATATGTCGAATGCATCCAGTACTGCTAATTCAGCTAGTTCGGCTGCTAGTTCCCATGCCTCAACGGCTGCATCTGCCGCTGCGGATGCAAATACGCAAAGTTCAATTGCTTCATCCGCGGCATCTGCAGCCAAGTCTGCTGCTGAGCAGGGGGATAATTCAACGGCCGCTTCCGCTGCTGCTACGGCTTCCGCTGCTCAATCAAAGGCCGATCAAGATAAATCGATTGCTGAATCAGCCAGTTCTGCTGCCAGTAACGAGGCTTCAATTGGCTCGACTGCCGTTGTCAGTGCTACTAGTGCCTCTTCAGCAATTGATAGTGCTGCTAAGGTTGCCAGTGAAGCTGCTTCCGAAGCCGCCTCAAAGGTATACAATAGCCAAGCTAGTTCGGCTGCTTCCGGGGCTAATACTGCTTCTGCGAATGCTTCGAATGCTGCGACCGGTTCTTCCAACGGGTCTGCAGATGCGTCTAACACCGCTTCGCACGCTAGTTCTGCCAGTGTAGTTGCTTCTAATGCGGCGTCAAATAATTCAGCGACGAGTACTGCTGCTAACTCAACGCATTCATATTCCAGCAACGCCAGTTCACTAGCTTCTGCGATTCCAAGTAACCAGGACATTTCCAGCGCTAGTTCAGCCATTGATTCCGCATCATCGGTTGCTAGCACCGCATCCACTAAGGCTGATGCAGCTAACCAAGCTGCTCAATCAGCTAAGTCACGTGCCGACAGTGATAATGCGAAGGCATCGTCTGCAAATGCGGTCGCTAGTTCTGCCGCTGCGGCTGCTAGTTCTGCATCGAATGCCGTAAGTAGCTATGCGACCGCCGGTAATTCTACTGCTGCTTCATCTGAGGCAGTTGTTGCCTCATCCGCAGCTTCAGTTGCCACCAGCGCTGCTAACGATGCTTCCGATGCAAATGCTGATGCATCGAAGGCCGCTTCTGATGCCGACAGTGCTTCTGCGGTCGTAGCTAGTCAATCTAGCATCGCAAGTAGTGCTAATTCAGTGGCAAGTAGTGCCAATTCAGTCGTCAACAGTGTGGCCACTAGCGTATACCAATCCAATGCTGATAGTGCTGCTACGAGTGCTGCTACGACCAATCATTCCGTTGCTTCCGCCCATGATTCTGCATCCAGCAACGGCAGTAACGCTGCGACTAAATCTGACCAGGCTAATACTGCTTCCAGTCAGGCTAGCACCGCGGCTCAATCAGCTAGCTCCGCTAATTCAGCCATTAGTAGCTTGAACAGCAATAACGCTGCAAACCCAGTCGTTGCTTCCGCCAGTGTAGTGGTTAGTTCTGCTAATTCAGTGGCGGCTTCCGCTTCTGCTGACGCGACGAGTGCAAGCAGTGATGCCGCGAGTGCCAAGAGTGCCGCTGACAGTGCAGTTGCTAGCGCCAGTGCTGCTGACAAGGCTGCCAGTGATGCTACTGTTGCCGCTAGTTCATATGCCGCTGCTGCTAAATCAGCGCAAACGCCGGATGCTGCTGCTAGCCTCGCGAGTCAAGCCAGTTCCGCTGCTGCGGTGGCATCAAATGCGCTCTCAAGTGCTAACGATGCTTCCAATGCTGCCAATTCAGCAGCTCAAAAGGCCACCAGTGCTGCCCAACGGGCTGCTGATGATCAATCAACCGCTTCCAGTGCTGCTCAAGTAGCTTCAAATGCTACCTCACAAGCATCTAGTGCCATTTCAGCCGGGATTTCCAGCGCTAATAGCACGGTTAGTTCTGCTGGGAGTGCTGTTCCTGCCGCATCGAATACCGCCTCAAGTGTGGCTAGTGGTGCGCAGGATGCTAATCAATCTGCCAATGCATCGTCATCACAGGCCAGTGCACTTAACTCAGCCGCTAGTTCCGCTGCCAATAGTGCGAACTTAGATGGTCAAGATGCTAATTCAATCGCATCTGCGAACCCGAATAATTCGGCAATTGCATCGGCCGCTAGTCAAGCCAATAGTGCCGCTAGTGCTGCTCAATCAGCTGCCAGCATTGCATCGACGGCTTCAAAAGCTGCTTCTAGCGCTTCCTCCACTGCGGCCAGTGCTAATTCAATCGCGGCCAGTGCTAACGCTGACGTGAGTGCTGCTAATAGCGCCTATGCTTCAGCATCTGCTGCTGCTGCCGCTGCCGCTAAGGATAACAACAGTGCTGCTGCGGCCAGTGCTGCAAGTGCTGCCGCTTCCGCCGCTGTCCGTGCCCAATCCGGCGCCAACGTGGCAAGTGCTGCGGCTAGCCAAGCTGCTTCCGCATCCAATACTGCTTCTTCAGCTGCTGTAACTGCTTCCAATGCCAATAGTGATGCAAATTCTTACGCTGGAATCGCTAGTGCTGCGGATAAAACGGCGAGTGCATTAAGTAGTGCTGCATCATCCGCAAATTCGGCCCAGATTAGTGCCGGGAATAGTACGGCCTCGAGTGCCGCTGATGATACTAGTTCCGCTGCAAGCACGACCGCACCGTTAAGTAGCGCTGCCAGTGCTGATGCATCGAATACTGATAGTTACGCTAAGATCACTAGTGATGCCAACGATGCTAAGAGTGGGGCGGGGAGTTCCACTAGCATTGCCAACGATGGGAATACCAAGGCAAGTAGTTATGCATCTCAATATCCACAAAATTCAGCAATTGCTAACGATGCATCCGTAGCTAGCTCCGCCAACTCGGTCGCAAACTCCGCTAATTCAGTTGCTTCAAGTGCGAACAGCGTTGCTCAGGCTGCTAAATCAACTGCGGATTCAATTGCTAGTGATACCAGTCAACAAAATTCGATTGCCAATTCCGCAAATAGCGTTGCTAGTGCTGCTAAGTCAGCTGCTTCAGCTGCTTATGCGGCTGGCAATAATAATGATGGTGATAAGTATGCTCGCCAAGCTAGTCAAGCTGCTAGCGATGCGAATAACGCTGCTTATCGCGCCCAAACGAACTCGGCGGCAGCTAGTCAAGCCGTTGTGGACGCTTCCAATGCTGCCTCGACTGCTGCCTCGGCATCTAACGTGGCTTCCAATGCCGCTAGCACCGTTAACAGTGCCGTTGAAAATGCTGCTAGCACGGCTAATACGGTAAACGGGTATGCATCCGGTGCGTCAAATGATGCAAGTAAAGCTGCTAGTGCTGCCTCAATGACGAATTCACAAGCCGCAAGTGCTAACCAAGTTACATCGGGAGTCACTAGTGATGCTTCAGATGCAACGGTGGCATCAAGTGTCGCATCAAGTGCTAACCAGACCACTAGTCAGGCCGCTGACGCTGCTTCAATTGCCAATTCGCTTGCGTCGTCAGCCGCTAGTGGGCATGTGGATCCCGTAGTTTCATCTGCTGCTAGCGTTGCTAGTTCTGCGTTTAGCGTCACTTCCAGTGCGGCTAGCGTTGCTAGTTCTGAAAATAACGTTGCATCCGCTGCTAATCAGGATGCAAAGGCTGCGGTCTCATCAGCGAATACTGCCGCTGCAAATGCATCTGCTGCAAAGGATGCGGCTTCCAATGCCGCCAGTGTGGCTTCGAGTGCTGCTGCAAAGGGAGATGGGTCGACTGCTGCTTCCGCTAGTGCCGTGGCATCCCAACAGGCTAGTTCCGCGGTTTCCGCAGCTAGCATTGCCAGTGCAGCCCGTTCTAAGGCCGATAGTGCATCGAGTGCTGCTTCCAGTGCTGCCAGTGCTGCTGAATCCGCTGCCAGTGTCGCCAGTGCCGCCAATCAAACCGCCAGTTCCGCTGCTTCAACCGCGCAATCTCAAGCAGCGGTCATCGACTCTTCAAATGCCGAACTGACTTCTGATCGGGCTTCTTCAGCGACGGATGCGACCGTTGCTCATTCGGTAAATGCTAATAGTTATGCTAAAACTGCTAGTGATGCGAACAGCGGTGCGCAGGGCCAGAGTTCACAAACTAGCGTCTCCAATATTGCCGCTAGTTCCGCTGCATCTGCAGTCGCCTCAATTGCGAGTGCTCATTCTGATAACTCAGCCATTGCTAATGCTAATTCGACTGCCCAATCAGCTAGCCAGACTGCAACGTCAGCTGCTGCTGACGCTTCGATTGCGGCTAGTCAGGCAAGTGCTGCTAATTCATCCGCAGTTGCAGCCTCGACTGCAGCCAGTCAAGCAGTTGATTCAGCTAACGCTGCCAACGCTGCGGTGAAATCAATCGCTAGCGCCCAACCATTTGATTCTGATGCTGCCGCATCTGCTGCTGACTCTGCCGCTGCTGCTAATTCAGCTGCCGATCGTGCTGAATCGAGTGCATCGAGTGCTGCGAGTGCCGCTAAATCTGCATCTGATCGGGCAGCTACCGATTCAACCATTGCAAGTAATGCGGTCAATGCTGCGCAAACAGCTCAAGCCAGTGCGACTGCCATTAGTAATGCATTAGTGAACGCTAATTCCACCGCTAGTTCCGGTAGTTCGGTCGCATCGAGTGCTGCTTCGGAAGCCACTAGTTACGCTAGTGGGACTTCCAATGGCCCTAGTGACGCTGCCAATGCTGCTTCCAAGGCCGCTTCAGTTAGTGCGTTAGCTTCGAGCGCATCCAACACCCTCAATTCCACTAGTTCCGCTGCCAGTGCTACTGATTCGAACGCGACCCATGTCCAATCGCTCGCTAGTTCTGCATCTGGCAATTCCGGGATGCAATCAGCTGCATCGGTTGCCACCAGTGCGGCTACTGATGCCGCTAATGCTAGTCAAGCAGCCGTTAGTGCTAATTCAGCAATCCAATCCGCTAAGGACCGGGCTAATTTAGCATCATCAACTGCTGCTAGTGCCAATTCTGCAGCCAACTCCGCAGCCGCAGCCGCTCAATCAGCTAGCCAAGCCGCCTCATCCGCAGCTGCTAATGGTGATCCATCAACGGCATTCAGCCAGGCCAGCATCGCTAGCCAGGAGGCTGAAAGTGCTAAGGCCGCAGCCAATGCTGCCAGTGCGGCTCGTGACGATGGAAACGCTGCTGCTACCGCTGCTGCGAATGCTGCCACTAGCATGGACGCTGCGAATGCGGCTGCCAGTGCTGCTAACAGCCTCGCATCCAGTGCGGCTTCCACTGCCAACTCGTTAGCCGATGACGGTTATGCATCAGTTGCTAATAACGATGCTGATGCCGCGAAGGCCGCAAGTACAGCGGCACAAGGGGCCAATCAATCTGCTGCCAATAACGGCAATGATGCTTCATTGAAGTCCAGTCAAGCAAGCGTTTCTAATAGTCAAGCAAGTGATGCCGCCAGTGCCGTTAACTCTGCCGTTACGGTTGTCAATTCATTGAATGGCCTGAACAGTGCTAATCCGGTCGTTACCTCCGCTAGTTCGGTGGTCGCTTCCGCTAGTTCAGTGGCCAATTCGGCATCCGCTGATGCCACTAGCGCTTCTGCTGATGCTACCAGCGCTAAGAACGCTGCAGATTCAGCCACTGCTAGTGCCATTGCTGCCTCCACTGCGGCTTCCTACGCTGCATCGAGTGCCGCATCATACGCTGATGCTGCTAAATCAGCGCATGGGTCTGCTGCGATAAGCCTTGCTAACCAGGCTTCATTTGCTGCGTCTGCTGCTTCCGCAGCCCAAAGTAGTGCCTATGCGGCTTCGAATGCTGCTAACTCTGCCGCCCAAAAGGCCACCAGTGCGGCATTACGGGCTGCATCTGATCAAGCCCTTGCTTCGAATGCTGCCCGGGATGCTACCGCTGCTGCTAGCCAGGCCACGAGCGTTATTGCCGCTGGGATTTCCAGTGCCGATAGCACCACTAGTTCCGCAAGTAGCGCGGTTTCTTCAGCCCAAAGTACGGCTACGAGTGCCTCCAGTGCCACGAGCGTTGCTAGTTCGGCTACTGGGAGTGACTCAGTCCAAACGAGTACGGCTAGTTCAACTGCTAGCTCGGCTGCAAATAATGCTGGGTTAGACGCCCAAGATGCTTCAGTCATTGCATCGTTGAACCCTGGCAACGCCTCGATTGCTTCTGCGGCCTTGAAGGCTTCTAGTGCCGCCAGCGTTGCTAAGTCAGCTTCAAGCGTTGCTAGTTCAGCTTCACAGACCGCATCCAGTGCGTCGAGTGTTGCTAATTCGGCTGCAAATGCAATTGCTAGTGCAAACAATGACATTAATGCTGCTAATACCGACTATAGTTCTGCTGCATCCGTTGAGGCTTCCGCTGCAAAGACCAGCAATAGTGCATTGGCATCCAGTGCTGCGTCTGCTGCTGCCTCAGCTGCTGCGCGGGCCAAGTCCGGAGCAGATGTCATCAGCCAAGCTGCGTCTGCCGCTTCAGCCGCTGCTGTTGATGGATCTAATGCCGTAACTGCCGGCACCAATGCTGCGAATGCTGCATCGAGTGCCGCTAGTGATGCTGCAGCTGCCGATAGTACCGCTAATGCGATGAATACGGCTAAGCCGGCTGATCCAAATAGTGCCGCCAGTGTTGGTAACAGCACCGCATCGAGTGCCGCTAGTGTGGCTAACTCAGCTTCCGGGGTTACCGGACCAATTGTTAGTTCCACGAGTCAAAATGCATCCAACACCGATGGCTATGCGAAGGTGGCTTCCGATGCCAATACCGGTGCCGGAAGTTCGACTAGCGTTGCCAACAGTGAGACGGGTCAAGTCAATAGCTATGCTGCTCAATACCCAACCAATACGGTAATTAGTAGTGCCAACTCGGGTGCAAACTCCGCTAATTCAGTGGTGAACTCCGCCAATACTGCTGCTTCAAACGCTAACAGTACGGCTGCTGCTGCGAAGTCGACTGCTGATTCCGCAGCTAACGATGCAAGCAAGCAGGATTCAGTGGCGAAGTCCGCTGCTTCGACGGCTTCAGATGCCTCTGCATCTGCTTCATCTGCCTATGCCGCTGGAAACACCACCGAAGGGGACCGCTACGCACGACAGGCTAGCCAAGCCGCAACTGATGCTAATTCTGCTGCCACTAAGGCGCAGTCAGACTCCAGCGCTGCGAGTGCTGCCGTTGTGACGGCTTCGACCGCTGCTTCCACCGCCGTTTCTGCTTCAAGTGTTGCTGCAAGTGCTGCCCAGGTCGTTTCTGGAGCATTTAGTAATGCAGCCTCCGCTGCTGCTGCCGCTGATGGGTACGTCAATGGTGCTGAAAATGATGCTAAGAAGGCCGTTAGTGCAGCGTCGGTTGCAGACTCTAATACCGCTGCCGCTGGTTCTGATCAGGCTGGGGTAACCAGTGCTTCATCAGTGGTCAGCAATGCCACGAGCGCTGCTACGAGCGTTGCCAGTGCGACGACTTCTGCAAGTGCTGCCATTTCAGCTGCTAACTCGATTGCCACTGCGGGTGGCCATGCTAATAATCCTCAAATTAATAGCGATGCAAGCGTAGCTTCATCTGCTGCTAGCGTTGCTAGTTCCGCCAACTCAGTAGTCAACAGTGCCGCTAGTGACTTTAACGCTGCTAGCTCCGCAGCTTCAAATGCGATCACCAGTGCAAACGCCGCCAGCAATGCTGCTTCAATTGCAGCTTCACTCGCTCGCTCTGCTGCTGATGCCGCTTCCAGTGCAGCTGCGAAGGGTGATAATACCACCGCTAGTTCCGCAAGCGTAGTGGCTGCGCAACAAGCTGCCTCCGCAGTTTCAGCTTCTAACGCTGCCGTTAGTGCACGCTCGGATGCTGATCGTGCAGCAATCGCTGCCTCCAATGCTGCCAGTCAAGCTGCCTCTGCCGCCACCGTGGCTAGTTCTGCGAATGCCGTGCAGAGTTCCGCTGCAACTGATGCCCAGTCAATTGCCGCGGGATTAAATCCATTGGACCCAACTGCTAATTCCAACCGGGCAAGTAACGCTGATTCCGCTGCTAATTCCAATGCATCCGCTACCAGCAACTTTGCTTCAACGGCTTCAGTGGCTAACAGCGGGGCGCAATCAACTGCTACGCCAACTGACAGCGCCAATCGGCAGGCTAGCTCCGCAACTAGCGTTGTGAACTCGCTTGCTTCCAAGTACCCAAGCAACCCGGCCATTTCAGCAGCTTCTAATATTGCTAGTCAGGCCAATACAGCCGCTAGTTCTGCGAATGCCGATGCTTTGATCGCCACTAGTCAAGCCAGTGCTGCTAAATCCAGTGCGGATGCTGCTGCCAGTGCTGCCAGTGCCGCAGCGAATACCGCTGCGAGTGCGAACTCGGTGGCTGCCAGTGCTGCTAAGACGAAGCCATTCGACTCTGCTGCTTCTGCTACCGCCTCCAAGGCTGCTGCTGATGCTGAAGCTGCAAATGCCAATGCTTCGGTTGCCCAAAGCAACGCCTCCGTCGCTGCTAGTGCTGCGCAATCTGCATCCGAACGGGCCGCAACCGATTCATCATTAGCTAGTTCCGCTGCTGCGACTGCGCAAACGGCGGCCGCCAATGCTCTTGCTACCAGTCAGGCCATTGCCAGTGCTGCCAATGCTGAAGTATCAGCATCGAACGCTTCTCAATACGTTACTGCTGCAAGTAAGGCTGCAAACGATGCTACGCCGGTACAAAGTGCTGCCAGTGCTGCCGCTACTAGTGCAAATGCAAGTGCAAATGCTACGACTAGTGATACCTCAGCATTGAGCTCCACTAGTTCGTTCGTTGCAAGCATTGCTTCACTTAACCCAACTGATTCGGGAGCTGCCAGTGCGGCTAACTCAGTTGCTACGTACGTTGCCGCTGGTTCCAAGGCGTCGGCTGCTGGTTCAACGGCAGCCTCCAATGCCGCTGTGGACAGTAAGAATGCTGCCAGTGCTGCTCAGCAGGCTGCTAGTCAATACGTTGCTGCTGCCAGTGCATCATCAGCTGCTAAGGCCTATGCTGATGCTGCCACTAGCTTTGCGCAAAATGGGGATAGCAGTAATGCCGCTTTGAATTCGAGCTTAGCTGATTCTGCAGTCAGTGCCGCTTCGCAAGCTGCTGCGAGTGGGTCTGCATTTACTAGTACCGCTTCGAGTGCTGCTAGCCAAGCAATTGTTGAGTCACAAACTGCATCCAGTGCTAAGAGTGCGACCCAATCCGCTGCGTCAGCTGCCGCACAAGTTCAAACGAGCTTAATGAATTCAATAGCCCAGGCTAGCTCGACTGGTAATAGCACCGCAAGTAGTGCCAACAGTGAGGCCGCAAACCTGGCGAGTGGTGCGAACACCAGTGCTTCGAATGCAAATGATAACGCCCAATCCGCTGCTAGTGATGCGAAGAGTGCCAGCACCGCCCATAGTGGGGCTAATGATTCATCATCTGCCGTAAGTAGCACTGCGCAATCTGCTAATTCAGTGGCGAATGATTACCGCAGCAATAGTGCGGTTAGTGCAGCGGTTGCTAAGATCAATTCAGCCAATACGACGGCCGCCAGTGCCGCCGCCGATGCTGCCATCGCAAGCAGTCAAGCGACTGCTGCAAAGGCGGCTGCTGATGCTGCCAATGCTACGGTCAGTGCCCAAAATGCACTCGCGAAGAGTGCTGCGGACCAGGCCAATGCCGACTCAATCAGTGCTTCAATTGCCTATGCTGCTAACAATTACGTTGCCGGCAATAGCTATGCGAATGCTGCTAAGTCAGCTGCGTCCAGCGCAGTGACTGCTAGTTCGAATGCCGCTTCGGCCGCCATGAGTGTTAAGGCCGCTACTGATCAGGCTGCGAGTGCTGCTGTCCGGGCTAATGCTGATTCTACTGCTGCATCCAAGGCCGCTGCTGATGCAAGTACCGCTGCTAGTGAATTAGATACCGCCGTTAAGACGCAAAATTCACAAACCAGTGAAGCCTCTGACATTGCTAGTTCAGCGAATGCTGCTAACAGTGCTGCTGATAGCGCAAATCACAACACGATTAACAACAGTACCGCCACTTCCAGTAATGCCAGTGCTACGGACTCAGCAGCATCGAAGGTGGCTTCATTAGCATCGCTCACTAGCTCACAGGCTAGTGATACCCATGATGCTTCCAGTGTCGCTGCTTCCGTGCTGGCCGCTGAAAATAAGGTCGATGCACCGACTCAAGCCGAACTATCTAGTGATGCTTCGGTGGCCGCCAGTGCTGCTGCCGATGCGGATAATGCTAGTTCTGCAGCTAGTCAAGCTAGCTCGAACGCAAATCATGCATCGAACATTGCCAGTTCTGCCTCTGCCAGTGCTGCTAGTGCCAGAGCAGCTGCTCAATCGGCAACCAACGACGCGGTTAGTTACGCTAGTCAAGCATCAGCTGCTGCGGTGCTAGGTAATAGCTCCGCTGCGGATGCCTTGAATAGTCAGGCCAAGTCCGCTGCGAACTCCGCTAGTGCCCAAAATTCAATTGCCCAGGTTGCTGATCAAGCTGCTTCTAGCGCTAGTTTAACTGCTGCCGGTGCCTTACAGACCGCTACCAATGCATTGAGTGCTGCTAGTTCTGCCAATTCCGTTGCATCATCGGCTGCCTCCGATGCTCAATCCAGGGCCGCTAGTTATGATGCAAACCAAAGTAAGAAACGGGCTTCGAATGCGGATTCTGCTACTAACAGCCATGCCGATGACGTTACCAGTGATCGCGCAAGTGTAAACGATACGTCCAACGTTACGAACCAAGCTGCTGAAGCCACTAGTTCTGCTAATAGTAATGCTGCTGTAGCTGCTAGTGAGACCGCTGCGCAAAGTTCGGCGCACCCTAAGAATGTTATCATTTCAAGTGCCAATTCCGTTGCCCAATCCGCTTCAACGGTGGCATCGAGTGCTTCAGCTTCGGCAAGTGCATTGAACTCGACCGTTGCAAGTGCGTCTGCAGTCATTAGTTCAGCTTCCACGACCGTCAGTTCGGCCCAACAAGCTGCTTCGTCTGCTCTCGCCAGCGCCTCGAGCTATGCTTCAATGGCTGCTGATCCGAGTTTGCCACAATCACAACGGGATGACGCTAGGGCCTCCGCTGCACTGGCTGCTGATAGCGCCGCCGCCCAAGAACAAATTGCTTCTAAGGCGGCTTCGGATGCCAATGCTGCTGCCAGTGCCACTTCCGGATTAGCCAGTCAAGCGAGTGCTGCACAATCGATTGCCAATAGCGCTGCTAGTCAGGCTGCCAGTGCTAATTCAGCAGCGAGTGCTGCTGCCACTGCCGGCAGTCAGTTTGACGCTGGCGCTGATTCCGCTAATTCGGTCGCTAGTTCCACGAGTGCCGTTGCATCCAGTGCTGCTAGCGGTGCTAGTGCCGATTCCGCAAATGCAGCCAAGTACGCTAGTCAAACTAGTGATTCCACTAGTCAAACTGCTGATGCAGCACCAAAGGCTTCTAACGCTGCTTCACAGGCAAACAGCATCTTTGCGAACTACCCAGCAAATAAGGTGGTTAGTTCAGCAGCGAGTGTAGCGACTTCCGCTGCTAGCGTTGCCAGTGCTGCCAACTCCGATGCGGCAATTGCCAATTCCCAAGCGCAATCGGCGAAGTCAGCTGCGTCTGATGCGGCCTCCGCTGCTGATCAATCGAATGCGGCGGCTAACGCTGCCAGTTCTGCTGCGGCGAGTGCTGCTAGTGCTGCCAAGAGTTACGCAAGTGATGGGGATGAATCATCTGCAAGCTCCGCAAATGTCGTGGCGTCAACGCAGGCTTCGCTTGCTAGCTCGGCTGCCAGTGCTGCGGTGGTAAATAGTCAAACCGCATCGACTGCCGTTCAATCGGCTTCGAGCGCTTCAGTTAGAGCTGCGTCCGATGCGGCCGTTGCGAATGCTGCATTATCGGCTGCGAACTCCGCCAATGCAGCGGCATCCAGCGCTGCTGCTGCCCAAGATGCTGCCGAAAAGGCTGCATCCGATGCTGCCAAGAATGCGGCTAATCAAAATAACCAGACCGCTTCCCAAGCTAGCGGGGCTGATTCAGCGAACTCATCGACTACGGCCCACGCAAACGTGGCGAGCGCTAATAATGACAATGCGCAAAGTAACTCGGCCGTGGTTAATTCGGTTACCAGCGCCATTAACAGCCTTGCTTCCAACGCCCCACAAAACAGTAGTGCACAAAGCTATGCACAACAGGCAAGTACCGCATCTGTCTTCGCTAGCTCCGCTGCCTCACGGGCTAGCAGCGCTAATTCCGTGGCCCAAAGTGCACGGAGCGCTGCCAGTGCTGCCAATAGTATGGCGGCTTCGGCTAACCAACAGGCTAGTTCGGAAGCATCGATTGCATCAGCGCTTGCTAGTCAAGCTGCTTCGGCTGCGAGTGCTGGAGATTATCCAGCAGTTAGTTCATTAAATAGTCTGTTATCCTCTGCCAACAGTGCTGGGAATTCATACTATAGTGAAGCTTCCGCTGCCAATAGCATTGCTAGTTCAGCCAACAGCGTTGCTAGTTCGGCCCAGTCATTGACGGAATCACTTGCTTCAGTGGCTGCGAGTGCTTCGACTGCAGTGCGGGATGCCTATGCGAATGCTTATCGGGTGACCCACTTGTCGAACAAGGCTGATCAATACATGCCTGCTACCAGTAATGCTGATAGCTTGACTTCAGCTAACATTAGCGCTGTGAATGCCGACTTGAACCAGGCCAACCAATACTCAGTGGCTGCTTCATCCAGCACTTCTGGCACTTACGCTCCCGCTAGTTCGGCTCAGGTATTGGCCAGTCAAGTGATCAGCCAGGCAATGTTACCGAATGCTGATTCAGCAACGCGGAGTTTCGCCTCGTTAGCAAGTTCTGCTGCCAACACGATCGCATCGGCCTCCGCTGACGCCGTGATTGCCAATCAGATTGCTAGTTCAGCCACCTCGGTGGCAAACTCCGCAGCTGCAGCGGCACGCTTTGCGGCAACGGATGCTAACTACGCCGTCAGTGCCGCCAACATCGCAAACGCTGCAGCCTCAGCTGCCTATGCGCGTGGTGATCAGGAGTCCGGTGATAGTTATGCGGCTGCTGCTTCATCCGCAGCGAGTGCTGCTGCCGTAGCGGCTAGTCAAGTCGCCAGTGCGAACTCCGTCGTTGCGTCTGCAACGGCAGTGGCTAGCCTAGCCGCTAGCCGGGCTGCCAGTGATTATCAAACGATTATTGAGTCTGCGAAGTTAATCTTCGCCCACCAACCATCAGCTGTTGATTCAAGTGCTGCTGTTGATTCGAGCGCTGCTGCTGATTACTATGAACAAGGGGTCAGGGATGCAAAGGCTAGTGTTAAGAAGAATGCTAACTACCTCAGTCAACCAAGTTATCAGGGTGGTTATGATGGTTACCGCGATGGTTACAAGAACAAGGCTAAGCAGACTGACTTTACCGGCAAGACGGCGCTCTATCGGGCTGACTATGAAAAGGCCTACCTAGTAGGGCAAGCTGCTTACCGGGCTGAAGTTGCCAAGGGCCGGGCTGCCGCTAACCGGGATCGCTTAGCAGTTGGTTCCCTTGCTGGCAAGTCAGCTGGTTATAAGTATGGCTACCAGCTCGCATTCAACGCTAAGCTGAGAAAGCATCCTAAGTATATCTACAACACGCAAAACATTTATCTTTACAATAATGCTAACTTTGCCACTGATCACCGGGTTCGTGGGTACCTTAAGAAACCGCAAAAACGGGTTTCTGAATTCAAGATTACGAAGATGGTAATTGCGAAGAATGGTCGGGTTCGGTATGCCGTTAAGAGCCACTTAGCTGACCATGTTACCAAGGGGTACTTGACTGCTAACCGGCACTTTATCGTGAATGCTTACTACAGCAAGACCGATATGAAACGGGCTAATAGTCATACCGTTCGGGTCATTAATCCGAAGGGCGCTCGACTTCATTCGACCTTAGCCTTTAGCAATAAGAATGGTCAATACTACAAGCCAGGGACTAAGCTCCACGTTAGTCACGTGGTGAACTACCATGGCTTGACCCGCTTTAGTGTTGGCAACGGGAAGTACATTACCAGTAATAAGAAATTTGTGAAATTCATTTAACGTTAATTTTAAAATAAGGGATTTAGATTGGGATGAAAAACCAACCTAAATCCCTTATTTTTTTGGTACATTGCTAAATTTATAGTCTTAAATCTAGTTAATCATTCAAATAAATGGTAGAATTTAACCATGTACAACTGTGTGCTCTTTTAATAGTGACACAAAAGATCGGAGATGTTTTAATGCTTTATAATAAATTTGAATATAGTAAAGTAAACGATAAAAAAGTCCTCCGGAAAGTCAAGAAACAATGGGTGGTCATGTCACTATCCATGTTCACAATTCTTGGTGGAGGAGCAGCCATTGGCCAACACATTACAACGGTAAGTGCCAATGCTAATACCAGTACCTATACATCTGATTCTAACAGCGATGCAGATTCTGCATCATCTAGCACGGATAAAGCATCAGCTAGCTCCTCTGCTGATGCCAGTGCCAATAACACGACTAGCTCACAATAGAGTACCACTAGCGTTAGTTCCAGCGCCACTACTGATAGCAGCGCTGCTGACGCCACCAGTGGGTCCAATTCTACCGATTCTACCAGCACCACTAGTAAAGCAAGCGAAACCGCTGCTTCCAGTAGTGCTGATGACAGCCAATCATCGAATTCAACCAGTAGTAGTGCCACTAGCAATCGCAGTTCCGCTAGTGACAAGAGCAGTGCTACCAGCAGTTCTGCTGACAGTAGTTCTGCTGACAGTAGCTCCATAGATAGTAGTTCCGCCGACAGTGCTTCAGCTAGCTCAGCTGAAAGCGCTGGTTTTGCTGCGGCTTCATCCGCTGCGCAGGCCGGAACCACGGTTTCCAGCAGTACTGATGCTAATTTTAATAAGGGCGTTTCGGAATATGCCTCCTCAGTTGCAGCAGCTTCATCAGTGGCTTCCTCAGCTACCAATGCTCAAAAGAGTTCTGCTGCTGATGGTGATAGTTCATCGGATGAAATGACCATTAGTTTATCATCGACCGCTAGCATTGATGCGGTGGAATTAGATCAAGACGTAATGGATCGGATGCTAGGGACTGATAACACTACCAGTGGCAGTAGTTCCAGTGACCAAAGTGCCGAATCCAGTGCTGCCTATTCCATTGCTTACTCCGCCTTTAGTGCCGGCTCTACTTACACCAGTAGTAATGCAGATTCTGCAGTTACTTCTGCAATTTCCAACGCGAGTGTGGCTTACAGCGCTTATAGTTCCGCCTTTAGCGCTGGTTTTTCTGCTGCTTCCTCCGCTGCATTAGCTGGGAAAAATCCGAATAATTCAAGTACTAGTGGCTATACTGACGGATTGAATGCCTACTATGCTACCAACGCCGGGGCGGTGGCTGCTTGGAACTCATTGCACCCTGATGACTTAAAATCAGCTGATTTAGCAGCCTCGTTTACCGCTAGCAATGCCTATTACGTTGCCGGTTATAATGCCACGATTGATGGTTACAATAAGTACAATGCATTGAATGCTAGTGCTGGGACCCAGTCTGGATCTGCGATTTACGGTTCCGGTGGGCTTGGCCAACAAACCAGTGTAACCAGTGGCTCCGTTAACCGGAATACCAGTGCACAGGTGGTTAATTCACCTAGCGATAGTGCCGAAGCTTCTTCTGGAAACTACGTTCAACAGGGAACCGCCGGTAACTTGACTGGAACTGGAATTAACACCGCTGCGCCAACCCAAAGCCTTGCTTATAATTACGCAGTCGACTACTTCTTAGGGCGCCAGGGAGCCTACGATGCTGAAACCGGTCGGTGGAACGGTGCTGATGGGAGCGGTGCTTATACCGTCTTGAATACCAACACCAACAATCCATATATTCAGGCCTATAACGGGGCTCAAGCTGCAATTAATAATGAGCAAAGTGGGAATTTCTTCGCGGTTACGAATTTAACCGCCGCCCAACAAAGTGCTAATTCCACTAATTATAACTATGGGTACAATGACGTTGCTAATAAGGTTAATAACCAAAACATCTATTTTGTTACCTACAATACTTCTAATGCCAATATTACTAGTTTCTTTTATCGTGCCCCTAATGGTTATACTGAACTAAGATTTACTTCTGATTATAATGCCAATCCAGCCGATATTACTGCATACACTTCAATGCCTAATACTAATATGGTTATTAATGGTGCAAACCATATTGTTGATATGCAAAAGTGGCACTATGATCCACATAATCCGGCTAGTTTAACGATTGAGAATATGGCCAAGATGTATGCATACAATATTTATGGTCCAATCAACCTATATGATTCTGGTTCTGGAAGTTTAACTTATCGGAATGTTAACTTCGAAGGTTCTCAACTATTCTATGGACCGAACCTGCCAAATGTTTACATTGACGGTGGGGTTAGTGCCATTAGTGAGGGTAAATATACCAGTCCATTCAATAAGAACTTTGGGACTCAAAATAATAATCAACAAAATATGCAGGTTAGTACCTTGGAATTACTGCCTAATTCTTATTACTATGGTAAGACTGAGCAGGGGAATAACATTGAATTAGGTAAAAACCTGGTTCTAGATCAAGGTTCTACGATGTACCTAGTTCCTCGTGGCCGGGGCGGTGAAAATGCTGGTTCCGGTGGTGACCGTGGGCTAGTAGTTAATGGTAGCGTTACAATTAACAAGAACGCTAATCTAACCGCAGCGCCTGGTGATGGCGGGGCCGATGCCTTCGTTGTTAATAATGGTGGTAGCGTTACGATTAATGGTGGTTCTATGAATTCGATTTATAATTATAATCCTACCGATAATAATCCGACCTGGATTCAAGGTAACGTTATGGTAAAGGATGGTGGAACCATTACTGCTCACGCTACCAGTTCCGCTAATAATTACAATGGTGATTTATTTACGATTAGTAACGGTGCGACCTTAAGTATCCAAAACCGTGGGAGTTTACAAATTTATTCTGACGGGACCAATACGAACTCTGGGATGACATTACTTAATAATTCCGGGACTGTTACCATTAATAACCCGGGTAAAGACATTATTTTGAGTAAGAATGGTCTTAATGGGAACGCTACTGCGAATGGTAGTGCTGGAAAATTCTTTAATACGTCTCCAATTTTAGCTTATTCTGTCATTGGACAAGTTGATAAGGTCTCTGATACTAAACCTCAATACATGGTTAAAATTAATGGTACTAATGGTAACGTGGTTCAGGTCTACAATCAAAGCGGGCAGACAGTTGCCGATCAAACCATTACTAGTTTTGATAATAGTAATTCACAGTACTTGTCATTCAAGGCGGTGCCAACTGTATTTATTACAGGAAGTCCAGCCTTATCTGCTGATCCTAGTGCGGCATCTAAGTATGACATTAACACGACGCTACAACTAACGAATATTAATAGTACTGACGGTTATGTTTACGTTCGGGTTCAAACCAATGGAACGGATGAAAAGCCAGCAGCTGGTGATAATCCAGGGAATGCGTCCCTTACCAATGGCATGTTACAAGATCCTAGTCAACCAGTTGATAATGGTCAAGATTCTGACTACCGAAATGCTTATACGACAGCCATTCCAGTATCAGCATTTACTAAGACTGGTGATGGGACTTATACGTATAGTTATAGCCATGCAATCAATGCAGTTACCGTTGCACCTACTGATGTAATTGTGACTGCTCAGTACCAAGTTACTAATAGTAGTACTGAGATTAAGAATAGTGGTAGCAATACTGTCATTACTAACACTACTCATAACCCAGCCACTACACCGGTTCAAAACAATACAACTACTGTTAGTGGTAAGATCACCGATAACATAATCGTGCCTAATAATACGGTGAAGTACAACACATCCGCCCAAACGGCTAACAGTAGCACTGCTTCATACGCTTCTTTGGCTGCTTCGGTGGCTAGTGCTGCGACCTCTTATTCAAGTGTGGCTTCGTCAGCATCATCCGTTGTGAACACTTATAGTAGTTCCGCACAATCATTTACGAGCGCGCAGAATGCAAACTTAGCTAGTGATTCCAGCTTATCATCAGCGGTTTCTTCAGCATCCACTGCTATTAGTTCATACAGTGTTGATGCTAGCAAACAATCATCAATCGCTAGTTCAGCATCTTCGGCAGCAAGCTCGGCTCTTTCTGCAGCCCTTTCTTATTCCGCAACCGCTAGCACTGCTGCTTCCGTAACATCTAGTGCGATTGCTGCCTTTAACAGCGCCGCTAGTTTATCGCCACAGGCTAGTGTTGCTTCTGCGCAAACTCCAATTAGTTCGTCTGCATTGAGTGCTGCATCTGCTGCTGCATCTGCTGCTTCTGCTGCATTGGCATCATCGGCATCAGTGAATTCCATTAATACCGATGGGCAAAAGGCTGCCTTACAGGCAATCAACGATCAGCGTTCAGCTGAAATCCAGGGATATGTGATTACATCCGCTGCTGCTAGTCTTGCCAAGTCCCTTGCGAATAAAGCAAGTAGCGAGAACAGTCAAATTGCATCAAATTCGGCTAATACTAGTAATCAGTCTTTAGCAGTTGCAAGCATTGCCAATCTCTATCCTTCTGATTCTGCAATTAAAAGTGCTCAATCAACTGCTAGTTCAGCATCATTAACCATGTCGTCAGCATTCGCTGCTGCTTCATCAGCTAATAACACTGCTCAGTTTAGTCAGTCACAAGCAATTGCCGCTTCTAGTACTGTTAGTTTATTATCAGCTACAGTTAGTTCAGCTTATTCTGTATTTAGTTACCAAATTTCACTTGCTCAAAGTTATGCCTCGAACGGTGATTTATCAAATGCTCAAAATGCTCAATCAACTGCTAGTTCGGCTTATTACGATTCTAGTGCTGTCTCTGATAGGGCTGCACTTTCTTCCGCCAATCAAGCTGCCATTACTGCTAATAGCGCTACATCATCTGCTGAAGTAATCGTTGCAGATAATTTGAAGAGTGCAAATGCTGCTGCAACAGATGCATCTAATGCTCTTTCTGGTGCTAATTCTGCGGCTACTAGTCTCGCTAACAGTGTCGGTTCGACTGCAAATTCCACTGCAGCTAGCGCTGCTTCAGTTGCTGCTTCAAATGCTTCCAGTGGAGCTTCAAATGCTGTTTCTCGTGCTAGTGACGCTAGTGTGAATGCATCCAGTGCAGCCATCAACAATTCAGTTGCTAGCTCCGCTGCAAGTGATGCTAGTCAAGCTAATTCTAATACCCAGTCGATTGCAGCTAAGAATTCTGGAAACGCTCCAATTAGCTCTGCTGCTTCAGTGGCTAGTTCTGAAAATACTATTGCTAGTTCCGCTGCTAGTGTTGCTAGTTCTGCTAACTCTGATGCCCAGTCGGCAAAGAGTCGGGCTGATGCAGATAATGCCAAGGCATCAACTGCTAGTTCAAAAGCAAATAGTGCGTCGGATAATGCTTCTTCCTATTCTTCTGCTGCCAGTTCTTATGCCGCTAACAGTAATCAGTCTGCTGCATCTAGCGCTGCAAGTGCTGCTAGTTCTGCCGCTAGTGATGCTGTTTCCGCTGCTAGTGACGCTTCTAATGCTAATAGCGATGCAGCGAGTGCCTCGAGTGCTGCATCGAGTGCTTCCAGTGTTGCTGCTAGTGCCGCTGTGGATGCTAGCTCCGCTAATTCCGTAGTGCAGTCCGCAAACTCATTTGCAAATAGTATTTTCAAAGGGGCAACTACTGCTGCTAATGAAGCCGCTAATTATGCTAGTCAAGCCAAAAGCAGTGCTAGTCAAGCAAGTGATTCAGCAACTAACAGTAGTAATGGGGCCAATAGTGCGTCTGATGCTGCGGGTAAGTACTCTAGTGAAGCTAGTGCTACTTCCAGTCAAGCTGCTCAGTCGATGAGTTCAATTGCTTCTGCTCAAACGAGCATTAATAGTTTAAACAGTCAAGCTTCAGCAAACCCAGTGGTAAGTAGTGCATCTTCAGCAATTTCTTCTGCGGCTTCAGTCGCTAGTTCCGCATCTAAGGATGCTACCGATGCCTCGAGTTCTGCTAACTCAGCCAGTTTTGCTGCTAGTTCGTACGCAGCGAGTGCAAATGCTGCTGCCAAGTCAGCTAGTGAACAGGCATCGATTGCTAGTTCTGCCGCTTCTGCTGCTGCTAGCGCTGCTAGTGCTGGAAATACTGATGCTGCTCAGGCTGCTGACTCGAGTGCTAAGGCTGCTGCTGCTTCGGCGGCAACGTTTAACAGTAGTGCTTCTGCTGCTCGGGATTCAGCCGCTAGTGAGGCTTCCGTAGCTTCATCGGCTAATTCCGTGGCTTCGAGTGCATCTACTGCGATTTCCAATGCTGCCAGTGCAGCTTCTAAAGCTGAAAATGATGCTTCTTTAGCCGTTAGTGCTGGTGACAGTGCAAACCAACAGGCTAGCTCGTATGTATCCAATGCTGAACAAGCTTCAATTAGTGCCTCTAATGCTGTGACTGGTTCTGAAAATGGATCAATTGCTGCCTCTAATGCGGCCTCCCATGCAAACTCAGTTAGTGTTACGGCTTCTAGCGTCGCAGCCAATAACTCAACGACTAGTTCATCTGCATCACTTGCTAGTTCGTATGCATCTAATGCTCAAAATATCTTAAATAGTAATCCATCTAATTCGGCAGTAAGTAGTGCCGTTAGTGATGCTAGTTCTGCTGCATCCCTAGCAACTTCTGCTTCGACTGATGCATCAAATGCTAACTCAGCTGCCATTTCAGCTAAAACACGGGCTGATAGTGATAATGCGGTGGCATCTACCGCTAATGCTAATGCAAGTAATGCAGCATCGGCAGCAAGGTCTGACTCGATTGCTGTTAGTTCAGCCGTTGCTAAGGGTGATTCCTCAGCTATATCGACAGCACTAAGTGCTGCTTCGACTGCTGCGGATAGTGCTTCGACTGCTGCAGATAATGCAGCAAAGGCGAATGCAGATGCATCATCTGCAGCTTCTGATGCGGATAGTGCATCAACAGTTGCTTCGTCAGCTTCTGTCGTGGCTTCGAATGCTGCTAATTCTGCCAAAAGTGCAGCGCAAAAGGCCTCTGATATCGCTAATGGTGGGAGTGATGCTGTTAATAGTGCCGATTCCGCTGCAAGTGCTGCTGATTCCGCTGCAAAGGCTGCAAATACAGCGGCTTCAAATGCATCCAGTGGTGCGAATAGTGCATCTAGTCAGGCCAATAATTATTCTAGTGAAGCCAGTTTGGCGTCTAGCCAAGCTGCGCAATCAATGACTTCGGTTACCACTGCCCAAAATGAAATTAATAGTCTAAACCAGTCTAATGCTGCTAACTCCACGGTAAGTAGTGCTTCTGCAACGATTTCTTCTGCGGCTTCAGTCGCTAATTCAGCAGCTAAGGATGCAACTGATGCCTCAATTGCAGCTAATTCTGCTAGTGTTGCCGCAAGCTCCTATGCTTCAACGGCTCGTTCAGCAGCTTCGGCTGCTAACGTTCAAAGCTCAACTGCTGATTCAGCAGCATCAGTTGCTCATTCTGCAGCTTCTGCTGGTAATAATTCACTAGCTAGCTCTGCAGCTTCTACAGCTTCGATTGCTGCGAATAGTGCAATTGCTGACCAACATTCTGCTGAAGATGCAAGTAATGCAGCTGATTCTCAGGTTACCGCTGGTTCCACTGCATCCGCTAACGCTGCCAATGCATCCATTGCGATTTCAAAGGCTGCCATTGCGGCTTCTCAAGCTGCTGCCGATGCTTCCTCAGCCGTTAGTGCTGGTGACAGTGCAAACCAACAGGCTAGCACGTATGTATCCAATGCTGAACAAGCTTCAATTAGCGCCTCTAATGCTGCGACTGGTTCTGAAAATGGATCAATTGCTGCCTCTAATGCAGCTTCCCATGCAAACTCAGTTAGTGTTACGGCTTCTAGCGTCGCAGCCAATAACTCAACGACTAGTTCATCTGCATCGCTTGCTAATTCATATGCAGCTGATGCTCAAAATATCTTAAATAGTAATCCATCTAATTCGGCAATAAGTAGTGCCGTTAGTGATGCTAATTCTGCTGCATCCCTGGCAACTTCTGCTTCGACTGATGCATCAAATGCTAACTCAGCTGCCATTTCAGCTAAAACACGGGCTGATAGTGATAATGCGGTGGCATCTACCGCTAATGCTAATGCAAGTAATGCAGCATCGGCAGCAAAGTCTGACTCGATTGCTGTTAGTTCAGCCGTTGCTAAGGGTGATTCCTCAGCTATATCGACAGCACTAAGTGCTGCTTCGACTGCTGCGGATAGTGCTTCGACTGCTGCAGATAATGCATCAAAGGCGAATGCAGATGCATCATCTGCAGCTTCTGCTGCGGATAGTGCATCAACAGCTGCTTCGTCAGCTTCTGTCGTGGCTTCGAATGCTGCTAATTCTGCCAAAAGTGCAGCTCAAAAGGCCTCTGATATCGCTAATGGTGGGAGTGATGCTGTTAATAGTGCCGATTCCGCTGCAAGTGCTGCTGATTCCGCTGCAAAGGCTGCAAATACAGCGGCTTCAAATGCATCCAGTGGTGCGAATAGTGCATCTAGTCAGGCCAATAATTATTCTAGTGAAGCCAGTTCGGCGTCTAGCCAAGCTGCGCAATCAATGACTTCGGTTACCACTGCCCAAAATGAAATTAATAGTCTAAACCAGTCTAATGCTGCTAACTCCACGGTAAGTAGTGCTTCTGCAACGATTTCTTCTGCGGCTTCAGTCGCTAATTCAGCAGCTAAGGATGCAACTGATGCCTCAATTGCAGCTAATTCTGCTAGTGTTGCCGCAAGCTCCTATGCTTCAACGGCTCGTTCAGCAGCTTCGGCTGCTAACGTTCAAAGCTCAACTGCTGATTCAGCAGCATCAGTCGCTCATTCTGCAGCTTCTGCTGGTAATAATTCACTAGCTAGCTCTGCAGCTTCTACTGCTTCGATTGCTGCGAATAGTGCAATTGCTGACCAACATTCTGCTGAAGATGCAAGTAATGCAGCTGATTCTCAGGTTACCGCTGGTTCCACTGCATCTGCTAACGCTGCCAATGCATCCATTGCGATTTCCAATGCTGCCATCGCGGCTTCTAAAGCTGCTGCCGATGCCGCTGCGAACGTTAACAGTGGATCTAGTGCTAATAGTGAAGCTTCTACCGCTGTTCAAAATGCCGATCAGGCTTCCATTAACGCCTCGAGTGCAGCAATTGGTTCTTCCAACGGGGCGATTGATGCCTCTAACACGGCCTCCCATGCAGCTTCGGTTGCTTCTGATGTAAACAGTGTTGCTAGTTCTAACACTGCTACCCAGAGTTCAGCCCATGACACTAGTTCATACGCTAGCACGACCAGTTCACTTGCTTCTGCGAACCCAGATAATACGGTGGTATCCAGTGCCAACTCGGTTGCAAGCGCTGCTAGTTCTGCAGCTAGTTCTGCTGCCAGTGATGCTTCTGCTGCCAGTTCCGCTGCTTCATCTGCAAATTCCCGGGTCGATTCAGATAATGTGAAGGCTTCCAGTGCAAATGTGGTTGCCAGTTCCGCTGCTTCTGCGGCGCGTTCGGCTTCCACTGCTACTAGTAGCTATGCTGCTGCTGGGAACTCAAAATCCGCTCAATCAGAGGCTGATCTTGCAAATCAACAAGCTTCAATTGCTACCTCTGCAGCTACCGACGCATCCAATGCGAATGCTGATGCCAGTGCCGCTGCTTCCGATGCCGATTCAGCATCAAATACGGCTAATACTGCATCTTCAGTTGCATCCAGTGCATCCAGTGCTGCCTCAAGTGCCGCTTCTGATGCCACTGCCAATGTTAATCAGGTGACTAACGATAGTTCAACCGCTAGCACGGCTGCTGCAAATGCCGCTGCCACCGCTACACCAGTTTCATCAGTTGCTAGTTCTGCAATCATCAGTGCCAGTGCGGCATCATCCAATGCTGCTGCCGTTAAATTAGCTAGCTCCGCAATTTCAGATGCTACTAATACTGCCAGTGTTGCCCAGAGTTCCGTTGCCTCAATGGCTACCAATAACCCTGGCAACAGCGCAGTTAATAGTGCGGCATCTGTAGTTAATAGTGCCTACAATGCTGCGAGTGTTGCTAGCCAAGACGCAACGATGCAAAATTCAGTTGCGCAATCAGCAAGTACCACGGCCTCTGCTGCTAGTTCTACTGCTAGCTCTGCTAATTCCGCAGCAGCAGCTGCTGCCAGCCAAGCTGCTCAACAATCAATTGCTGCAAGTAATGCTGCTAAGCGCGGGGACGCTAGTGCAACCTCCAGTGCTGCATCCGCTGCCCAGTCATTTGCGTCTCAGGCCGTTAATGAAAGTAACACTGCCAGCCAGGCGAGTGCTTCCGCCGATGCTGCAAGCATTGCTGCTTCTTCGGCCAATGCTGCCATCGCAAAGGATCAAACTATCGCGAGTCAAGCTGCTCATGACGGTTCCAGTGCCGCTGCTGCTGCCTCAAATGCATTAGACAGTGGTTATGCTACTGGAGCAAGTAATGCCGCTTCTAGAGCAGCTCAGGATAGCAGTGCTGCCGGTCAAGACCTTACTTCAGCTCAAAATAATGCTGACGCTGCTTCCAAGGCTTCAGTTGCTGCAAGTGGGGATAATGATCAAGCCAGCAGCTTCGCTAGTGCTGTTAACAGTGCTTCAGCTAATGTTAATAGTTTAAACAGTAATAATAGTCAAAACCCAGTTGTATCAAGCGCGTCCGCTGCTATCGCATCCGCTAGTGTCGTTGCGTCGTCCGCATCTTCCGATGCAGTGATTGCATCGAGTGCCGCTAACTCTGCGAAGGCCTCTGCTGATGCAGCTGTTGATAGTGCTAAGGCTGCATCGACGGCTGCGTCAAATGCTGCCGTTGCTGCTAGTTCATATGCTGCCCAAGCTGAATCTGCGCACGGTGATTCTGCATCTTCACTAGCAAGTCAGGCTGAAAGTGCTGCTGCCGATGCCGATGCCGCATTATCGAGTGCTAATAACGCTTCGAATGCTGCGAACTCAGCTGCCCAAAGCGCCCTTAGTGCTGCTCAACGGGCTGCCTCTGATCAATCAGCTGCATCCAATGCTGCATTAATTGCTTCGACGGCTGCTAATGATGCATCAAACGCAATTTCCGCTGGAATTTCCAGTGCCAATAGCGCTGTTAGTTCTGCCGGAATTGTCGTTACCTCCGCTTCAAATGCTGCTTCGAATGCCGCTAACGATACGAATAATGATAGTTCCGCCACTAATACCGATTCAGCCCAAGCTAGTTCCAATAATTCAGTTGCTAGATCCGCTGCGAACGGTGCGAACGTTGATGCCCAAGATGCGTCTGCAATTGCATCTGCTGCGCCAACGAACTCGTCGTTATCAGCCTTTGCTTCACAAGCTGCTTCTGCAGCAAGTGCGGCTCAATCAGCTGCATCCGATGCTAATTCAGCATCGAATGATGCTTACCGAGCATCGTCAACAGCATCGAGTGCAAATTCAATTGCAGCGAGTGCTGATGCTGACGTTAATTCTGCCAATATTGACTTTAGTTCTGCATCTGCTGCTGAAGCATCTGCTGCCAGTGCTAACAACAGTTCCGCTGCCGCTAGTGCCGCTAGTGCCGCTACTTCTGCTGCTATCCGGGCTTCGCAGGGGGCTTCAAACGCTTCAAGTGCCTCCAGTATCGCTGATGCTGCTTCGATTGCTGGTTCTAATGCTGCCAGTCGGGCTGCTGCTGCTAATACTGCTGCTAATTCATACTCAGCAATCGCCAGTTCCGCTGATAGTGCTGCGAATGCGCTTAATGGGGCCACCCCATCTGATTCTAGTGCTGGGAGTAGTATGGCTTCGAATGCCGTTAACACGACTTCTAATGCTAAGGACGTTACTGGACCCATCGTTAGTTCCACTTCACTTGCAGCATCCAGTGCCGATAGCTATGCCAAGATCGCTAGCGATGCTAATAGTGGTGCGGGTGATTCTTCCAGCGTAGCCAGTGCTGCTACCGGACAGGTAAATAGTCTTGCTTCTCAATACCCACAAAACGTGGTCGTTTCCAGTGCTGCTTCAGTAGCTAGTGGTGCCAACAGTACCGCTAGTTCAGCAGATGTGATTGCAGCCAGTGCCAATACCGTTGCTTCCACTGCTAAAGCAATTGCCGATTCAGCAGCTAATGATGCTAGTCAACAAGATTCAGTTGCTAAATCTGCTGCCATTGCTGCCTCAGCTTCTAAGGCTGCTGCTTCTGCTGCCTACGCTGCTGGTAACTACGTTGCTGGGAATAAGTTTGCGCGTCAGGCCAGCCAAGCCGCTGTTGATGCCAGCGCTGCTTCTACGAAGGCCCAGGCTGATTCTAGTGCTGCTAGTGCCGCTGTCATTGATGCTTCCAACGCTGCCGCTAGTGCTACTTCTGCATCCATTGTGGCCTCGAGTGCTGCCAGCACCGCTACTAGTGCATTGAGTGCTGCTAATGATGCTGCCAATGCTGCGAATGGGTATGCCTCTGGAGCCGTTAATGATGCCAAACGGGCGTCTTCAGCTGCCAGCGTAGCTGCAAATAATCAAAATAGTGCAAGTGGGGTCACATCAGGGGTTTCTAATAATTCATTTGATGCTTCGATTTCATCTGACATTGCATCCAGTGCTTATATTTCAACTAGTTCGGCCGCTGCTGCTGCCAATAGTGCAGTATCGATTGCAAACTCAGCATCGTCTGCATATTCGAATGATCCATTAATTTCTTCATATGCTTCAGCGACTAAGTCTGCATATTCGACTGCTTCGAGCGCGAATAGTGTTACCAGTAGTGCTAACAGTGTGGTTCAATCAGCAAGTAGCGCCGTTGACACCGCTGTTGCTTCTGCTAATAATGCAAGTTCAGCCGCTTCAAGCGCTTATGTGGTCGCATCGAGTGCTGCATCCGCTGCAGTCATTGCTGCTGCTACTGGAAACGTATCGACTGCTTCAGCTGCTAGTGTAGTGGCATCTCAACAGGCCAGTGCTGCAATCTCTGCTGCGTCCAGCGCTAGTTCTGCTCGTTCGATTGCTTATAGTGAATCGCAGGTCGCATCGAGTGCCGCATCCGTTGCTAGATCCGCCGCTGCCGCTGCGAGTGCCGTAAACGTAATTGGGAGTCAAAATGCTGCCAGTGCCCAATCACGCGCCGCTAGTTTGGATGCTTCGAATGCTACTTTGAACTCCATTCGGGCATCTAATGCTGATTCAGTTGCCATTGTTCATTCAAACAATGCCGATAGTTATGCTAGGGCAGCTTCAATTGCGAACGCTAGTGCACAGAGTTCGAATGCTCAAACTAGTTCTGCTGCCAGTGTCACTAGTGCTGCTTCCAATGCGGTCAATTCAATTGAAAGTACGTACCCGAATAACAAGGTAATTGCGGGTGCTCAATCTGCCGCTAGTCAAGCTGGCTCAGCTGCTGCTTCCGCCAGTGCTGATGGATCGATTGCCGCTAATCAAGCTAGCGCTGCTAATACCGCTGCTCAAGCTGCATCCGCATCCGCTAGCGCTGCAGTTCAATCAGCAAACACTGCTAATTCAATTGCTGCGAGCGATGCGAGTGCCAAACCATATAATTCGAGTGCTGCAGTTTCTGCTGCCAATGCTGCTGAGGCTGCCAACAATAGTGCTTCGGTTGCTGAAACGAATGCCTCATCAGCGGCATCAGCTGCTCAATCAGCATCGAACCGGGCTGCAACCGATTCATCATTGGCCAGTTCTGCTGCAATAGCTGCACAGGCTGCTCAAAACACTGCCGAAGCTGCTAGTCAAGCAATCGTAACTGCCAACAGCGTTGCTATTGATTCTGCAAAGGGATCTACTGCTTCGAGTACCGCTAATGTTGATTCTTCTAACGTTTCATCCACTGCAAGCTCAATGAGCTCAATGGCCAATAACGTCTCGAGTAAAAATAATGATGCAAGTAATCAGGCTACGTTAGCTAGTTCCGCTGCATCGGTTGCCAATTCAATGGCCCAAAGCTATCCTGCTAATCCAGCCATTCAAAGTGCTGCTCAAACTGCTACTTCACAAGCTAACAACGCAAGCGCTGCTGCTTCCGTTGCCGCTAGTGCTAATTATGCTGCTCAATCAGCCGAATCGCGGGTCAACAAGGATAGTTCGGTCGCTGCGAGCGCTAGCTCGGTTGCTAGCTCTGCTGTCAGTGCAATCAGTTCTGCATCGGTCGCTGCACAAGTTGCCGCTTCAAATGGTGATCCATCGACTGCTAGTCGGGAATCACAAGTCGCTAGTGTTGCTGCTGCCGCTGCATCCAATGCGGCCCAGAGTGCTAATGCTGCCAATAACGATGCTTCCACCGCTGCGAAGGACATGAGTAGTGCTAATTCTACAGCAAATTCCGCGGATGCTGCTGCTGCCACAGCTAACGCTGCCGCTTCCTCCGCTAATTCATTTATTCATGACATCGCTGGTAGTGGATACGATAACGTTAATTCTGCTGAATCTGCAGCCAAGGCGGCTTCGATTGCCGCTAGTTCTGCTGGTAATACCGCTGGTAGTGGTAATTCTGGAGCCGGGAGCTATGCTGCTGCTGCCAATAGTGCATCCGCTTCCGTTAGTGCTTCATCCCAGGCTGCAAATAACTCCATGGGCTCGATTACCAGTGCTCAAACCAGTGTCAATAGTCTTCAAAACGCCAACCCAAGTAATGCCGTTGTAAATTCTGCTTCCAGTACCATTAATGCGGCTTCGCAGTCCGCTAGTGCTGCATCTGCTTCTGCAACTAGTGCTTCCAGTCTAGCTAACTCAGCTAGTGTGGCTGCTAGTTCGTTTGCCAGTGCTGCTGCTAACGCTGCTCAGTCCGCTAGTGTGCAATCATCAATTGCCAGTTCCGCTGCTTCTGCTGCTAGAAGTGATGCTGATGCTGGGAACCTGTCAGCCGTTCAAACCGATGCAAGCAATGCGATCGCTGCGAAGAGTGCTGCAGATGGATTTAATAGTGCTGCAAGTACTGCTCGTGATTCCGCATCGAGTGCCAACGCAGTGGCAAACTCACAAGTTAATGTTGCAAGTAGCGCCCAAAGCGTAGTTTCCAGTGCTGCGAGTGTAGCATCGAGCGCCGCTGCTTTCGCTTCGTCAAACGTCAGTTATGTTACCGATCAAAGTAGTACTGCCAGTTCCGCTGCTTCAGTGGCTTCCAGTGCCAACGCACCGGTTTCTTCAGTGACCTCAAATACGAACTCAATCGTTAGTGCCGTTTCGAACGACGCTAACAGTGTCAAGGCGGCTTCTGATGCAACCTCGGCATCCGCTAGTGCTACCAACTCCGCTGCTTCAGTTGTTAATTCAATGGTCTCAGCTAACCCAAGTAACAGTTCGTTGGCAGCTGCATCATCAGCTGCTTCCAGTGCGGTAGCTAAGGCTAGTGCTGCCTCCAGTGACGCTACGGTCCAAAACTCCGTTGCTCAATCTGCAAGTACCGCTGCTTCAATTGCAAGTAGCAATGCCAGTGTGGCCAGTGCCTCTGCCTCTGCAGCTAATAGTAACGCTGCTGCTGAAAGCGCCGCTGCTAGCTCAGCATCTGTTGCTGGAAACTCAAGCGCCGCATTATCTGCTGCTAGCGCAGCGAAATCGTATGCTTCTGATGCAATTAATGCATCCAATGCTGCCACTGCAGCCAATAGCGCTGCTAGTGCTGCAAAGCAGAGTGCTGATTCGGCATCCACTGCTGCTGCATCCGACGCTGCCGCTGCTAGTTCCGCTGCATCCGACGCTGCCAGTGCCCAAAGTTCTGCTGGGAGTACGTTAGATAGCGGCTTTGCTTCTAATGCTGGAAGCGATGCTATTCGGGCCAGCTCAGATAGTAATTCCGTTGCCCAAATCTCGGCTGCGGTTGCTAATGCTGATAATGATGCTTCATTGAAGTCCAGTCAGGCAAGCGTTTCATCCAGTCAGGCGAGTGATTCAACTAGCGCTGCTAATTCTGCGGCCGGGGTCGTTAACAGCATCTTTAATAACAACAGTAGCAATGCTGTGATTGCCCAAGCTTCCTCCGTTGCCAGTTCGGCGGCCTCAGTTGCTAACGCTGCTTCTGCTGATGCCACGAGTGCTTCTGCCGATGCTAATCAAGCTAAGGCCGATGCCGATGCAGCTTTAGCTAGTGCCACTGCTGCTTCTACCGCTGCCTCGAATGCTGCCTCGGCTGCTAATTCATACGCCGCTGCTGCTTCGAGTGCCCATGGGGATGCTGCTAAGATGCTTGCTTCACAAGCCGCTAGTGCTGCTGTTAATGCCGATACTGCATTAGCAAGTGCCCAGGCTGCTTCGAGTGCTGCCTCCAATGCTGATAGTCGGGCAAGCAGTGCATCGAATCGGGCTTCAACCGATGCCTCGACTGCCGCAGCTGCCAATAATGCGGCCTCAACTGCTGCTTCGAATGCGGTTGCTGCAAGTAAGGCGATCTCAAACGCTAATGGAGCCCAATCACTTGCTGATGGTGCTAGTCAATACGTTAGTGCTGCAAGCGTAGCCCAAAATAGTGCGTCAATTGCTGCTAGTTCGGCTGCCTCAAATGCAACGAATGCATCTAAAATTGCTGCTGGAACGACAGGGGACGTTGCTAAGGTCACCTCGAATTCTTCTGCGGTGGCTAGCTTTGCGTCCGTCAATTTAAATGATCTAAGCGTTGCGAGTGCATCTGTTACTGCTGATGGCTACTCTTCAACTGCTGCATCCGCTTCAGCAGCTGGGTCAATCGCTGCCTCGAATGCGAATGTTGATAGTTCTAACGCAGCTTCGTTCGCTAGCCAAGCTGCCAGTCAATATGCTGCTGCCGTCGCTGCTTCGAATGCGGCAAGTAGCTACGCTTCCACTGCTGCTAGCTATGCAATTAAGGGTGATAGTGCCAACGCTTCCACCGCTGCGAGTCAAGCAATTTCGGCTGTCTCGGCTGCAAGTAACGCTGCTGCTTCTGGTTCGTCCTATAATGTTCAGGCTAATAGTGCTGCTCTACAGGCAACGACTGAATCGCAAAATGCTGCAAATGCAAAGACAGCGACCTATAATGCTGCAAATAGTGCCTCAATTCTTAAAATCGGTCTAGCTTCCTCCATTGCTAGTGTTACCGATGCCGCTTCTAATGTAGCTTCCAATGCTCAACCAGTGGCTTCTAGTGCATCCAGTACCGCTAGTTCCGCTTCATCAGGAGTGGTGGTTAATAGTCAAGCTGCTAATAACAGTTCATTAGTTGCAAGTTCTGCTAATGATTCTGCTAGTACCGCGGCTACGAACGCCCAAAACGTTGCTGATCAAACGGCTTCAATTGCTTCGGCCAACCCAACCGATTCATCAATTTCAAAAGATGCTTCAATTGCTGCTAGCACCGCGGTCATTGCCTCTAGTGCTGCCAGCGTTGCGCTAAGCGCTTCTAGTCAAGCATGGACTGACTCTTCCACTGCTTCATCTGCTAATTCGATCGCCTCATCTGCAACCGTTGCTACGAATAACTACTCCGCTGCAGCCCTGCAGAACGCGGCTTCCGCTTATGCGGCCTCAGCTGCCGGCAACATGGCGTCTGCTAGTTTTTATGCTTCGGCTGCTGCTTCGGCTGCCGCCGCTGCAGCTGCGCAAGCGGTGATTGTTAATAACGCAAGCACTGCGGCTGCACAAGCTGCTAAGGATGCTTCCGCCGCCGCTTCGCTTGCTAAGAGTGCGAATACTGTTGCACAATCTGCCAATAGTACTGCTACTAGTGCTGGTAAGGACGCTACTAAGGCTAGTTCCGCTAACTCGAATAATGCCGGTTCCGGTGCTAGTGCTGCTTCCAGTGCCGCTAGCGTTGCCCCTGGCTTTGCAAGTGGGGCTTCCGCTAGTGCTAGTTTAGCTAACTCCTATGATCAAGATGCTTCGAAATACGCTAGTGCTGCCAGCGTTGCTAGTTATGGAGCCAGTGGCTCTTCATCAGCCGCTAGTGCCAACAGTCAATATGCTAGCTCCGCCGTTTCAGCCAACCCAAGTAATTCTGCAATTAGTGTTGCTGCTGGCACCATTAATTCTGCCAACGTCGTTACGTCGAGTGCATCTGCCGATGCCAGCGTTGCTAATTCACAAGCTGTTGCTGCTAAGGCTGCCGCCGATGCTGCCAGCCAATCTGCTAGTTACCAAAGTTCACTTGCACAACAGGCAGTCTCTGACGTTAATACCGCTAGTGCGAGTGCTGCATCCGCTTATGCTGCTAAGGACTATGCTGGTGGTGATAGTTACGCTGCCGCTGCCGTGAGCGCTGCTTCTAGTGCTGCTTCAGCTAGTGCTAGCGCTGCTGTTGCCGTGAGTGCTGCATCCACCGCTGCTCAATCAGCTTCCAGTGCTGCTGTTCGGGCGCAATCTGATTCAACGGTCGCCTCCAGTGCTGCAAGTGATGCCGCCAATGCACAGGCTACCATTAGCAACGCCATCAGTGTACAAAATTCACAGGTTAGTGCTGCTGCATCCATTGCTAATTCAGCATCAGCAGCTGAAAGTACCGCTTCTGATGCTAATACCAGTGCTGGGCGGAATAACGCCGCAGTTGCTGGGAACGTTAGCTCCACTGCTTCCACTGCCACTAGCTTAGCTTCGCTTGCTAGTCTGGCCAGTTCGCAAGCAATCGATGCCAATAATGCTTCATCCGTTACTTCATCGATCGCATCAGCTGAACAGAGTGCCGATCCAGCAACAACAGCTGCTTTGAATAGTGATGCGAGCGTGGCTTCCACCGCCGCTGCATCCGCCGCCGCTGCTAAGGCGAGTGCTGATCAATTTAATGCCAGTGCCGCTGCCGCCAGTGCTGCCGCTAGTCAAGCTGCAGTCAGTGCTGCTAGTGCACGGGATGCTGCTAGTGTTGCCAATAACTCCGCAAGTAGTTATGCCAGCCAAGCTGCGAGTGCTGCGAAAGCAGGTGATAGCTCTGCTGCCGATAATTTCAACGCTCAAGCAACTGCCGCTGCCAATGAAGTGGTTACGCAAAATTCAAATGCCCAAGTTGCCGCTGCCTCGGTTGCCGCTGCAAGCAGTGCGGCCTCAATTGCTGCTTCCAATGCTGCAAGTGCATCGAGCGTTGCCAGTCAGGCTTCTTCAACGGCCTCCAGTGCAACCTCTGATGCGCAATCCAGAGCCGCAAGTTACGATGCCAACCAAAGTAAACTACGGGCATCAAACGCTTCTTCCGCCACTGATAGCCATGCTACATCCGTTAATGCTAATAGTGGTGCGGTTGCCAATGACACTAGCGCTGCTAGTTCAGCGGTTAGTGCTATTAATCAATCGGTCATTAACGCAAGTTCTGCGGCTCAGGCTGCTGCAGCACAAGCCGCTGCGCATCCTCAAAATTCAACCATTGCGAGTGCAGTCTCTAATGCTAACTCTGCATCGGTAGTTGCCTCACAGGCTGCTTCTGATGCCGTGGTAGCAAGTGGGATTATTTCGAGTGCTTCCGTAACGGTTAGTTCCGCATCGTCAGTAGTTACCAACGCGCAAACGGCGGCTTCATCTGCTTACTCCGTTGCTGCTAGTGCCGCTGCTGATGCAAGTAACCCAAGCTTAGCTCCAGATTCCAGATCAGCTGCTAAGTCCGCTGCCGCTAGCGCTGCTGATGCTGCTGCTTCTCAAGAACAAATTGCTTCCAATGCTGCCAACGCCGCAAGTAATGCTACGGATGAAGCGAATGCAGCAGCTAGTCGTGCTAAGAACGATCAATCGATTGCAAGTACGGCCGCTAGTCAAGCTAGTGATGCGAATAATGCTGCTAGCTCCGCTGCTAATGCTGGGACCCAGGGTGATTCGAGTGCCAATGCAGCTAATTCAGAGGCTAATTCCGCTTCAACGGCTGCATCCAATGCTGCTAACGGTGCCGATTCAGATGCTGGTAGGGCATCTAGTTATGCCAGTGCTGCTAGTTCTTCAACTAGCAACGTTGCTAACAATGATAGTGTAGCTTCAAATGCAGTTGTGACTGCTGATAGCTTCGCTTCTGCCAACCCAACCAATAAGCAGGTCAGTGCTGCTGACTCCGTTGCTAAATCAGCTGCAGCGGTGGTTAGTTCTGCCCATGATGATGCTAATTCCGCTAACAACGATGCCCAAAGTGCTAAGAGTGCTGCATCTAATGCTGCAGCTTCAGCGAATAGTGCTGCGACTGCTGCTAGTTCCGCTTCAGTGCTTGCTTCAAGCTACGCTTCTGCTGCCAAGAGCTACGCTTCCAATGGGGACCAATCTGCTGCTGCCAATGCGAATGCTTCCGCAGCCGCTCAGGCAACGGATGCAAGTAACGCGGCGGTTCAGGCTTCTGCTGCATCTAAGACCGCATCAATTGCCGTCCAAAGTGCATCCAGTGCTGCATCTAGAGCTGCTTCTGATCAAGTCGTAGCAAGTACTGCTGCTAGTGTAGCTTCCGATGCTGCCAATAATGCCAGCAACGCCGCTAACACTGGAGCACAGGGGATCACCAGTGCCAACAATGCCATCAATTCAGCTAACAGCGCCAACACCGCTGCATCTAACGCCGCCAGTGGCGCCAATGCGAATGCAGTCTTAGCATCTAGTTATGCTAGTGATGCTAATGTATCTACCGGTTCAGCTGCCAATGCCGACACCACCGCTACGACTGCATCGAAGGCCGCTAGTGCCGTTGCCTCTGCTAACCCAACCAATGCAGCGGTAAATGCTGCTGTTGCTTTGGTTAGTTCCGCTGCCAGCGTTGCTAGTTCCGCCCATGCGGATGCTAATTCCGCTAATGCTGACGCACAAAGTGCCAAGAGTGCTGCTGCTACTGCTGCTACAAGTGCGAATACCCAAAGCATCAACGCTAGTTCAGCCGCCAGTGCTGCTAATTCTGCTGCCAGCGCTGCCCTAAGCTACGCTGCTGCAGGTAATCCTGATTCTGCATCTTCCGCGAACTTAGTGGCTGCCCAACAGGCTGCAACTGCCAGTACCGCTGCGAGTGGCGCCGTTGCTGCCAGCATTGCTGCTTCGATTGCTACGCAAAGTGCATCCAGTGCTTCAGTACGGGCTGCTTCCGATGCTGCCGCTGCTGCTACGGCTGCCAACATTGCCAGTGCTCAAAACTCAATTGCTGCGGCTGCTGCTAGTGCCGGGAGTGCCGGGACCAATAGTGCCAATGCTTCGTCATCCGAAGCAGCCAGTGCCAACACCGCCGCAAGCAACGCCGCCAGTGGGGCCAATAACGATGCTAACTTAGCATCGAGTCTCGCTAGTCAAGCCAGTGCTTCGACCAGTGATGTTGCCAACGATGATAGCAATGCTTCTGGCAATGCGAAGTCAGCAAATAGTTATGCTACCGCTAACCCATCGAACGCCGTTGTTAGTTCGGCCGCTTCGGTCGCTACTTCTGCTGCTGCAACTGCTAGTGCTGCCCATGTCGATGCTAATTCAGCAAATAGTGATGCCCAAGCTGCCAAGAGCGCTGCCAGTGTTGCTGCCGCTAGTGCGAATGCGCAAAGCAGTGCCGCTAGTTCGGCTGCTGCTGCTGCAAGTACAGCTGCATCGAACGCCAAGAGTTACGCTGCTGCGGGTGATTCTTCTGATGCATCCACTGCTAACTCGATTGCATCCGTCCAAGCTTCGACCGCTAGTGTTGCCGCTTCTAACGCTGTGGTTGCTAGTCAAACCGCATCGACGGCCGTCCAAAGTGCATCGAGCGCTTCCGTTCGGGCCGCTTCCGATGCTAATGTTGCTGACGCTGCTGCGCAAGCTGCATCGTCTGCCAACTCAGTTGCTTCCAGCGCTGCCAATGCCGGGACGCAGGGCTCAGCCAGTGCCAGTGCAGCCCTTAGCTCAGCTACCAGTGCGAATACGGCTGCAAGTAATGCTGCGAATGGCGCCAATGCAGATGCCAGCCTAGCATCCAGTTACGCTAGCGATGCGCAAGTATCTACCGATACGACTTCTAGTGCGGACAGCACGACCGTTAAGGTGGCTAAGTCAGCTGATAGTTATGCTTCAGCTTACCCAACTAACTCAGTGGTTAGTTCCGCTGCTTCCGTCGTTGATTCTGCTGCTGCAACCGCTAGTTCCGCTCATTCTGATGCTAATATTGCTAACACGGCTGCTCAATCAGCCAAGAGTGTTGCTAGTGCCGCAGCCCAATCAGCGAATGTGCAAAGCACGACCGCTAGCTCCGCTGCTTCCGCAGCCATTTCTGCTGCGCAAGCTGCGCAAAGCTATGCTGCTGCCGGGAATGCTGATTCTGCATCTGCTGCTAACGTGGTTGCATCCACGCAGGCTGCTACGGCAAGTGTAGCTGCTAGTTCCGCCGTTGCTGCTAGTCAAACCGCTTCGATTGCTGTGCAAACTGCATCGAGTGCCTCTGCCCGTGCTGCTGCGGATGCAAAGCTTGCTAGTGATGCTGCTAGTGCAGCGGTTTCTGCTGGTTCAGTTGCATCCAGTGCTGCGAGTGCCGGGGATGCTGGATCCAGTAGCGCCAATGCTTCATCATCCGAAGCCGCTAGTGCTAACACCGCGGCAAGTAACGCCGCCAGTGGGGCGAATAACGATGCCAACTTAGCATCGAGTCTCGCTAGTCAAGCCAGTGCTTCGACCAGCGATGTTGCAAATGATGATAGCAATGCCTCTGGCAATGCAAAGTCTGCGAATAGCTACGCTACCGCTAACCCATCGAATGCCGTCGTTAGTTCGGCTGCTTCGGTCGCTACCTCGGCTGCTGCCGTGGTTAGTGCCGCCCACGTCGATGCTAATTCAGCAAATAGTGATGCCCAAGCTGCTAAGAGCGCTGCGAGTGCTGCTGCCGCTAGTGCGAATGCACAAAGCAGTGCCGCTAGTTCGGCTGCTGCTGCTGCTTCGACGGCGGCATCGAACGCCAAGAGCTATGCTGCTGCCGGGAATGCTGACTCCGCATCCGCTGCTGACGTGATTGCTTCGAACCAAGCCGCCATCGCAAGTGTGGCTGCTTCCAACGCCGTCGTTGCGAGTCAAACCGCATCAACGGCCGTTCAAAGCGCATCGAGCGCCTCATCCAGAGCCGCTTCCGATGCCAAGGTTGCTGATGCTGCTGCCCAATCTGCATCTTCCGCTAATACAGTCGCTTCCAGCGCTGCTAACGCTGGGACGCAGGGCTCAGCCAGTGCCAGTGACGCCATTTCATCAGCCAACAGTGCCAATGCTGCTGCATCTGCCGCTGCAAGTGGCGCTAACGCCAATGCAACCTTAGCATCCAGTTACGCCAGTGATGCCAAGGTATCGACTGACTCGACTGCGGCTGCAGATTCAACCGCTGCAACGGCGTCCACCGCTGCTAGTTCGGCTGCATCCGCCCAACCAAATAACACGGTTGTGACCTCGGCTGCCACTGTCATCAGCTCCGCTGCCAGTGTCGCTAGTTCAGCGCATGCTGATGCCAACTCGGCCAACGCCGATGCCCAAAGCGCTAAGAGTACCGCCGCCAGTGCTGCTGCAACTGCTGACGCCCAAAGCATTAACGCTAGTTCGGCTGCCAGTGCCGCTGATTCCGCCGCTATTGCTGCGCAAAGCTACGCTGCTGCCGGGAATGCTACTTCAGCATCCTCTGCCAACGTGGTCGCCGCATCCCAAGCTGCCAACGCTAGTTCGGCCGCCAGTGTTGCTGTGGCTGCTAGCCTGACCGCATCGACTGCGACCCAGAGTGCCTCGAGTGCTTCTTCACGAGCTGCTTCCGATGCCAAGGTTGCTACTGACGCTGCGAACGTTGCCAGTGCGCAAAGTGCGATCTTATCGTCCGCTGCGAGTGCTGGGAGTGCTGCCATTAGTAGTGCCAATGCTTCCTCATCCGAAGCATCTAGTGCTAACACCGCTGCAAGTAACGCTGCTAGTGGTGCGAACAACGATGCCAACTTAGCATCGAGTCTCGCTAGTCAAACTAGTGCATCGACCAGTGATGTTGCCAACGATGATAGTAATGCCTCTGGCAATGCGAAGTCAGCGAATAGCTATGCAACTGCCAACCCATCGAACGCCGTTGTTAGTTCCGCCGCTTCGGTCGCTACTTCGGCTGCTGCCGTCGTTAGTGCTGCCCATAGCGATGCTAATTCGGCAAATAGCGATGCCCAAGCTGCCAAGAGTGCTGCTAGTGCTGCTGCCGCTAGTGCGAATGCACAAAGCAGTGCCGCTAGTTCCGCCGCCGCTGCTGCTTCGACGGCTGCATCGAATGCCAAGAGCTACGCTGCTGCTGGTGATGCTTCCGATGCAGCTACGGCTAACTCAATTGCAGCTACCCAAGCCTCAACCGCTAGTGTGGCCGCCTCGAACGCTGTCGTTGCCAGTCAAACCGCATCGACGGCTGTCCAAAGCGCATCCAGCGCCTCATCCAGAGCTGCTTCCGATGCCAAGGTTGCTGATGCTGCTGCCCAATCCGCATCCTCTGCTAATGCAGTCGCTTCTAGCGCTGCTAACGCCGGGACGCAGGGTTCAGCTAGTGCTAGTGATGCGATTGCATCGGCCAACAGTGCCAATTCTGCTGCATCTACCGCTGCGAGTGGCGCCAATGCGAACGCAACCTTAGCATCCAGTTATGCTAGTGACGCTAAGGTATCGACTGATTCGACTGCCGCTGCTGATACGACTGCTGCCACTGCTTCAACGGCTGTCAGTGCTGAAGCAGCTGCCCAACCAAACAACACCGTGATAACTTCAGCTGCTACTTTGATTAGTTCTGCCGCTAGTGTTGCTAGTTCGGCCCATGCTGATGCTAACTCGGCCAACGCCGATGCTCAAAACGCCAAGAGTGCCGCTGCGACTGCTGCTGCGACCGCGAATGCTCAAAGCATCACCGCCAGCTTAGCTGCCAGCGCTGCGGATTCTGCCGCTAGTGCTGCGCAAAGCTATGCTGCGGCTGGGAATGCTGACTCAGCATCCTCTGCCAACGTAGTTGCAGCCTCCCAAGCTGTCACTGCCAGTTCTGCTGCCAGCGTTGCTGTAACTGCTAGCATCACTGCCTCCACGGCGACTCAGTCTGCATCGAGTGCTGCTTCCAGAGCTGCTTCCGATGCTAAGCTAGCTACCGATGCTGCAAACGTTGCCAGTGCACAAAGTGTGATCGCATCGAACGCCGCGAATGCCGGAATTGCCGGCTCTAATAGTGCTAGTTCCGCTTCCTCCGAAGCTGCTAGTGCCAATACCGCTGCAAGCAACGCTGCCAGTGGGGCCAATAATGATGCTAACCTTGCATCGAGCTACGCTAGTCAAACCAGCGCTTCGACCAGTGATGTTGCCAACGATAATACAAATACCTCAACTGCTGCGACGTCAGCGAATAGCTACGCTTCCGCTGATCCATCGAATGCGGTCATCAAGTCCGCTGCGTCAGTGGTTAACTCCGCTGCCGTAGTGACGAGCTCCGCTAATTCAGATGCTGCGATTGCAAACACTGCTGCGCAAGCTGCCAAGAGTACCGCGAGCGATGCTGCTGCCAGTGCCACTGCGCAAAGCAGTGCCGCTAGTTCCGCCGCCGCTGCTGCTTCGACTGCGGCATCCAACGCCAAGAGCTACGCTGCTGCCGGGAATGCTGACTCCGCATCTGCTGCTAACGTGATTGCGTCCAACCAAGCTGCTGCTGCGAGTGTGGCTGCTTCCAACGCTGTCGTTGCTAGTCAGACCGCATCGACGGCCGTACAAAGTGCATCGAGTGCTTCCGTGCGGGCTGCTTCCGATGCCAAGGTTGCTGATGCTGCAGCCCAATCCGCATCTTCCGCCAATGCAGTCGCATCGAGTGCTGCTAACGCCGGGAACCAGGGTTCAGCTAGTGCCAATAACGAAATTAGTTCAGCTAATAGTGCGAATACGGCGGCAAGCAATGCTGCCAGTGGGGCCAATGCTAACGCAACCTTAGCATCCAGTTACGCCAGCGATGCCCAAACTTCGACTAACTCGACTGCCAATGCTGACACGAATGCTGCCACTGCTTCAAAGGCCGTTAGTGCCGAAGCATCTGCACACCCAACCAATGCAGTCATCAGTTCAGCTGCCAATGTAATCAGTTCGGCCGCTAGTGTCGCTAGCTCCGCCCATGCTGATGCAAACTCAGCTAACGCTGATGCTCAAAATGCTGCAAGTGTGGCTGCGAGTGCTGCTGCGAGCGCTAATATTCAAAGTACCAACGCTAGTTCGGCTGCCAGTGCTGCTAATTCGGCTGCAAATGCTGCCCAAAGCTACGCTGCTGCTGGGAATGCTGACTCAGCATCCTCAGCCAACGTGGTCGCAGCCTCCCAAGCCGTCATCGCAAGTACGGCTGCGAGTGCCGCTGTAGTCGCTAGTCAAACCGCATCAATTGCCACTCAATCTGCATCTAGTGCTGCTTCGCGAGCCGCCTCCGATGCCAAGGTTGCTACTGATGCTGCGAACGTGGCCAGTGCCCAAAGTGTAATTGCTTCGAACGCTGCCAGTGCCGGTGATGCCGGATCTAATAGTGCTAGTTCCGCTTCATCTGAAGCCGCTAGTGCCAACACCGCGGCAAGTAACGCTGCCAGTGGGGCCAATAACGATGCTAACTTAGCATCCAGTCTCGCTAGTCAAGCCAGTGCTTCAACTAGTGACGTTGCCAACGATGATAGCAATGCCTCTGGCAATGCTAAATCAGCAAATAGCTACGCTACCGCTAACCCATCGAATGCCGTCGTTAGTTCGGCCGCTTCGGTTGCTACTTCGGCTGCTGCCGTGGTTAGTGCCGCCCATGTCGACGCTAATTCGGCAAATAGCGATGCCCAAGCTGCCAAGAGTGCTGCTAGTGCTGCTGCCGCTAGTGCGAATGCACAAAGCAGTGCCGCTAGTTCCGCCGCCGCTGCTGCTTCCACCGCTGCATCGAACGCCAAGAGCTACGCTGCTGCAGGTGATGCTTCTGATGCATCCACTGCGAACTCAATTGCAGCTGCCCAAGCTTCGACCGCGAGTGTCGCTGCTTCCAACGCCGTGGTTGCAAGTCAAACCGCATCAACGGCCGTGCAATCCGCATCGAGCGCCTCATCCAGAGCCGCTTCCGATGCCAAGGTTGCTGATGCTGCAGCTCAATCCGCATCCTCTGCCAATGCAGTCGCTTCCAGCGCTGCCAATGCCGGGACGCAGGGATCAGCCAGTGCCAGTGATGCGATTTCATCAGCCAACAGTGCCAATGCTGCTGCATCTGCCGCTGCCAGTGGCGCTAACGCCAATGCGACCTTAGCATCCAGTTACGCCAGTGATGCCAAGGTATCGACTGACTCGACTGCGGCTGCAGATTCAACCGCTGCAACGGCGTCCACCGCTGCTAGTTCGGCTGCATCCGCCCAACCAAATAACACGGTTGTGACTTCGGCTGCCACTGTGATTAGCTCCGCTGCCAGTGTCGCTAGTTCAGCGCATGCTGATGCCAACTCAGCCAACGCCGATGCGCAAAGTGCTAAGAGTACCGCTGCGAGTGCCGCTGCGACTGCGAATGCGCAAAGCATTAACGCTAGTTCGGCTGCCAGTGCCGCTGATTCCGCTGCCAGTGCTGCGCAAAGCTACGCTGCTGCCGGGAATGCTACTTCAGCATCCTCTGCCAACGTGATCGCCGCATCCCAAGCTGCCAATGCTAGTTCGGCCGCCAGCGTTGCTGTGGCTGCTAGCTTGACCGCATCGACTGCGACCCAGAGCGCCTCGAGTGCTTCTTCACGAGCCGCTTCCGATGCCAAGGTTGCGACCGATGCTGCCAATATTGCTAGTGCGCAAAGTGCGATCGTATCGTCCGCTGCGAGTGCTGGGAGTGCTGCCATTAGCAGTGCCAATGCTTCATCATCCGAAGCATCCAGTGCCAACACCGCTGCAAGCAATGCTGCCAGTGGGGCCAATAACGATGCTAACTTAGCATCGAGCCTTGCTAGTCAAACCAGTGCATCGACCAGTGATGTTGCCAACGATAATACCAATACCTCAAATGCCGCAACGTCAGCCAATAGCTACGCTTCAGCTGATCCTTCGAATGCGGTCATCAAGTCCGCTGCGTCAGTGGTTAACTCCGCTGCCGTAGTGACGAGCTCCGCTAATTCAGATGCTGCGATTGCAAACACCGCTGCGCAAGCTGCCAAGAGTGTTGCCAGTGATGCCGCTGCCAGTGCCACTGCCCAAAGCAGTGCCGCTAGTTCTGCCGCTGCTGCTGCAAGTACAGCTGCATCGAACGCCAAGAGCTACGCTGCTGCCGGGAATGCTGACTCCGCATCCGCTGCTAACGTGATTGCGTCCAACCAAGCTGCTGCTGCGAGTGTGGCTGCCTCCAACGCTGTCGTTGCCAGTCAAACCGCATCGACGGCCGTCCAAAGCGCATCGAGTGCCTCATCCAGAGCCGCTTCCGATGCCAAGGTTGCTGATGCTGCAGCCCAATCCGCATCTTCCGCTAATGCAGTCGCATCTAGCGCTGCCAACGCCGGGAACCAGGGTTCAGCCAGTGCCAGTGATGCCATTTCATCAGCTAACAGTGCCAATGCTGCTGCATCTGCCGCTGCCAGTGGCGCCAATGCTAATGCAACCTTAGCATCCAGTTACGCCAGCGATGCGCAAACTTCGACTGACTCGACTGCGACTGCTGATACAACTGCTGCCACTGCTTCAAAGGCCGTTAGTGCCGAAGCATCTGCACACCCAACCAATGCGGTCATCAGTTCCGCTGCTAATGTCATTAGCTCTGCTGCTAGTGTCGCTAGTTCCGCCCATGCTGATGCTAACTCCGCCAACGCCGATGCTCAAAATGCCAAGAGCGTTGCTGCTAACGCTGCTGCCAGTGCTAATATTCAAAGTACTAATGCTAGTTCGGCTGCTAGTGCTGCGGATTCTGCCGCTAGTGCTGCGCAAAGCTACGCTGCTGCTGGGAATGCTGACTCAGCATCCTCAGCCAACGTGGTCGCAGCCTCCCAAGCCGTCATCGCAAGTACGGCTGCCAGTGCCGCTGTGGTCGCTAGTCAAACTGCATCGACTGCGACCCAAAGTGCATCGAGTGCTGCTTCGCGTGCTGCTTCCGATGCCAAGGTTGCTACTGATGCTGCGAACGTGGCCAGTGCCCAAAGTGTAATTGCATCGAGTGCTGCGAGTGCCGGTGATGCTGGATCCAGTAGCGCTAACGCTTCGTCATCTGAAGCTGCTAGTGCTAACACCGCCGCAAGCAACGCTGCCAGTGGGGCCAATAACGATGCGAACTTAGCATCCAGTCTCGCTAGTCAAGCCAGTGCATCGACCAGTGATGTTGCAAACGATGATAGCAATGCCTCTGGCAATGCAAAGTCTGCGAATAGCTACGCTACCGCTAACCCATCGAATGCCGTCGTTAGTTCGGCCGCTTCGGTCGCTACTTCGGCCGCTGCCGTGGTTAGTGCTGCCCACGTCGATGCTAATTCGGCAAATAGCGATGCTCAGGCTGCTAAGAGCGCTGCTAGTGCTGCTGCCGCTAGTGCAAATGCCCAGAGCAGTGCCGCTAGCTCCGCCGCTGCAGCCGCTTCAACGGCTGCCTCAAACGCCAAGAGTTACGCTGCTGCCGGGAATGCTGATTCCGCATCCGCTGCTGACGTGATTGCATCGAACCAAGCTGCTGCTGCGAGTGTCGCTGCTTCCAACGCCGTGGTTGCGAGTCAAACCGCATCAACGGCCGTCCAAAGTGCATCGAGTGCCTCATCCAGAGCCGCTTCCGATGCCAAGGTTGCTGATGCTGCAGCTCAATCCGCATCCTCTGCCAATGCAGTCGCTTCCAGCGCTGCCAATGCCGGGACGCAGGGCTCAGCCAGTGCCAGTGACGCCATTTCATCGGCCAACAGTGCCAACACCGCTGCAAGTAATGCTGCCAGTGGTGCTAACGCCAATGCGACCTTAGCATCCAGTTACGCCAGTGATGCCAAGGCATCGACTGACTCAACTGCGACTGCTGATTCAACCGCTGCGACTGCTTCAACTGCTGCCAGTGCTGAAGCGGCTGCCCAACCAAGCAACACGGTTGTGACTTCTGCGGCTGCTGTGATTAGTTCTGCCGCTAGTGTTGCTAGTTCAGCGCATGCTGATGCTAACTCGGCCAACGCCGATGCCCAAAGTGCCAAGAGTACCGCCGCTAGTGCCGCTGCAACTGCTAATGCCCAAAGCATTAACGCTAGTTCGGCTGCCAGTGCCGCTGATTCCGCCGCTAGTGCTGCGCAAAGCTACGCTGCTGCCGGGAATGCTACTTCAGCATCCTCTGCCAACGTGGTCGCCGCATCCCAAGCTGCCAATGCTAGTTCGGCCGCCAGTGTTGCCGTTGCTGCTAGCTTGACCGCATCGACTGCGACTCAATCTGCATCCAGTGCCGCTTCACGAGCTGCTTCCGACGCTAAACTAGCTACTGACGCTGCGAACGTCGCCAGTGCGCAAAGTGTAATCGCATCGAACGCCGCTAGTGCTGGTGCTGCCGGATCTAATAGCGCTAGTTCCGCTTCCTCGGAAGCCGCTAGTGCCAACACGGCTGCAAGTAATGCTGCCAGTGGGGCCAACAACGATGCGAACTTAGCATCGAGCTACGCTAGTCAAGCGAGTGTTTCGACCAGTGATGTTGCTAACGACAATACGAACACTTCGAATGCCGTTACCTCAGCTAATAGTTACGCTTCCGCTGAACCATCGAATGCGGTCATTAAATCGGTTGCTTCAGTGGTTAACTCTGCTGCTGTGGTTACCAGCACCGCTAATTCTGATGCGTTGATTGCAAACACTGCAGCCCAATCTGCTAAGAGTACCGCCAGTGATGCTGCCCAATCGGCAACGACGCAAAGTAGCTACGCTAGCGTTGCTGCCATCGCTGCTAGTTCGGCTGCCGCACAGGCCAAGAGCTACGCTGCTGCTGGTAATTCTGAGGCTGCTGCGACTGCTAATAGTATTGCTTCACAACAAGCTTCGATCACTAGTCAAGCCGCTGCCGCTGCTGTGGTGGCTAGTCAAACTGCTTCGGCTGCTGCCCAAAATGCATCCAGTGCATCCGTTCGGGCGGCTTCCGATGCTAAACTTGCCGATGCTGCCGCTAGTGCTGCTTCATCTGCCATGGTGGTGGGCTCCAGCGCTGCCAATGCTGGTAACCAGGGTTCAACCAGCGCAAGTAATACCATCTCATCAGCTAATAGTGCCAACACTGCCGCATCCAATGCTGCCAGTGGGGCCAATGCTGATGCCGCGTTAGCATCGAGTTACGCCAGTGATGCCCAAGTTTCCACGAATTCAACCGCTAATGCTGATACGACTGCTGCGACGGCTTCGAGTGCCGTCAGTGCACAAGCATCTGCACAACCAGCTAATGCCGTCATTACTTCCGCTGCCGTCGTCATCAGTTCCGCTGCGAGCGTGGCTAGCTCGGCCCATGCTGATGCTAATTCAGCTAACGCCGATGCCCAAAGTGCTAAGAGCACTGCTGCTTCCGCCGCTGCGACTGCCAATGCGCAAAGTATGAATGCCAGTTCGGCTGCCAGTGCTGCTGATTCCGCTGCCAGCGTTGCGCAAAGCTACGCTGCGGCTGGGAACGCTGATTCAGCATCCTCTGCCAACGTAGTTGCAGCATCGCAAGCTGTCATCGCAAGTTCCGCAGCGAGCGTGGCCGTGTTTGCTAGTCAAACCGCTTCGACCGCAACTCAATCTGCATCGAGTGCTTCAGCTAGAGCTGCTTCCGATGCTAAGGTGGCCACTGATGCTGCGAACGTCGCCAGTGCCCAGAGTGTGATCGCATCGAGTGCTGCCAGTGCCGGCACTGCTGGATCCAATAGTGCCAGTGCGGCTTCCGTTGAGGCTGCCAGTGCCAACACGGCGGCAAGTAACGCTGCCAGTGGGGCGAATAACGATGCTAACCTCGCATCGAGTCTCGCTAGTCAAACTAGTGCATCGACCAGTGATGTTGCTAACGACAATGCAAATACCTCAAATGCCGCAACGTCAGCCAATAGTTACGCCTCCGCTGAACCATCGAATGCGGTCATCAAGTCGGCTGCATCAGTCGTAAACTCCGCTGCCGTGGTTACCAGTTCCGCTAATTCTGATGCCGTCATTGCCAATACCGCGGCCCAAGCTGCCAAGAGTGTTGCCAGTGATGCTGCTGCGAGTGCGAATGCGCAAAGTAGTGCTGCTAGTTCCGCCGCTGCTGCCGCTTCGACGGCGGCCTCGAACGCCAAGAGCTACGCCGCAGCCGGCAATGCTGATTCAGCATCCGCTGCTAACGTAGTTGCTTCGAACCAAGCTGCCGCCGCAAGTGTGGCTGCCTCGAACGCCGTGGTTGCGAGTCAAACCGCATCAATGGCCGTCCAAAGCGCATCCAGCGCTTCATCCAGGGCCGCTTCCGATGCCAAGGTGGCTGATGCTGCTGCCCAATCCGCATCCTCCGCTAACGCAGTTGCATCGAGTGCTGCTAACGCTGACGCCCAGGGTTCAGCTAGTGCCAGTGCTGCAATTGCCTCTGCTAACAGTGCCAATTCCGCTGCATCTGCTGCCGCTAAGGGTGCCAACGCCGATGCCACATCAGCATCGAATTACGCTAGTGCTGCGCAAGTTGCTACTAACTCGACTGCGGGATCAGATAGCACGGCTGCCGATGCTGCTAAATCAGCTAATGCTGCTGCCGCTGCTAATCCATCGAACGCCGTCATTAGTGCTGCGACAGTTACCGTTAATTCAGCTGCCAGTGTTGCTAGTTCAGCGCATACCGATGCCAACGCTGCCAATGCTGATGCGCAAAGTGCCAAGAGCACGGCTGCTGCCGCTGCTGCGAATGCTAATACGCAAAGTACCAACGCCAGTTCGGCTGCCAGTGCTGCCAACTCCGCTGCAAGCATTGCGCAAAGCTACGCTGCTGCCGGGAATGTTGATTCAGCATCCTCCGCTAACGTGGTTGCATCATCGCAAGCTGCGGTTGCTAGTGCTGCTGCCAGTGCCGCCGTCGTTGCTAGTCAAACCGCATCGACTGCGACCCAATCTGCATCGAGTGCCGCTTCCAGAGCTGCTTCCGACGCTGAGGTAGCTTCCAACGCTGCTAGCGCTGCTACTGCTGCCAATGGTGTCGTATCCAGTGCTGCTAATGCAGGCAATGCTGAATCCAGTAGCGCCAATGCTTCCTCATCCGAGGCTGTCAGTGCCAACACTGCCGCAAGCAATGCCGCTAGTGGTGCGAATAATGACGCCAACCTGGCATCCAGTTATGCGAGCGCTGCCAGTGCCTCAACGAATGACGTTGTGAACGACACGACCAGTGCGACTGCTGCTGCCAAGTCTGCAAGTAGTTATGCATCTGCGCACCCATCGAATGCGGTCGTAAGTGCTGCTGCTTCAGTTGCTAATTCTGCTGCGGCAGTGGTTAATTCAGCTAATACCGACGCGAGCGCTGCCAATAGCGATGCCCAAAGTGCCAAGAGTGCTGCCAGTGCCGCCGCTGCTAGTGCCAATGCCCAAAGCAATGCCGCTAGTGCCGCCGCTGCTGCTGCTTCCACGGCTGCATCGAACGCCAAGAGTTATGCTGCTGCTGGCGATGCTGATTCAGCCTCCGTTGCCGACGTAGTTGCTTCATCGCAAGCCGCTAATGCTAGTGTTGCTGCTTCCAATGCGGTCATTGCTAGTCAGGCGGCCTCAACTGCCGTCCAGAGTGCATCCAGTGCCTCATCCAGAGCTGCTTCCGATGCTAAAATTGCTGATTCAGCTGCAAGTACTGCTGCCTCCGCTAACTCGACGGCCGCCAGTGCCGTTAACGATGGCAACCAGGGTTCAGCTAGTGCAAGCAACGCCCTTAGCTCCGCTACTTCTGCTAATACCGCTGCATCGACTGCTGCCAGTGGTGCGAATGCAGATGCTACGCTTGCATCTAGCTACGCTAGTGCTGCGCAAGTTTCGACTGATTCGACTGCAACTGCTGATACGACTGCTGCTACAGCTTCTACGGCTGCTAGTGCAGAAGCAGCTGCCCATCCAACCAATGCGGTCATCAGTTCGGCTGCCACGCTCATTAGCTCCGCTGCCAGCGTTGCTAGTTCCGCCCATGCGGATGCCAACATCGCAAACGCTGCTGCACAATCTGCAAAGGCGGTTGCCAGTGCTGCTGCTCAATCCGCAAATGCCCAGAGTATCAATGCTAGCATGACCGCCAGTGCTGCTACTTCCGCTGCCAATGCGGCCCAAAGTTATGCGAATGTAGGGAATACTGCTTCCGCATCATCCGCTAACGTCGTGGCAGCTTCACAAGCGGTAAGTGCCAGTGTGGCTGCGAGTGCTGCTGTGGCTGCTAGCTTGACGGCTTCAACTGCGGCCCAAACTGCATCGAGTGCCTCCGTGAGAGCTGCATCCGATGCGAAGGTCGCCACCGATGCTGCCAATGTTGCTAGTGCGCAAAGTGTGATTGCATCCAACGCTGCTAGCGCCGGCGATGCCGGATCAAGTAGTGCTGATGCTTCCTCATCTGAAGCAGCCAGTGCCAATACTGCTGCAAGCAACGCCGCTAGTGGTGCGAACAACGATGCCAACCTGGCATCCGGTTATGCTAGTGCTGCCAGCGCTTCGACCAGTAGCGTTGCAAATGACGATGGAACGGCTTCAAGTGCGGCATCATCTGCTAACAGCTACGCTGCTGCTCATTCTAGCAACCCAATCGTTAGTTCCGCAGCTTCGGTTGCTAATTCGGCTGCCATCGTTGCCAGTTCGGCTCATATTGATGCCAATACCGCTAACGTTGCTGCTCAATCAGCCAAGAGTACCGCCAGTGCCGCTGCTCAATCAGCAACTGCACAGAGTACGTTGGCTAGTTCCGCTGCCGTAGCTGCAAGTACGGCGGCATCGAATGCCAAGAGTTATGCTGCTGTTGGTAACGTTGCCTCCGCTTCTGCTGCCAACGTGGTTGCTTCATCGCAAGCTGCGACTGCTAGTGATGCTGCTTCGAATGCAGTCATTGCCAGTCAAGTTGCTTCCACCGCTAAGCAAAGTGCATCGAGTGCTGCTTCCAGAGCTGCATCTGATGCCAGTGTTGCTAGCGCCGCTGCAAGTACTGCGACCTCCGCTAATGTGGTTGCATCCAGTGCCGCCAGTGCTGGTGATCAAGGTTCTGCTAGTGCCAGTGATGCCATTAACTCGGCCAACAGCGCCAATACCGCTGCATCAAATGCGGCCAAGGGTGCCAATGCCGCTGCGACCTTAGCATCTAGCTACGCCAGCGCTGCCGTTATTTCGACTAACTCAACTGCCGCTGCTGATGCTAGTGCTGCTGCAGCATCGACTGCCGCCAGTGCCGAAGCTTCTGGCCACCCAACGAATGTGATTGTCACCTCCGCTGCTGCCGTCATTAGTTCGGCTGCCAGTGTCGCTAGTTCCGCCCATGCTGATGCGAATGCTGCCAATGCCGATGCGCAAAGTGCTAAGAGTACTGCCGCTGCCGCTGCTGCGACCGCCAACGCCCAAAGCACCAATGCGAGTGCGGCCGCCAGTGCTGCTGATTCTGCCGCTAGCCTAGCGCAAAGCTACGCTGCTGTTGGTAACGCCACTTCGGCTGCCTCTGCCAACGTCGTTGCTTCATCGCAAGCTGCCAACGCCAGCGTTGCCGCCAGTGTTGCCGTGGTTGCGAGTCAAACCGCATCGACTGCGACCCAATCCGCATCGAGTGCCTCATCCAGAGCTGCTTCTGATGCCCAGGTTGCGAGCGCTGCTGCCAACGTGGCTAGTGCGCAAAGTGTGATTGCATCCAGTGCCGCTAGTGCGGGGGATGCCGGTGTTAACAGCGCCGCTGCTGCCTCCACCGAAGCCTCGAGTGCCAACACCGCTGCAAGCAATGCTGCGAGTGGGGCGAACAACGATGCTAGCCTAGCTTCGAGCTACGCTAGTCGAACCAATGTCTCGACCAGCTCCGTTGCTAATGACAACGGGACTGCCTCCAGTGCTGCCAGTGCTGCTAACAGTTACGCTGCCGTTCAATCTAGCAACGTCGTGGTTAGTTCTGCCGCTTCAGTATCCACTTCCGCTGCTGCGGTTGCTAGTGCTGCTAATTCCGATGCCACCACTGCCAATGTTGCTGCTCAATCGGCTAAGAGCACTGCCAGTGCTGCTGCTCAATCGGCTGCAGCCCAAAGTAGTGCTGCGAGTGTGGCTGCAAGTGCTGCAAGTAGTGCCGCTGCGATTGCTAAGAGTTATGCTGCTGCCGGAAATGCTGACTCCGCATCCGCTGCCAACGTGGTCGCTTCATCGCAAGCAGAAAGTGCCAGTGCTGCTGCATCGAATGCGGTCGTTGCGAGTCAAACCGCATCGACGGCCGTGCAAAGTGCATCCAGTGCTTCCGTGAGAGCCGCTTCCGATGCCCAGGTTGCTAGTTCGGCTGCTTCCACTGCCGTTTCAGCTAACTCAATCGCATCCAGTGCCGCCAGTGCCGGGATGCAAGGGTCAGCCAGTGCCAGTGACGCGCTTAGCTCTGCAACCAGTGCCAATACTGCTGCATCGAATGCGGCCAAGGGTGCCAACGCCGATGCCACATTAGCATCGAGTTACGCTAGTGATGCACAAGGATTCACTGACTCGACTGCCAATGCTGATACGACTGCTGCAACGGCTTCAAAGGCCGCCAGTGCACAGGCTTCAGCACATCCAACCAACGCGGTCATCAGCTCGGCTGCGACCTTGATCAGTTCGGCCGCCAGTGTGGCTAGTTCCGCCTATGCGGACGCCAATGCTGCCAATGCTGATGCCCAAAGTGCCAAGAGTACGGCTGCCGCTGCTGCTGCAACTGCCAACGCTCAAAGTACCAACGCTAGTTCGGCTGCCAGTGCCGCTACTTTGGCTGCGAGTGCGGCCCAAAGCTACGCTGCAGAGGGGAACGCCACTTCAGCTGCTTCTGCTAACGTTGTCGCTTCTTCACAAGCCGCCAACGCCAGTGTTGCCGCCAGCGTTGCCGTTGCTGCTAGTCAGACTGCTTCGACTGCGACCCAATCCGCATCGAGTGCTGATTCAAGAGCTGCTTCTGATGCTAAGATGGCCACCGATGCTGCCAATGTCGCTAGTGCACAAAGCGTAATCGCATCTACCGCCGCTAGTGCGGATGATGCCGGGATCAGTAGTGCCGATGCTGCCTCGAATGAAGCTTCCGGTGCTAGTTCGACGGCAAGTACCGCTGCCAGTGGTGCTAATAACGATGCCAGTCTTGCATCCAGTCTCGCTAGTCAAACCAGTGCTTCGACCAGCGATGTTGCCAGTGATGATTCCAATACTGCTGACGCTGCTAGTTCTGCAAACAGCTACGCCGCAGCCAACCCATCGAATGCAGTCATTAGTTCGGCTGCTGCCGTGGTCAACTCCGCTGCCGTAGTTACCAGTAATGCACGCTCTGATGCGAATGCTGCCAACAATGTGGCTCAAGCTGCCAAGAGTGTCGCCAGTGCTGCCGCTGCTAGTGCCACTGCGCAAAGCAGTGTCGCTAGTTCAGCTGCCGCTGCTGCTTCAACGGCTGCCTCGAATGCTAAGAGCTACGCTGATGCCGGGAATGCTGACTCCGCATCCGCTGCGGACGTGGTTGCTTCATCGCAAGCTGCCACTGCCAGTGCTGCTGCTTCGAATGCCGTGGTTGCGAGTCAAACCGCATCGACGGCCGTGCAAAGCGCATCCAGCGCCTCCGTGAGAGCCGCTTCCGATGCCAAGGCTGCTGATGCTGCCGCTAACGCTGCATCATCTGCAAATGCAGTTGCATCCAGTGCCGCCAGTGCCGGGACCCAAGGGTCAGCCAGTGCCAGTGATGCACTTAGTTCCGCTACTAGCGCGAACACCGCTGCTTCAAATGCTGCTCAGGGCGCTAACGCCGATGCCACATTAGCATCGAGTTACGCCAGTGATGCGCAAGGGGCCACTGACTCGACTGCCAGTGCCGACACAACTGCTGCGACAGCTTCAAAGGCCGCCAGTGCTGAAGCTGCTGCCCACCCAACTAACGCGGTCATCAGCTCGGCTGCGACCTTGATCAGTTCCGCTGCCAGCGTTGCTAGTTCCGCCCACGCGGACGCCAATGCTGCCAATGCCGATGCGCAAAGTGCCAAGAGCGTTGCTGCAGCTGCTGCTGCGACCGCCAACGCCCAAAGCACTAACGCTAGTTCGGCTGCCAGCGCCGCTAGTTTGGCTGCGAGTGCGGCCCAAAGCTACGCTGCTGTTGGCAACGCCACTTCGGCTGCTTCTGCTAACGTTGTGGCATCTTCACAAGCCGCCAACGCCAGTGTTGCCGCCAGTGTTGCCGTTGCCGCTAGCCAAACCGCTTCGGCTGCGACCCAATCCGCATCTAGTGCCGATTCGAGAGCCGCTTCCGATGCTAAATTAGCCACCGATGCCGCCAACGTTGCTAGTGCACAAAGTGTGATCGCATCTAATGCCGCTAGTGCCGGTGATGCCGAATCCAATAGTGCTAGTTCCGCTTCATCCGAAGCCGCTAGTGCCAACACCGCTGCAAGTAACGCTGCCAGTGGCGCTAACAATGATGCCAGTCTTGCATCGAGTTACGCTAGTCAAACTAGTGTTTCGACCAGTGATGTGGCTAATGATAATGCGAACACGGTTAGTGCCGTTAGTTCTGCGAACAGCTACGCCTCAGCCAACCCATCGAATGCGGTCATTAGTTCGGCTGCTTCAGTGGTCAACTCCGCTGCCGTGGTTACCAGTGCCGCTAATTCAGATGCATTAATTGCCAACTCCACTGCGCAAACCGCTAAGAGTACCGCCAGTGATGCTGCGCAATCGGCAACGACGCAAAGCAGCTATGCGAGTGTTGCTGCCATTGCTGCTAGTTCCGCTGCTGCTCAAGCGAAGAGCTATGCTGCTGCTGGTAATTCTGAGGCTGCTGCGATGGCCAATAGCATTGCTTCACAACAAGCATCGGTTGCTAGTCAGGCTGCCGCCGCTGCCGTGGTTTCCAGTCAAACCGCTTCCGCTGCTGCCCAAAGTGCTTCCAGTGCTTCCGTGAGAGCCGCTTCCGATGCTAAACTAGCTGACGATGCCGCTTCCGCTGCTGCATCTGCGAACGCAATTGCATCCAGTGCTGCGACTGCCGGGACCCAGGGCTCCACTAGCGCAAGCAATGCGCTTAGTTCTGCAACCAGTGCTAACACCGTTGCAAGCAATGCCGCCAGTGGTGCCAACGCCAATGCTCAATTAGCATCGAGTTACGCTAGTGATGCACAAGGATCCACTGACTCGACTGCCAGTGCCGACACGACTGCCGCAACGGCTTCCAAGGCTGCCAGTGCGCAAGCTTCAGCCCACCCAACCAACGCGGTTATCAGCTCGGCTGCAATCTTGATCAGTTCGGCCGCCAGCGTGGCTAGTTCCGCCCATGCGGATGCCAATGCTGCCAACGCCGATGCGCAAAGTGCTAAGAGCGCTGCTGCTGCCGCAGCTGCGACCGCCAACGCCCAAAGCACCAACGCTAGTTCGGCTGCCAGTGCCGCTACTTCCGCTGCCCAGATTGCCCAAAGCTATGCTGCTGTTGGGGATGCTGACTCCGCTGCTTCCGCCAACGTGGTGGCCTCATCACAAGCGGTCGTTGCTAGTGCCGCCGCCAGCGTTGCCGTTGCTGCTAGTCAGACCGCATCGACTGCCACGCAATCCGCATCCAGTGCTGCCTCCAGGGCTGCGTCCGATGCTCAACTTGCTACCGATGCTGCCAACGTTGCTAGTGCGCAAAGCGTAATCGCATCCAGTGCCGCCAGCGCCGGTGATGCTGGAATCAGTAGTGCCGATGCTGCCTCGAATGAAGCTTCCGGTGCTAACGCTACGGCAAGCACTGCCGCCAGTGGTGCCAATAGCAACGCCAGCTTAGCATCTAGCTACGCTAGTCAAGCTAGTGCATCCACCAGCGTGACTGCCAATGCTGATTCCACAACCGCTAGTTACGCAGCTTCCGTCAACAGCGATGCTGCTACTCATTCTAGCAACAAGGTCGTTAGTTCGGCTGCGTCAGTCGTTAACTCGGCTGCGAGCGTGGCTAGTGCTGCTCACTCCGATGCCAACGTTGCAAATTCTGCCGCGCAATCTGCCAAGGCAGTTGCATCCACGGCTGCTGATTCCGCAACCGTTGCTAGTGCGAACGCTTCCGTTGCCGCATCGATCGCAGCTAGTGCTGCCAGTGCCGCCCAAAGCTTTGCCAGTGCCGGGAATGCTGACTCCGCTGCTTCAGCGAACGTAATTGCATCCACCCAAGCTGATAATGCTTCTGCTGCTGCATCCCAAGCAGTCATCGCTAGTCAGACCGCATCGACTGCGACCCAAAGTGCATCCAGCGCTTCCGTGAGAGCCGCTTCTGATGCCAAGGCCGCAACCGATGCCATGAGTACCGCTTCGGTCGCTGCCGATGTTGCTAACAGTGCCGCTAGTGCCGGTGATCAAGGCTCAACGAGTGCAAGCAACGCCCTTAGTTCTGCTACGAGCGCCAACGCGGCTGCTTCGACGGCTGCTAGCGGTGCCAATGCCGATGCTGCCTTAGCATCCAGTTACGCTAGTGACGCTGCAGTGTCAACGAGTTCCACGGCAAGTGCTGCTAATACCGCCAATGCTGCGTTAGCTTCAGCAACTGCCGCTGCCTCTGCGCACCCAACGAACACGGTCGTTACTTCTGCTACGTCCGTTGTAACTTCCGCTGCATCGGTTGCCAGCGCTGCCAGTGCTGATGCCGTCGTAGCGAATGCCGCTGCCCAATCAGCTAAGAGCACCGCTGCCGCTGCTGCTACGACTGCCACTGCGCAACGGATGAACGCTAGTTCTGCTGTTAGTGCTGCGACCTCTGCTGCTCAGATGGCCCAAAGCTACGCTGCTGCCGGCAATGCTGACTCCGCTGCCTCTGCGAACGTGGTCGCAGCATCACAAGCCGTCCTTGCAAGTAGCGCTGCCAGCGTTGCGGTCGTTGCTAGTCAAACCGCATCGACTGCGACCCAGAGTGCATCGAGTGCCGCTGCTAGAGCTGCTTCCGATGCCCAAGTCGCCATTGCTGCTGCTAATACTGCCACTACTGCCGGGAGCGTTGCTACTACCGCTGCTAGTGCAGGGGATGCTGAATCCAGTAGCGCTACCACTGCTTCATCTGAAGCAGCGAGTGCCAATACCGCTGCCAGCACCGCCGCTAGTGGGGCGAACACGAATGCTAGCCTAGCATCCAGCTATGCAAGCATTGCTAGTTCCGCTAATAGTGACGTTACCAGCGATAACAGTACGGCTACTAGCGCAATGACGTCTGCTAACAGTTATGCCGCTGCGCATCCTGCTAACCCGATCATCAAGTCCGCAGCTTCAGTGGCTACCTCCGCCACTGCGGTGACCAGTGCTGCCCACTCAGATGCGAGCGCTGCCAACGTGGTTGCTCAATCTGCCAATAGTGTGGCTAGTGCCGCTGCCCAATCGGCAACTGCCCAAAGCACGCTTGCTAGTTCGGCTGCCGCTGCTGCCAGTGTTGCTGCTGAAAATGCAGAGCTACGCTGCTGCTGGGAACACTAGTGCTGCTGATTCTGCTGACGTGGTCGCATCCTCACAAGCTGCCACGGCCAGTGCTGCTGCTGATGCCACTGTCACTGCCAGTCAAACGGCAGCGACTGCGACTCAAGCTGCTTCAAGTGCCGCATCTAAGGCTGCTTCGGACGCCAAGGCTGCCGATGCTGCTGCGCAAGCTGCTTCATCTGCGAACGCGCTTGCATCTGCTGCCGCTAGTGCTGAGGATCAAGGCTCCACCAGTGCCAGCAACGCCCTTAGCTCCGCTACTAGCGCCAATACGGCGGCAAGGAATGCTGCCCAGGGTGCCGATAGTAACGCCGCACTCGCATCTAGTTATGCGAGTGCCGCCGCAGTATCGACGAGCTCCACGGCCAGTGCGAATAGCATGACCTCTGCTGCTGCCAAGGCTGCTGATGGTTATGCATCTGCATATCCAGCTAATACCGTGGTGACTTCCGCTGCATCCGTAATCAATTCGGCTGCCGGAACGGCTAGTGCCGCCAATGCCGATGCAACCGTTGCTAACTCGGCTGCGCAATCCGCGAAGGAAGCTGCGAGTGCTGCTGCGCAATCTGCAAACGTCCAAAGTACGAATGCTAGTTCCGCTGCCAGCGCCGCCACTTCCGCTGCTCAAATGGCCCAAAGCTACGCAGCTGCCGGCAATGCTGACTCCGCATCATCTGCGAACGTGGTTGCTTCTACCCAGGCCATGACCGCTAGTTTCGCTGCTAGCCAGGCCGTTGTTGCTAGCCTTGCCGCTTCGACTGCGGCCCAGGTAGCAGCCAGTGCTTCGGTCAGAGCTGCTTCTGATGCCCAAGTTGCCAGTGCTGCTGCCGATGCCGCTTCCACGGCTTCGGTCACTGCATCCAGTGCCGCTAGTGCTGAGGATGCTGGTGTGAGTCAAGCTAGTTCTGCTGCCTCCGCTACTGCAAGTGCAACTGCGATCGTCATCTCCGCTGCCAGTGGGGTAAGTGCAAACGACCGGTTGGCTTCCATCTATGCAAGTGTCACGAGTTCAGCAACTAGCGATGTTGAAAGCAATAGCAGTATTGCATCCAGTGCTACGACCTCCGCTAATAGCTACGCCTCAGCACATCCATCCAATGCAGTTATTAAATCAGCTGCCTCCGTGGTCAACTCCGCTGCCGTAGTTACTAGCTCAGCCAACGTGGTGCTCAACGCTGCTAACGCCGTTGCCCAATCCGCAAAGAGCGTTGCCAGTGCTGCTGCTGATTCTGCAAACCAACAAAGTAGCGTCGCCAGTGTCGCTTCCGTGGCTGCGAGTGCTGCCGCTTCAACTGCCAACAGCTACGCTGCCATTGGCAATGTTGATTCAGCTGCCTCCGCGAATGTAATTGCATCGCAACAAGCTTCGACTGCCAATCAAGCTGCTGCTGCCGCTGTGGTTGCTAGTCAAAACGCTGCGAACGCTACTCAATCTGCAGCGAGTGCGTTCGCTAACGCCGCTGCTGCCGCTAAGGCCGCTTCCGCTGCTGCCAGTGCCGCATCATCTGCGAACGTGGTGGCTTCGACTGCCGCTTCGGCAAACGATGCTGAAAACACGAGTGCCAGCACCGCGCTTAGTTCTGCTACCAGTGCTAGCGCAGTGGCCGTCAGTGCCGCCAATGGTGCTAACACCAACGCTAGCCTCGCAGTTAGTTACGCCAGTGCTGCGATGATTTCGACCAGTTCAACCGCCAGTGCGAATGATTCAGCAGCCACTGCGAACCGGTCAGCTGAAAGCTATGCTTCTAACCACCCAACGAACCCAGGGGTTACCTCTGCTGCTGAATTAGCTAGTTCCGCTGCGTTCGTGGCTAGTTCGGCTCACTCCGATGCTGACGTTGCGAATGCTGATGCCCAAGCTGCTAAGAGTGCTGCTATTTCAGCTGCCACCCTTGCCAACTTGCACAGCACCACCGCCAGTTCGGCTGCCAGTGCCGCTAGTTATGCTGCAGCCCAGGCAAGCAGCTATGCCAATACTGGTAATTCTGCTTCTGCCGATTCCGCAAATGTGATCGCTGCTCAACAAACCGCGCTTGCTAGTTCCGCTGCTGCTCAAATCGTAGCTGCTAGTCAAGCCGCATCGATTGCGAACCAATCCGCTGCGAGTGCTTCGGTCAGAGCGGCTTCAGACGCACAATTAGCCATTGATGCAGCGACTACCGCTGCGAGTGCGAGTGCAACCACAACGAGTGCTGCTAGTGGGGCTGATGCTGAATCCAGCAGCGCCACTGCTTCCTCATCGGAAGCAAGTAGCGCTACCGTGGCTGCCAGTGCCGCTGCGAGCGGTGCGACTGCCGATGCTGCCTTAGCATCGAGCTACGCTAGTGCCACCGCGGTTTCCACCAGCGCGACTGCGAATGCAGATCAAGCTGCGAATACCGCTGCGGTTACTGCTAACAGCGCTGCTGCTGCTCATGCTTCCAACGTAGTCGTTAGTTCCGCTGCTGCAGTCGCTACTTCAGCCGCCAGTGCTGCGAGCGCTGCGCACGTGGTTGCTGACTCCGCGAATGCGGATGCGCAATCGGCTAAGAATGCTGCCAGCGTTGCTGCTAACTCAGCGAATGCCCAAAGCATGCTCGCTAGTTCGGCCGCCCTTGCTGCCAGCGTTGCCGCATCGAACGCCCAACGGGATGCCGCTTCTGGAGACTCTGCCTCCGCATCGGCTGCCAACGTGGTCGCTTCCACGCAGGCTTCAACCGCCAGTGTTGCGGCCGCTGCTGCAGTGGCTGCTTCACAAACCGCATCGACTGCGACCGTCTCAGCATCTAATGATGCAATGACGGCTTCATCCGCTGCGAGCGTTGCCAGTGCCGCTGCCAGTGCTGCTGATTCCGCCAGTGCAGTTGCATTTAGTGCCGCTAGTGCTGAGGATGCTGGCGTAAGGAGTGCCAGTGCTGCTTCATCTGAAGCCGCTAGTGCTACGCCAGCCGCTTCGAATGCTGCTAGTGCCACGAATGTAAATGCCAGCCTTGCCGCTAGTGCTGCGATTGCAACATCCACTTCGACTGATACCACCACGAGTGCCGCTAGTGTAACTGCTGCTTCGGCTGCAATTGCAAATAGCATTGCTGCTGGCCATACTGCAAACGCCGTGGTTAGTTCCGCTACTTCCGTAGTCAATTCCGCAGCTGCCGTAGCCAGTTCGGCCCATGCCGACGCTGCATTAGCCAATACTGATGCTCAATCAGCAACCAGTGTTGCCAGTGCCGCTGCTCAAACAGCCACGGCCCAAAGTACGCTTGCTAGTTCCGCTGCCAGTGCTGCAACTTCGGCTGCCGCAGTTGCTAAGCAGGCGGCCGTAGTCGGGAATGCCTCCCTGGCCGCATCTGCGAACGTGGTGGCTGCATCGCAAGCTGCGACTGCTTCAACTGCAACCTCCGTTGCTGTTGCCGCTAGTCAAGCTGCTTCGACTGCTGCAGAATCCGCTGCCAGCGACTCTGCCCGGGCTGCTTCCGATGCGCAGTTGGCCATTGCTGCCGCTAGTGCCGCATCATCTGCTACCATGGTTGCGAGTGTTGCTGCCAGTGCTGAAGATGCCGAATCCAACCGGGCCGGCGCTTCATCATCCGAAGCTGATCGTGCCAACGTGACGGCTTCTGCTGCTGCCAGTGGGGCGGTCGTAAATGCCAGCCTTGCTGCTAGTTATGCCAGTGCTGCTTCAATTGCCACTAGCACGACTGCCAGTGCCGATGCTGCCGCAACTTCATCAGCATCAGCCGCCAACAGTGCTGCCGCAACGCATCCAAATAATCCGGTCGTAAGCTCCGCCGATGCAGTGGTTAATTCCGCTGCGAGCGTAGTTAGCTCCGCGCATGCGGATGCCAACGTTGCCAATGCCGCTGCCCAATCGGCTAAGAACGTCGCCAGTGCCGCTGCCCAATCCGCAGTTGCCCAAAACGCATTGGCTAGTTCCGCCGCTAGTGTTGCCAGTGTTGCTGATTCAAATGCTAAGCACTTCGCTGATGTAGGGGACTCCTCCGCCGCAAACTCTGCGAACGTGATTGCTGCGCAACAGGCATCGATTGCAAGTTCGGCTGCCAGTGCGGTGGTGGTTGCCAGTCAAACGGCTTCCACGGCCACTCAATCCGCATCCAGTGCTGCTGACCGGGCCG